>JAWOHV010000086.1:0-20978 GCA_046484965.1 Prochlorococcaceae cyanobacterium
CCGGCAGCTTGGAGGAAGTGGCGCAGCCGCATCACCGCTTCGCCATCGAGATCGGGGCTGCGCAGGCCGCAGCCGGTATGCAGCCAGGTTTCACTGCCCTGGGGCAGGCGGATGCGGATGCGGCGATTGTCCAGTTCACTCACCTCGGCACCGAGGCTGCGCAGCAGGGCTTCCACCTTGGAGATCCGCACCCCATGCTGCAGCGGATGGGCGTAGAGGGCCTGCAGGGTCCGCAGATGGTGGCGTTTGAGGCTGTTGGTCATGCGAGCGCTCTGCTGTGCTGCATCAACGCTATGGAGCAGCACGGCCCAGGCCGCGCTGCCGTAACGATCCAAGATGGAGCCGCCGCTCGGCCGTCGGCGGTCGCCGACCGCCATTCGTCTGCCTCGCGCCGATATTGCGGCGCTTGGGGGGCGATGATCCTGCAGACCGCAAGCCAAAGCGGCTGTTAGCTGGCCAGGCCCGCAACTGCCAAAACTGCAGCGCTGGCCGATTCCTCAACGACTTCGACGGCAGGGGTGAAGATGTATCCCTCGCCATAGACGTTTCGGATCAACTCGGCGCCCTGGCGAGCCGTGCCGAGCTTGCGACGCAGACCATGGACCGAGCGGGCCAGGCTCATCTCGCTGACGTCCTCGTGGCCCCAGACCTGTTCCATCAGCATCGCCTTGCTGAGCAGGTCGCGGGGGTTGCGGCAGAAGCAGCCGAGCATGCGCCGCTGCAGGGGCGTGAGAGCCACCAAGCGGTCTCCCTGCCAGAGGATGCCGTTGTCGGAAAACCGATAGGAACTGAAGTGGTAGGTGGCCAACGCTGATGCTTCTGGGAACCTTGGCTTTAATTATTTCTTGAAGCTCCCCTCAAGGTCGATACCCATGGGCGGGTATGTGGCGGAAGTGCCAAATGATGCCACCTGTGGGGTGCGTTTTCGGCTGTATTATGCGTTTTTTGTTCAATCCGCCGGTAAGAGTCAAATCTAATTCTAACGCTGTTGCCCCCTGCCTTGGCCTGGCGTTTAAGCCGAGCTCGACCATGTCCAACCATGACGAAACCTTTCTTAGTTCTTGATTCCCTCTGATTTTTGAAACAATGATCGAACATCGGGTCGTGGAGAGCTGCTTGGCAGACGCTGAAACCTCTCCTCTGCGCTGCGTTGTGGTTGAAGACCAGGTGATATTTCTGCAACTGCTCGTGGCGCTTTTGCGCAGTCACACGGGCTTGGACGTGGTGGCCACCGCCGGAACGGTTGCCGACGGCACGGCGGCCTGCCTGGAACTCAGCCCCGATCTGCTGATCCTGGATCTCGCCCTGCCTGATGGAGAGGGCACGGCGGTGATGTCCGCCCTGCAGGGCCAAGATCCGATGCCCCGGGTGATCGTGCTCTCCGGCCAGGCCAGCAGTTTTGTCTGCCCGGCCCAGCTCCAGCCGATGCTGCACGCCGTGATCGACAAAACCCGTGCCTACGACGTGCTGCTGCAGGAGGTGGCCTGCCTGCAGGGGGGTGAGCGGGATGGTGGGCTGAAGGCCAGGCTCCAGAGCCTCACTCCGCGGGAGCGGCAGATCTTCAGCCTGATCGGTCAGGGGGGCAGCAGTCGCGAGATCGCCGAAGCCTTGCAGCTCTCGCCGTACACGGTGGAAACCCACCGCAAGAAAATCGCCGCCAAAATAGGGGTAAGCGGTTTGGAACTGGTGCGCCTGGCTTCGATGGAGCTCCCTTCGAGCTAGAAGGCCCATCGGCGGCGAGGCAGCGGCCCCATCGGCTCAATGCATCTCAATGCATCACCAGCAGTTCAGCGGGCTTGTGTTGGCCCATCAGGGCCGCCAGGGAGATCAGGTCGTTGGCGTTGATCACGCCGATGCAGCCATCGGTGCCGCTCTCGCTGCTGCGACCGGCGCTCGGGTCGTGGTGGATGCCCAGGCCGAGGCGATCGGTGCGGAACTGGGGCACCAGGCCGATCCAGAGCAGATTGCCCAGCTCCACCGGTAGTTCCGGCTCTGCCTCCCGGTTGAGCGCACTCACCACTCCCAGCTGGTAGCGCCCAGGCGGCAGGGGGGCCTGGCTGCCCAGCCGGTGGCGGTTGGCCAGCTGGCGATTGGCGCGGCCCACCAAGGCCTCAAATGCATGGCGCCTTCCCTCAGGGAGTTGTAAGCGCAGTTCCCAGATGGGATCGCCGCTGCCGGCCAACAGGCGGTTGGTGCGGCGCAGTTCCAGCCTGGCTGGAGCGGTGTCCATCTCCAGCGCCGCTGCCGGGGTAGCTGCAGATGTAACTGCCACCCCAACTGCCACTCCAGCTGCCACTCCAGCTGCCACTCCAAATGCCGCTGCAACGCTCAGGGCGGTGTCTCGCGCCCGGATTTGGGGTGGGGGTGCAGCGGCCAGCATCGGGCCTTCCGCCATCGCGCCGCCCGGTGCTACTGCCGATCGCTCAGCAGCGAAAGGGGTATCGCGTTTTAGGGCGCGGCCGCCACGTGCTCACGCTGAAACCATGACAAGAGCTCTGCCTTTAACCATCGCTGCAAGGTTCTGTCGCATCGTGAACTGACACTGATCTGAGCCGTCGCGATGTCTTCCTTGGAGAGCAGACCATCCCAGTCACCGGGCCCGCTGGCCGCGGTGTCGGAGCCGGAGCTGGCCCGGATCGATGCCTGGTGGCGCGCCGCCAACTACCTGGCGGTGGGGATGATTTACCTGTGCGAGAACCCCCTGCTGGCGGAACCGCTGCGGCCCGAGCACATCAAGAACCGCCTGCTGGGGCACTGGGGATCAAGTCCAGGCCAGGCCTTCATCTGGGCCCACGCCAACCGCCTGATCCGGGAGCGCGATCTCAACATGATCTACCTCTCGGGGCCGGGCCATGGTGCCCCGGGCGTGCTTGGGCCCACCTATCTCGATGGCTCCTACAGCGAGATCTATCCCGACCGCTCCCAGGACGCCGAGGGCATGCGGCGTTTCTTCAAGCAGTTTTCCTTCCCCGGCCATATCGGCAGCCATTGCACGCCGGAAACCCCTGGCTCGATCCACGAAGGCGGCGAGCTCGGCTACGTGCTCTCCCATGCCTGCGGCGCCGTGTTCGACAACCCGGGGCTGATCGCCCTGGCCTGCGTGGGTGATGGCGAGGCTGAAACCGGTCCGCTGGCCACCAGCTGGCATCTCAACAAGTTTCTCAACCCGATCAGCGATGGCGCCGTGCTGCCGGTGCTGCACCTCAACGGCTACAAGATCGCCAACCCGAGCCTGCTGGCCCGCATTCCCGCAGAGGAGCTGGCCAGCCTGATTCGCGGCTACGGCTGGGAGCCCCTGTTTGTGGAGGGCAGTGAGCCGATGGCCATGCACCGGGAGATGGCGGCGGCCATGGACAGGGCCATTGGCCGTATCCAGGAGATCTGGCGGGAGGCCCGCAGCAGCGGTGAGGCGGTGCGGCCAGCCTGGCCGATGATCGTGCTTCGCTCCCCCAAGGGCTGGACGGGGCCTGCGGCCCTGGGGGATAAAAAGCTTGAGAATTTCTGGCGCAGCCACCAGGTGCCGCTGCCCAACCCCAAGGAGGATCCAGCCCAGCTGCAGCAGCTGGAGGATTGGCTCAAAAGCTATCGGCCCTGGGAGCTGTTCGACCCATTGGGTCGCTTGCTGCCGGAACTGCGGTCCCATGGGCCCCAGGGCACGCGCCGCATGGGCTCCAATCCCCATGCCAATGGCGGCCTGCTGCGCCGCAAGTTGCGCCTCCCCGCCCTCGAGGCCTACGAGGTGCCCGTGCCGGCCGCCGGCCAGTTGGAGCACGAGAACACCGCGCCGCTGGGGGAGCTGCTGCGTGATGCGATCGGCCTCAACCCCGATTCGCTGCGGGTGTTCGGCCCGGATGAAACCGCCTCAAACCGTTTGCAGGCGATCTATGAGCGCAGCAAGAAGGTGTGGATGGCGGAAATCCTGCCGGAAGACAGCAATGGCAGTGAGCTCAGCCGCAATGGTCGCGTGGTGGAGATGCTGAGCGAACACACCTTGGTGGGAATGATGGAGGGATATCTGCTCACCGGCCGCCATGGTTTTTTCAGCACCTATGAGGCCTTTGCCCATGTGATTGCCTCGATGTTCAACCAGCACGCCAAGTGGCTGGAAAGCTGCATCCACCATGCCCCCTGGCGCTCTTCGATCTCTGCCTGGAATTGCCTGATCTCCAGCACGGTGTGGCGGCAGGACCACAACGGCTTCACCCACCAGGACCCGGGATTCATCGACCTGGCCGGCAACAAGAGCGGCGAGGTGGTGCGCGTGTACCTGCCGGCCGATGCCAACACCCTCCTGGCCGTATCGGAGGAGGCGCTGCTGGAGCCGAATGTGTGCAACATCATCGTTTGCGACAAGCAGAAGCATCTCCAGTACCTCAACCTGGAGCAGGCCCGCGCCCATGTGGCCAAGGGCATCGGCCTCTGGAGCTGGGCCAGCAATGACGACTGTGGCAATGCCGCAGATGAGCCCGATGTGGTGATGGCCTGCGCCGGTGATATCCCCAGCAAGGAAACCCTGGCGGCGGTGGCGATCCTGAGGCGCGAGATTCCACTGCTTAAGGTGCGGGTGCTGAATGTGGTGAAGCTTTTTGCACTCACCGAACCGAGGGAACATCCCCATGGCCTAAGCGATCGGGATTTTGATAGCCTGTTCACCACCGATCGGCCTGTAATCTTCAATTTTCATGGTTATCCCTGGCTGATCCACCGGCTCACCTATCGCCGCACTAATCACGTGAATTTTCATGTACGCGGCTACAAGGAAAAGGGCAATATCAACACGCCGTTGGAATTGGCAATGAACAATCAGATCGACCGCTTCAGTTTGGTGATTGATGTGATCGACCGCGTGCCCTCCCTCGGCTCCCGCGCTGCCCACGTGAAGGAGCGGATGAAGGAAGCAATCCTGGCCAACCGCAGCTATGCCCACCTGCATGGCATGGATTCGCCGGAGATCACGTCATGGCGCTGGCAGCAGCCGTCCGATCCGGCATGAGCGCAGCCGCCAGCGGGCAGCTGGTGCTGGTGCTGAATGCCGGCAGCTCCAGCCTCAAGGCCTCCCTTCATGGCCACGATGGCCAGGTGCTCTGGCGGGATCAGCGCCGCTGGCAGCCGCCGCAGGCCGCTGGGCCAACCAGCCTCAGCAGCGCCATCAACGACGCCCTGGCGCCATGGCTGCCCATGGGCCTTGCCCCCTGGAGCCAGTCCGTGGCCTTGGTGGGCCATCGCTTTGTGCATGGCGGCGAAACATTCACGGCCCCCACCAGGCTCGGCTCCGAGGTTTGTGCGGCCCTGGCGGAGCTGGTGCCGCTGGCACCGTTGCACAACGGCCCGGCCCTGGAGGTGGTGCGCTGGCTGCAGCGCTGGCAGCCGCAGCTGCCCCAATGGGCCTGCTTCGACACCGCCTTCCACGCCAGCCTGCCGCCAGCCGCCCGCACCTACGCGCTGCCTGCCAGCTGGCGCCAGCAGGGGCTGCGCCGCTTCGGTTTCCACGGCCTCAACCACCAGCACGTGAGCGAAGTGGTGCAGGCGCAGCAGGCTGGGCGCTCTGGGCAGGCACCCCTGCGGCTGATCAGCTGCCATCTGGGGGCCGGTTGCTCGCTCTGTGCCATCCAGGCGGGCAGCAGCGTGGCCACCACGATGGGCTTCACGCCCCTGGAGGGGCTGGTGATGGCCACCCGCAGTGGCTCGATCGATCCGGGGCTGCTGCTGCACCAGCTGCGCGGCGGCGTTTCGCTCGCCTGCCTCGAGCGCGTGCTCCAGAGCGAGAGCGGCTTGCTGGGTCTCTCCGGCCTGAGTGCCGATATGGGCGAGCTGCGCCAGGCGGCCGCCAGCGGCCACAGCGGCGCCCAGCTGGCGATCGACGTGTTCCGCCACCAGCTGCTGCAGGGCATCGGCGCCATGGCCGCCAGCCTCGGGGGGGTGGATGTGATCGCCCTCAGCGGCGGCATCGGCGAACACGATCGGGCCCTGGAGGCCGAGCTGCGGCAGGCCCTGCGCTGGCTGCAGCCCTTTGCCTTGCTGGTGATCCCCGCCGATGAAGAGGGTGTGATCGCCCGCAGCTGCCTGGCGGCCGCCTGAGGCCGGGCGGCTGGCGATTCGGCGCTACCGATGCCAGCTTGGGTCGCACAGGTTGGGGCGAGGCGATGGAAACCCCTTTTGGGGCATGGCTGCCTGAGGTGGTGGTGATCCACGCCCGCGACTTCGACGACGGCATGGCGGCGGTGCTGGCGGTGCGGGAATCGAAGACGGTGGTGCTCAATCTCTCCGCCCTGGAAACCGATGTGGCCCAGCGCACGGCAGATTTCGTGGCCGGTGGTGTGATCGCCATGGATGGCCACCTGGAGCAGCTCGACGCCATGGTGTTTCTGTTTGCACCCGCGATCGTGCGGGTCAGCCGCCGCCACGATGACGGTGATGGTTCAGACAACGGCCCCGGCGCTGCCGAGCGGCCTGCCGGCGGCGATTTTGATGATCCGTTCCGCTGATTCAGGCCTGGCCGCTGCCACCGAGAGTGGGAGCTAAGCAGCAATCACGATGTGGCGGATCAGAGCAACGGGCCGGCGCCACCGGCGCCTGGGTTGATGGCGGCAGCGATCGCCACCAGGCTGTGCGGTGCAGCCCTGCTGCACGATCCGGCGCTGAACAAGGGCACGGCCTTCAGCCGCCAGGAGCGCCGCCAGCTCGCCCTGGAGGGCCTGCTGCCCTGGCAGGTGGAAACGCTCGCCCAGCAGGTGGAGCGCTGCTGGCAGGGCTTCTCCGAGCTGCAGGGGGATCTGGAACGCTATGCCTATCTGCAGGCGATTCGCCAGAGCAACCTCACCCTCTTTCACGCTCTGCTGCAGGAGCACATCGAGGCGCTGCTGCCGATCGTTTACACCCCCACCGTGGGCAAGGCGATCCAGCAGTTCAGCCGCACCTACCGCTCACCCTCAGGCGGCATCTATCTGGCGGCGCCGCAGGCCGATGCCCTCGAGACGATCCTGCGCCAGGTGGCCCCCGAGCCCCCTGCCCTGCTGCTGGTCACCGATTCCCAGGGGATCCTCGGCATCGGCGATCAGGGCATCGGCGGCATCCACATCTGCCAGGGCAAACTGGCGGTGTACACCCTCTGCACGGGCCTGGATCCGCGGCGGGTGCTGCCGGTGGTGCTCGATGTGGGCACCGACCGGCCGGAGCTGCTGGCCGAGCCGCTCTATCCGGGGCTGCGCCAGCCACGCCTGAGCGCTGCTGCCTACGACGCTTTTCTGGAGCGCTTCATCACCGCCGTGGAGAAGGTGATGCCCGGGGCCCTGGTGCACTGGGAGGACTTCGGCACCGCCAATGCCCGGCGGTTGCTGGCCACCTACCGCCACCGCTTACCTAGCTTCAACGACGACATCCAGGGCACCAGCGGTGTGGCGGCGGCGGCCGTGTTGGCGGGCCTGCGCGGGCTGGGGCAGCGGCTCGAAGAGCAGCGGATCGTGATCTTCGGGGCCGGCACCGCCGGCTGCGGCATCGCGGATCGACTGGCGCGGCTGCTGCAGCACCGCGGTCTTTCCGAGCAGCAGGCGCGCGCCAGGCTGTGGTTGATCGATCGCGAGGGCCTGCTGCTCGGCGAAGCCCCCGGGGCCGATGCCCGCGCCTATGCCAAGAGCGCCTGTCAGACCAGCGCTTTCGGCCTCGAGTGCAACGGACGCATCGGTTTGCAGGCGGTGGTGGAGGCGGTGGCGCCTTCGGTGCTGATCGGCACCTCCACCGTGGCCGGCGCCTTCGATCGGGCCGTGGTGGAGGCCCTCTGCCGCGGCACCGCTCGGCCGATCATCCTGCCCCTCTCCAATCCCACCGCCCTGGCGGAGGCCCATCCCGCCGACCTGCTGGCCTGGAGTGGTGGGCGGTTGCTGGTGGCCACCGGTAGCCCCTTTGCCGACGTCCCAGTGGCGGGGCAGATCCGCTCGATCGGGCAGTGCAACAACTGCTTTCTGTTTCCAGGGCTCGGTTTTGGGGCCGTGGCGGTGGCTGCCCGCGAGGTGAGTGAGGGCATGATCGATGCCGCTCTGGCAGCTTTGGCCGAACAGATCCCCGCCGCCCGCGACCCAGACCAGCCCTTGATGCCGCCCTTGGCGGCGGTTCGCCAGGTTTCGCAGGCGGTGGCCAGAGCGGTGGCCTGCGCGGCCGTGCAGGAGGGCATCGCCCGCCATGCAACTAGCGAAGCAGAGGCCCTCGAGCGGCTGCAGGCAAGCACCTGGACTGCGGCCTATTCGCCTATTAAAGCTCAGCCGGCCTGGTAGTTCGGATCAACCCAGCAGCGCGGCAGGGCCTCGCCGGAGGGAAAGCTGAGATGGGCTTTGGTGAAGGTGTCCGGATCCTGCATCTCCTCACCGGCATGGAAGCGGCCTTCCACGGAGGTTTTGAACGGGTCGAAGAGCTCAATCAGGTTGATCACCTCTACAAGGCTGCCGTCCTGTTGGTGTTTGAGAAACATGGGCTGGCTCTCGGGCTCGATCCACGGTCTAGATCAGCGGCCCTACCCCTGACCGGCTGGCGGCAAGAGTGGAGGCAGAAGTTCATGGAGAACCTTCTGCCATGGCCCCTGGATCTGCCCCTGGCTCAGGGGACCAGGCGGCTTGGTGCCCACTGGGCGATCAACTGTTCCTGGCGCACCAGCTGGTATCGGGTCTGCTCATTGGGCTCATGCTGATACTGGCTGAGTAGCTGCTGGAGCTGGGAATCCAGGGCGTTGAGCACAGGGTGGTCATCGTTCACGCCGGGGGTCTCGCGACTGCGGCCAACATTAACAGAATCGGGAGATTCTCCGCGGGGGTTGACTGGAGGCGTGTTGCTGCTAGCGCGGGCCAGGCTGAGCCTGTCGGCCCGGTCGGTTGACTACGGTTGGTTCGTACCCCTTGGGGGGAGGTGGTCGGCCCGGCGGGTCCACCGCCTGAGTGTTTCAGCTGTGCCATGGACCTGACCCCGTATCTCGAGAGCCTCGATGGCACCACCCTCGATGAGGTGCTGCTCTCGGTGGCCGTGAGCGGCAGGGTCGCGATCGCCATGAAGGGTCGCTTCCTGTTGCGTTCGGTGTGCGAGAGCTTCCAGGACCGCAGCCGCATTGGCTGTGCCGTAACCGATGAGAGTGCCTGCCTGGCCTATCTGGATCGGGAGCCCTATGAGCTGTTGATCTGCACCGACTACCTCGAGGACGGCAACGGCTTCGAGTTGGCGCGCAAGGCGCGGCAGCGTCAACCGGCCCTGAAGGTGGTGGTGCTGGCCCTTGGAGATGTGATCCCTGCTGAATACAGCGATGCCCCCTGGCTCGAGGCGGTGGTGGCCGAAGCCGACTTCATCGACGACCAGCGGCCGTTGCAGGCTGCGGTGATGGCGGTGATGGGTCACCATTCCTACCGCAGCCCTTCGCTGCGCTTGGGCACCTTGCCCTACCTCAGCTGCCCGCGTCTCACGCCCCGCGAATACGAGGTTCTCGACCTGCTGGCCAGCGGTCTTTCCGACCGGGAGATCTCCCAGCAGCTGGTGGTGAGTGAAGCCACGGCCCGCACCTACACCAAGAGGCTGCTGCAGACCCTCAATGTCAACAACCGGCTGCAGGCCGTGCTCAAGGGCATGCGGTGCGGCATGGTGCAGTTGTAGGTCTGCCGATGCAGTGCGCAAGGCCGGAATGTCCCCGTATGGGGGTCTCGCCGTCGCTGTCTGCCGATCGAAAGTGAATGCCGTAGACCTGAGGGCGGGTCCATCACCGAACGCCCGCCTCTGGCGACGTCATGGTTTCTGTGATTCCTTCGATTCCCTCGCTCACGATCGGCGAACTGGAAGCCAACTATTCCCTTTATTGCAAGGCGATGCGCCTGCTGATTCGGGAAGGCCGCAGCCTCAAGAAAATTCAGCGCACGGTCTGCTGGCACCGGCTGGCCAAGCTGCATTGCTGTCTGCCTTCCCAATACAAGGATCCTGATTATCTATATATGTTGCTGCGCCGTGAGGTCCAGGAAGCGCTTTAGCTTCAGCTCGTGTGCCTTGGGATCGAGGGCTGCCGCCGCACTCTTATAAGGCTGACACATCTGAATTAATTGCTAATTCCAATGGGGTTTTTGGGCTTTTGGGGGTGAGCTTTTCACCGAGCTCTCAGGCGTTTTCAATGTTGGCATTTCTCGCCGTATTTAACCTTCGATTAAGCATCGTGTTGTAGATGTCTCGCCTTTGATGCTATGGCAGCTTCATCCGTTAATCACTGCACTGGCTGGAGGCCAACAGCACCGGGCATTTTCGAATCCATTGATTTGGGCTGCACCGCGATGCCAGCTGGCACCGCTAAGTTTGCTTCGATGAATCGCTATGAATTGGCCCTGTGCAATGGTGGCAGCCTGCCAGAGGTGATTGCCCGTAGTGCATTTCTGGCCCGCAGCGAGCATGGATTGGATTCTCTCGAGCCGGCCTTAGCAGCCTTGAGCCAGCCAGTCTGCTCTGTGTTCGCTCCCTTACTTACTGCCTTCTGTGCCTGGGTTGTCAGCGAATGCCGGCGTCGGAAGATTCGCCATCTCTTTTTCCTGGCCCGTGATGGCCAGGTTTTCCAGAAGATTATTGATAGGCTGCAGCCTGATGCTGCAGATCTGAGCCTCCATTATCTTTATGTCTCTCGCCGCTCCCTGCAGCTGCCTGTTCTAGAGCTGGCCGACGGGCCGCCGGCTTGGATGTTGTAGGAGTGCGGAAACCTTGACGACCTGGCTCTGGGGCTTGAATGCAGCGTCGACCAAATCTTTGCATCTGTAAATTGCATTGAGAGGCTGTTGCCAATACAGCAAGAAGGATATGCCCAATTGCCTGAGTTGACTCGAAGGGCCATCCTGAGAGATCTGTTCTGCGATCCAGGATTTGGTTCGTTTGTGGAAACCCAGGCCAGGAAGGCTCGTAATACTGTTCTACAGTACCTCAAGGAGAGTGATTTTAATCTTCAGGATCGAGTCGCCTTGATCGACATTGGCTGGCGGGGGAGTCAGCAGGTGAACTTGCGCAGAATTGCCGATATGGGTGATTTGAAAATAGGAGTGATTGAGGGGTTCTATTTGTTCCGAACTGCTGATTCTCCAGTGGCATCGTTGGCCGATAAGTCTTATGGCTTTCTATGTGATCAGCCTGGATCAGTTGCGAGTGCTTTTTATTATCGCTACCGCCAGGTGATTGAGGCGGCTCTGGGCGCGGCCCACTCAAGCACCCGTGGCTATGTGATCGTGTCCGGTGTCGCCCTGCCGGTGTTGGAGCCCGACGATGCCACTGATTACGGCATTGCAGTTCAGCAGCATCAGTGGATTCTATCATTCGTGGGTCATTTCATGGCTTCGCAGGGTCGTGCCGGCTTGGCTGAATTGATAGGTCTTCGGGATGTTTTGGCCAAAAATCTGCAGTTGATGCTGAGTAGGCCTGAGCGTCTCGATGCCCAAGGGTTCTCCGATCATGTTTTTGTGCATTGCCACATGACAAGTACGCATCAATCTGTGATTCGTGTGCCTTCTGTGCTGGAGCTTTTGTGTGGTCGCTCTTATGATATGGGGGTTTGGCCTGAAGGTAGTATTAGATGTTTCCCTAGGCGTCAGCTTTTGGCTCGGGGCCTGCGAAAGCAGCTTGCTAGGCTGCGGAAGCGTAAGGATCAAGATCAGGTCTTTGCCTGAGTTATTTATTATTGGCAGGCTGCAGGAGGTCTTTCTGGCTCTAGTTCGCTGGCAAAGCCGCAGGCAGGTTGGCGCTGGTGGGGTTGTAGACCTGGCGCACGATTGTGCCTCCCTTCAGCTGCTTGACCAGGGTTGATTCAGCCGCCCGATATTGGCTGTCTTTGCGGCTGCCGAGATCTTCGAGGCGCAGTTTCTGGGCCTCGAGCTCACTCATTTTGGCTGGCACATCGGGATCGATGCCGTGCTTGTGGATGTCGCGGCCGCTGGGGGTGAGGTACTTGGCGATCGTCACGGTCATGCCGGAGCCATCGGAAAGCCCCCGCACCGATTGCACCAGCCCCTTGCCGAAGGTTTTCTGGCCCACCAGCACGGCGCGTTTGTTGTCCTGAAGGGCGCCGGAGAGGATCTCACTGGCGCTGGCGGAGCCCTCGTTGACCAGGATCACCAGAGGCTTGGTGCTCAGGGCGCGGCCGTTGGCCCGTTTGATGTCCTGGATGCCGTCGCGGGTTTTGGTGGACACGATCGTGCCCTCGTTGAGCCATTGGCGGGCAATCTCCACACTGGCCATCAGCAGGCCGCCGGGATTGCTGCGCAGGTCGAGCACGTAGCCATCCACCTTGCCATCGAGTTCACGCACGGCATCGCGCATGTCCTTGGTGGCGTTGGCATTGAACTGCTTGAGCCGGATGTAGCCCACCTTGGCGCCATTGCCGGCGGTGTTGATCTGGCGATCCACCGCGTGCAGCTCGATCCGCTCACGGGTCAATGGTGTTTCCAGCAGCTGACCATTGCGCCGCAGGGTGATCACCACCTTGGTGCCGGCCTGGCCGCGGATCAGCTTGACGGCATCCTCGGTGCTCATGCCCTTGGTGCTCTTGCCATCGATGGACGTAATCACGTCTTTGGGTTTGACGCCGGCCCGCGAGGCGGGTGATCCATCGATCGGCGAGACCACCACCAGTTCCTTGGTGTCCTTGTCGAGGCTGAGCTGGATCCCCACCCCGGAGAGTTCACCGGAGGTGTCGATCTGCATCTCCTTGAACTCCCGCGGATCCATGAAGCGGGTGTAGGGATCATCCAGGCTGCCGAGCATGCCCCGGATCGCTTCATAGGCATCCTTGGGGCTGCCGTAACTGCGTGCCAGCAGGTCGCGGCGCATAACCCGCCATTTCTCCGGCGTGTACTTGCCGTTGATGTCGAGGTAGTCGCGGAAGACGATTTGCCAGGCCTGATCCATCACCTCCTTGGGGCTGTCGGAGATCAAGCTGGCGGGTGATGGCGCCTTCACCAGTTCGCTGGCGACCACCGCCGTAGCCGCACAGGCACCTACCCCAACCAACACGAGCAGGCTGGCACGACCGCTGCCCATCAAAGTAGAGCCCCCAAGGCCAGGAAATTAACCATCAAGCTAGCGTCATTCGCTGCCTTTTCAGGGATCGTGCCAGCGGCCGTCCTCCTTGATCAGGGCGATCAGGGCTTCCACCCCCTCTGCCTCGCTGACGCGGCGGATCTCCTCGCGACCGCGGTAGAGGGAGATGGTGCCTGGGATTTTGCCCACGTAGCCGTAGTCGGCGTCGGCCATCTCGCCGGGACCGTTGACGATGCAGCCCATCACGGCGATGTCGAGGCCGGTGAGGTGGGCCGTGGCGTTGCGCACCACGTGCAGCACCTCCTCGAGGTTGAACAGGGTGCGGCCGCAGCTGGGGCAAGCCACGTATTCCACCATCGTCTTGCGCAGCCCCAGGGCCTGCAGGATCGAGTAGCAAACAGGGATCTCCTTCTCCGGCGCCTCGGTGAGCGAGACGCGGATCGTGTCGCCGATGCCCTCGGCCAGCAGCGGCGCGATGCCGGCGGTGCTCTTGATGCGGCCGTAGTCGCCGTCGCCCGCCTCGGTCACGCCCAGGTGCAGGGGGTAGGGGAACCCCTCGGCGTCCATGCGGTCCGCCATCATCCGGTAGGCGGCCATCATCACCGGCGCCCGCGACGCCTTCATCGACACCACGATGTTGCGGAAGTCGAGGCGATCGCAGATGTGGATGAACTCCATGGCGCTCTCCACCATCCCCAGCGGCGTGTCGCCAAAGCGAAACAGCATCCGCTCGGCCAGGGAGCCGTGGTTGACGCCGATGCGCAGGGCCTTGTCCTGCGCCTTGAGCAGCCTCACCAGGGGCTCGAAGGTTTCGCTGATGCGCTCGCCGATCGCTGCAATCTCGGCGTCTGAAAATTCGCTGCGGTTGGGATCGGGCTTATCGAACACGAACAGGCCCGGGTTGATGCGCACCTTGTCGACGTGCTGGGCCACCTCCAGGGCGATCTTCATGCCGTTGTGGTGCACGTCGGCCACCAGCGGCACCGGCTGGTAGGTGCTCTTCAGGCGAGCGCGGATCTCACCCATCGCCTTGGCATGGGCCAGGGACGGCACCGTGACCCGCACGATCTCGCAGCCGGCCTCGTGCAGGCGGCGGATGCCGGCCGTTGCCCCCTCGATGTCGAGGGTGTCCTCGTTGATCATCGACTGCACCACCACCGGGTGATCGCTGCCGATCCAGATGTCGCCCACCCGCACGCTGCGGGTTTTGCGGCGCCTGAGGCTGGTGGCGTAGCGGGGGTTGCTGGCCCAGTCAGTGGCGGACGTGGCTTCGGGGCGGGCCAGGGTGCCGGTCATGAATCGGGGCCGGAGGGTTGAGAAAGCCTGTCACAGCCGACGCGGAAGTGGCGATGGCAAGCCAGCTCCATCACGCAGCTCCATCACGCAGCTCCGAGTTGGGTGAGCGATCGCCATACCTCCCGCAAGTCGGCTGCAGTGAGCGCGCGGGGGGAGCCCTCGGCCTGGGAGTTGAAGCGCAGCAGGTACGAGGGATGGAGAACCGGCATCAGGCGCCGGCCGCGCAAAAACTCCGCCTCGCTGGTGTGCCACTGGCCCCGCCGCTGGCTGATGCCGCCGCGGATCCCCAGCACCCCTTCGAGGGCGGACGCCCCCAGCAGCACGATCAGCGCCGGATCCACCAGGGCAATCTGCTGCTCCAGCCAGGGGCGGCAGGCGGCCAGTTCGGCGGCCGTGGGCTTGCGGTTGTCGGGCGGCCGGCACTTCACCACGTTGGCCACGTAGGCATCAACGTTGCTGTTGAGGCCGGCGGCGGCCAGCAACTGGTCGAGCAGCTGGCCGGAGCGACCCACAAAAGGCACCCCGGCGCTGTCTTCCTGGGCCCCGGGGCCCTCGCCGATCAACATCAGCCGCGCGGTGGGATTGCCGCGGCTCACCACCACCTGCTGGCGGGCCTCGGCCAGGCCGCAGCGGCGGCAGGCGGCGCAGGCGGCCGCCAGCTCAGTAAAGGAATCCGCAAAGGAATCCGCAAAGGAATCCATGGCGTTCCGCCGCTGCCCACATTGTGGTTGCAGCTCAAATTGGTTGCAGCTCGAACCCTGGCCCGGGGTGGCATGGGGCAGGATGGGTGGATAGGCCCCTTGGCGATGCCGCAATCCGGGTTGCTTTCAGCGCGCGCCCTGGCGCTGCAACCGTCTCTCACCCTCGCCATCACCGCCAAAGCCAAGCAGTTGCGGGCCGAAGGGCGCGACATCTGCAGCCTCAGCGCTGGAGAGCCCGACTTCGACACCCCCGCCTTCATCCGCCAGGCGGCTGCTGATGCCCTGGAGGCAGGCCATACCCGCTATGGCCCGGCCGCCGGCGAGCCGGCCCTGCGGCAGGCGATCGCCACCAAGCTCAGCCAGGAAAACGGCGTGCCCAGCGCCGCTGAGCAGGTGCTGGTGAGCAACGGCGGCAAGCAGGCGCTCTACAACCTCTTCCAGGTGCTGCTTGGCCCCGGTGACGAGGTGCTGCTGCCGGCGCCCTATTGGCTCAGCTACCCGGAGATCGCCCGGCTGGCAGGAGCCTCGGTGAAGCGGCTGCCCAGCGCCGCAGCCCAGGGTTTCCGCCTGCAGAGCGAGCAGCTCGAGGCCGCGATCAGCCCCGCCAGCAAGCTGCTGGTGCTCAACAGCCCTGGCAATCCCACCGGCATGGTGCTCAGCCGCCAGGAGCTCGAGGCGATCGCGGCCGTGCTGCGGCGCCACCCCCAGGTGGCGGTGGTGTGCGACGAGATCTATGAGTTCCTGCTGGCCCCGGGCCATGTGCACCACAGCTTTGCGGCGGTGGCGCCGGATCTGGCCGATCGGGTGTTCATCGTCAATGGTTTTGCCAAGGGCTGGGCGATGACCGGCTGGCGCATCGGCTGGCTGGCTGGCCCGCGCGAGGTGGTGGCGGCCGCCAGTGCCCTGCAGAGCCAGACCACCAGCAACGTCTGCACCTTCGCCCAATACGGCGCCCTGGCGGCGATCAGCGCCCCCCGCGACTGCGTGCAGGCGATGGCAGAGCAGTTCAATGGGCGCCGCAGCCAGCTCAGTGACGGCCTGCGCCGTATTCCTGGGCTGGAGCTGCAGCCGCCGGAGGGGGCCTTCTATGCCTTCCCCGATGTGAGCGCCCACGGGCTCGACTCGATGACCCTCTGCAACCGCCTGCTTGATGAGGTGGGCCTGGCGGCGGTGCCAGGGGTGGCCTTCGGTGACGACCGCTGTATCCGCCTCTCCTGTGCCGCTTCCCCGGCCACGATCAGCGATGGCCTGCAGCGCCTGGCCCGCTTCCTGGCCTGAATCAACCCCATACTGAATCTTTTCATGGCTGTTCGAGAACGTTGGGCCGCTGTGCTGGCGGGCCTTTCCATGGTGCTGCTGCCGGCGGTCGTTCCCCCGTTTCCCGGCCTTCCCCCATCCGGCCCGGCCGCCTCGCCGTTGCTGGCCGGAGCCCAGGCCCAGCAGAAGCTGCTGCGCATCGGTGCCATCCCCGACCAGAACCCCGAGAAGCTCAACCGCCTCTACGGCAAGGTGGCTGCTGAGCTTGGCCGCCAGCTGCAGCTGAAGGTGCAGTACGTGCCCGTCACGGATTACACCGCCGCGGTGAGCGCCTTCCGCACCGGCAGCCTCGATCTGGTCTGGTTCGGTGGCCTCACCGGTGTGCAGGCGCGTCTCCAGAAACCGGGCGCCCAGGTGATCGCCCAGCGCGACATCGACACCTCTTTCCATAGTGTGTTCATCGCCAACACGGGCAGTGGCCTCAAGCCGATCCGCCAGCAGAAGGAGCTCACACTGCTGAAGGGCAAGCGCTTCACGTTCGGCTCGGAGAGCTCCACCTCGGCCCGGCTGATGCCCCAGTACTTCCTCAGCCAGGCGGGGGTGAAGCTGGCCGATTTCGCCGGCGGCGCACCGGGCTTCAGCGGCAGCCACGATGCCACCATCGCCCTGGTCCAGAGCGGTGCCTACGAGGCCGGTGTGGTGAACGAGCAGGTGTGGAAGGCGAGTTTGCGCAGCGGCAAGGCCGATCGCAGCAAGGTGATGGCGATCTGGCGCACCCCCGGCTACCCCGACTACCACTGGATCGCGCAGCCCGATCTCGACAAGCGCTTCGGAGCTGGTTTCACGGCCAAGCTGCGTGGCGTCATCCTCGGCTGGCGAACCACCAATCCAGAGCAGAAGCAGATTCTGGAGCTGTTCGGGGCCCAGCAGTTCACCTCCGCCAAGGCCAGCGACTACGGCCGCATCGAGCAGGTTGGACGACAGATCGGCAAGATTCGTTGATCCCCCCTCGACGGCAGCCCTGGCGCCGGTAATTTGCCTGCGTGTTGTGCGGCGGTTGCCGTCTACCGCCATGGTCAATCCGGAGTTGATGGCCTTTGTGGCATTCCTGCGCCAGCGTCAGGATCTGCGCCAGGTTCTGGCTTCGGTGCGCACTCCGAATGAAATCGTGGCGATGGCTGAGGAGGTGGGCTTCACCTTCACGGCCCAGAATCTCCGTGAAGCGCTGCCCCTGCTCGGCGGGGAGCACTGGGTGTGGAAGGGCCGTGATGCTGCCTGGGTGCTCGCCTTCTTCGACGGTGCCTTCGCCGAACAGGGCGGTGAGCTGGCTGATACCAGCGGGGAAGGCAGCCAGGTGGAATGGCTGCCAAGCCGCGCTGGCGATTGGCGCAGCCGCAAGACTGGTTGATACAGGCCCTGGGCGATGAACGCCGTATTGGATCTGCAGGCGATCGGTGTTGCCGGCCGCGATCAGCCCCGGCTTGCCGATGTGTCGTTGCAGATCGCCGCAGGCGAACGGGTGGCCCTGCTGGGTGCCAGCGGCGCCGGTAAGAGCACCCTGCTGGCGGTGGCCAACGGCCTGTTGCAACCGGATCAGGGCGCCGTTTTCTGGGATGGCCAGCCCCAGGCCCGCCGCCGCCGGGCCCGGCGGCGCCAGCAGGCCCTGATCGGCACTCTCTGGCAGGACCTGCGCCTGATCGAAGAACTGACCGTGCAGCAGAACCTCAATGCCGCCCGGCTGGCGGTTTGGGGCTGGCCGCGGGCCCTGCTCAACCTGCTGGCACCCCTGGAGAGCGCCGCCAACGCCGCCAGCCTGGCCGTGGTGGATCTGCCCGCCGACCTGCTGGCCCAGCCGGTGAGCGCCCTCTCCGGCGGCCAGCGCCAGCGGGTGGCAATCGCCCGGCTGTTACGCCAGAACCCCTTGCTGCTACTGGCCGATGAACCGCTGGCCAGCCTGGATCCGAGGCTGGCGGCTGAGGTGTTGGCCCTGTTGCTGCGCCAGGCCGAAGCCCCCCGGGCCCTTTTGCTCAGCCTGCATCGCCCCGATCTGCTGGCGGGCTTCGATCGGGTGATCGGGCTGCGCTCCGGCAGGCTGGTGCTGGATCTGCCGGCGGCAGCGGTGGATTCCGAGCACCTGCGCCAGCTCTATGCCGGCACCCTGCCATGACCTTGGTAGCTGCGAGATCGGCGGGATCCGTCCAGCGGCACAGCAGGCAGGTGCAAAAACATCCAGAATCAGCTCAACCTGGCCGGTGGGGAGCTGTGTTCTGGTTTCTCGATCTGATGCAGGTGCTCGCCGGCCTGGTGCTCTGGGGGCGTGCCAATAACGAGGGCGACGAGGCCTGGTCGCTGTTTCTGCGCTGCGTTGCCTTTCTGGATCTGGCCTTCGTGGCCTTCGGTAACGGCCAGTTGCTGCTTGAGATCCCGCTGCTGGCCCTGGCCCTGGCCCTGCCCTCGGCGGCCAGCCTCCAGCGGCGTCGCTCCTGAGCCGGCGATGAACCCTCGTGGCCCCGACCTGATCGAAGTGGGCCTGGTGGCGGCGATCCTGGCGATGATCATCTTCCGGATCACGCTCACCTAACCACACGTGGCCGCTTCAGGTGAGCAGCAGGCGGTCGACGAACTGCCGCCAGCTGAGCCCGCGCAGCGATTGGCCAAACACCTGCTGCTCCTCCGCCGGGCTGAGCGGTGCTTCACCCACACTGGTGAGCAGGCGCCTGAGTTCAGCCGGATCCAGCCGGTCGTTGCCATTGGTGTCCACCGGCATCAGATAGGAGAGCAACCTCCCCTCGCCGAGTTGCAGGCGCTGCAGCCGCAGCATCAACTCAGCAAACTCCTCGATATCCAGCCTGCCATCCCCGTCGATGTCCATGGCCTGCAGCACCTCGGTGAGCTGAATCGCCAGGGAGCCCCGATCGCCAGGGGCCTTGGGGTCGAGGTTCAGGCCAGCGAGCAGCTCCGCCGCGCTGAGGGCGCCGTTGCCGTTCTGGTCGAGGCGCTCAAACAGCACGGTGATCTTCTGCCGCATCAGCGCCGGCACCTGGCCGGCCAGCAGGGCACGCCGCTGGCCGCTGAGGCTCTGGCTCAGGTTGCGGCGGAAATCCGCGAGCACGGTGCGGGCCAGCACAAAGCGCTGGCGATGCTCCTCCGGCGTCAGGATCGCGTGCAGCGACACCGGAATCAGGGCCGGCAGGGCCCGGCGGATCAGCAACTGGAAGGCCCAGGTGGCCAGGATGAAGGCCAGGGTGAGGGAGGGCCAGGCCTGGAGTGGTGAGCTGATCCAGCCCAGCTGCAGCAGGCTGGCCAGGGCAGCGCCCCCCAGGCCGATGGCAAGGCTGCCGGCCGTGGGCGCATAGAAGATCCCCCCCAGGGCGATCGCCACCAGCACGCCGTTGTATCCCCAGAGTCCGGCGGCCACGGCGGCCAGGGGGGCACCACTGAGCACTGCGATGGCCATGGCCACCAGAGCGCCCAGCAGGCCCAATCCAGCCGCCAGCGGGCTGGCCAGGGCCACGGCCAGCACAACCAGCAGGCCACTGCCGAGGTTCGAGAGCAGGAACACCTGCCCGAAGGATCGGGGCAGGCCCAGGGCCAGGGCCTGAGCCACCCCGGCCACCGCTGCGGGAGCTGCCGGCGCAGCGAGCGCCAGGGCCGATTCCGCTGCCAGGGCCCCCAGGGCCAAAAGGACCCAGGTGATCAGGCAGAAGGAAAGCGTCAGCGGCGGCAAGCCGGTGCGGCGGTTGAGGTTGCGCCCCAGGCCCTCCATCAACAGGCTGCTCAGCGCTCCGCCCAGCAGCACAAGGCCACTCCAGGCCAGGCCGGCCAGGGGAGGATCCAACTGGGCAAAATGGGCGACGGCGCAGCCCACAAGGGCCCCATTGAAGCCGTAGATGCCCTCCCGGTGCAGTCCTGGCTCCAGGCCAAAGGCCCGGGCGGTGCCATGGGCGGCTGCGCTGCCCAGCAGGGCCAGCAGGGCAGTTGCGGGCGACTGGATCAGGAAGGCGAGCAGCAACACCAGGCCGCTGGCCGGATTGTTGATGAAGATCACCTGGGCCAGGGCCCGCAGCTGGAGCTCGTGCAGGCTGCCCCTGGTGGGCAGCAAGCGCTGCAGCCGTGAGGGCCGCAACACCGCTGGCTGGAGCAAACCCTTGAGGAGCTCGAAGGCCGAAGCCCTAACCATGGCCGCCGACCTACAAGCGGACGTCGAGCACCTCTAACACGTCTTGATAAAGACCCAGCGATACTTCGGCCAAGGTGTTGAGGGAATCGAGATGGGGATTGATTTCACAGATTTCCCAGCAACAGACCCTGGGATCGGCCAGCAGGGTGCGGGTTAGCTGGCGGGCTTCCTCCGCCCAGAGGCCGCCTGGCACAGGCGTGCCGGTGCCCTTGCAGATCGTGGAGTCCATGGAGTCCACGTCAAAACTCACGTAGATCAGATCCACCGCTGCCAGCTTCTCAAGGCAGCGTTGGGCCGCCCGCTCCGGGCCCAGCTGGCGAATCTCTGCGGTGCTGATCACGGGAATGCTGAAGACAGTCAGGGTGGCATCTTCTGCTGCTTCGGTATCGCGGACTGCCACGTAGATTCGATGACCAACGCATCAAGCGCGAAGACATCCGGTCTGTGAGCCTGCTGATCTCCGACCGGCAGGAAGACCCGTTCCGGCTGGAGCTCGACTGGATCAAGGCATTTTGAAG
>JAWOHV010000208.1:0-22020 GCA_046484965.1 Prochlorococcaceae cyanobacterium
GCCGCCATGACGGCAGCAGCATGGTGCTCGCTTGGCTGGAAGCCGATGCCAGCGAGCCTGGTGACAGCACAAGCCCCCGGCCGCGCTGCTGGTGGCTGGCTGGTGGGATCCACACCTCGAGGGCAGCCTCGACCTCTGGAGCCGCAGCCGCCTGGCTGGCGGCAAGCCGGCCCTGCGGGTGGGTCCCTGGACGCACCTCAACTGGCAAGGGGGAATCGACCGGCTGCAGCTGGCCTTTTTCCGCCAGCACCTGCAACCAGGCCTGGCCGCCGAGCCCGGCTCTGGCCCCGGCCCCAATAGCTGCGAGCTCTTCGATGGGGGCAGCCAGCAGTGGCGGCAAGTTGACCCCAGCTGTGCCAGCGGCGGCGCCTGGAGCCTGGCCAGTGCTGGCCTGGCCGCCCGTGACAGCGAAGAGGGCCAGCTGATCCCTTTGGACATCCCAAACCTGAGCGCGGCTGCTGCAGCGGCCGGATCCAGCGTCACCCTGGTGCACGATCCCTGACGACCCGTGCCCGAGCAAGGCGGCCACCTGGGCCTCGATGCCGGCCCCTGTGATCGCAGCGACCTCGACCAGCGAGCCGATGTGGCCTGCTTCAGCAGCGCCCCCATCGAGCAGCCGCTCCTGCTTCAGGGCAGGCCGGTGCTCGAGCTCAACGTTGGCGCCGACCAGCCCAGCTTCGATCTCTGCGGCGCCCTCTCCCTTCTGGAGCCATCGGGGCAGGTGCAGCAGCTCAGCACCGGCGTGCTGCGTCTGCCGGCCGCAAGCGGCCAGGCGCCGCAGAGCCAGACACGTCGATGCCGGCTCGTATTCCAACCCCTCTGCCACAGCCTCCATGCCGGCCAGCGGCTGCGCCTCTCCCTGGCCGCCGCCGCCTGGCCCCAGGTGGCCGTCAACGGCGGCAGCGGCGAGCTGCCCCAGACCGGGGCCGATCCCAGCCACCGCGTCATCAGCCTCACCTTGGAGCTCGACGGCAGTCGGATGCAGCTGGAGCCGCTGGTGTCGGCCAAACTGACCTGACCTTTGCTCACTTGCCCGTGACCCTGCGCAACCGCCTTCTTGGCCTCAGCCTCAGCCTGCTGCCCCTGATCGGCGCCGCTGCTCCGGTGGCGGCCCAGCAGCAAGCCCTGAGCTCGGAGCAGGCCCGCCAGGCGGCCCAGGCGATCCTCGATGCCCTGCAGCAGCGAAACGGCAGCAAGCTCTACAACCTGATGGCCGCCCCGATTCGACAGGCCACCACGCCCGCCAAAATCCAGAGCCGGCTCAGCCAGCAGAAGGGCTTCGACTCCGCCTTCGTGTCGGGAGTGATCCCCGGCATCGACGACACCACCGTGGAGACCCGGCTGAGCACCGCCAAGGGCAGCGTGCCGCTGACCCTGGTGCTCGATGCCAAGGGGCAGCTGCTGGCCTGGGAACTCGACAACGTCAGCAGCTCGATCAAGCAGCGGGCCGAGGCTTTCATCGGCGACATCAGCGCCAATCGGCTGGTTTCAGCCCGCAGCTACCTCTCGCTTCCCATGCAGCAGGAGCTCACCCCCCAGGCCCTGGCTAAAAAGTGGGCCGACCTGCAAACGATGGCCGGCAGCTTCCAGGGCATCCGTGGTTCCCTGGTGGCCCATAGCGGCGGCAGCGAGCAGCTCGTGCTGGTCACAAGCCAGTTCAGCCGAGTCACCGACAACCTCTTCGTGATCTTCGACGCCGAAGGCCACATCGTTGGTGTCGACTTCCCCCGACCAGCGCCCTGAGCAACACGACCGCCCTAAGCTCCCGGCTTCACAATCCGGATGCCATGGCCCTGGCCAGCCTCGAGTGGATGGTTGATGACGGCAACCGCCTGGCGGAGTGCCGCCACGACCACCCCTTTGCCGTCCTCGGCCCGCAGCGGCTCGACAACGGTTCCTGGGTCGTACGGATCTGGATGCCGGAAGCCGAGCGGGTCACCCTGCTGCACGGCGGCCAGCAGCTGGCCGCCGCCACGCCAAACCACCCCTGGATCTTCGAGGTGGAGCTGGCTGTTGATCCCGGCCACAACTACAAAGTGGAGGTGGTTCGCGGCGGCATCAGCCACAGCCAGCACGACCCCTGGGCCTTCCGGGGCGAGTGGATGGGCGAGATGGATCGCCACCTCTTCGCTGAGGGCAACCACCACCACATCTGGGAGCGCATGGGCGCCCACCTGTGCGAGCGCGATGGCGTGGCGGGGGTGATGTTCTGCCTCTGGGCCCCCAATGCCCGCAGCGCTGCGGTGCTCGGCAACTTCAACAGCTGGGATGGCCGCCACCATCCGATGCAGAGCCGCCTCGGTGGCTGCTGGGAGCTGTTCATCCCGGGCCTGGGCGCTGGCGAGATCTACAAATACGAGATCCGCACCCAGGCGGGTCACTGCTATCAGAAAGCCGATCCCTACGGCTTCCGCCACGAGGTTCGCCCCAACAATGGTTCGGTGGTGGAGCGGCTGCAGGGCTATCAGTGGACGGATGGCGCCTGGATGGCTGAACGCGACAGCCGCAATCCCCTCGATCAGCCGGTCTCGGTTTACGAGATGCATCTGGGCAGCTGGATGCACGGCGCCGCCGACCAGCCCTACATCGAAGCCGATGGCACTCCCCGCCCGCCGGTGCCTGCCGCCGATCTGAAGCCGGGGGCGCGCCTGCTCACCTATCCAGAGCTCGCTGATCGGGTGATCCCCTATGTGAAGGCCCGGGGCTTCACCCACATCGAACTGATGCCGATCTCGGAGCATCCTTTTGATGGCTCCTGGGGGTATCAGGTGACGGGCTGGTATGCACCCACCAGCCGCTTCGGTTCACCTGATGAATTCCGGGCGTTTGTGGATCGCTGCCATGCCGAGGGCATCGGAGTGATCCTCGACTGGGTGCCGGGCCACTTCCCCAAGGACGCCCACGGCCTGGCCTTCTTCGATGGTGCCCACCTCTATGAGCACGCCGATCCGCGCATCGGCGAGCACAAGGAATGGGGCACCTTGATCTTCAACTACAGCCGCAACGAAGTTCGCAACTTCCTGGTGGCCAACCTGGTGTTCTGGTTCGAGCAGTTCCACATCGATGGTATCCGCGTTGATG
Organism: Prochlorococcaceae cyanobacterium; assembly: GCA_046484965.1. Lineage (GTDB taxonomy): Bacteria > Cyanobacteriota > Cyanobacteriia > PCC-6307 > Cyanobiaceae > JAWOHV01. The sequence goes on from JAWOHV010000208.1 coordinate 3,082, forward strand.
CGGTGGCCTCGATGCTCTACCGCGACTACCTCCGTCCCGATGGCGAGTGGCTGCCCAATGAGCACGGCGGCCGCGAAAACACCGAGGCGGTGCAGTTTCTGCAGCAGGCCAACCATGTGCTGTTTGAGCACTTCCCCGGTGCCCTCTCGATCGCCGAGGAATCCACCACCTGGCCGATGGTCACCCAGCCCACCCACATCGGCGGCCTCGGCTTCAACCTCAAGTGGAACATGGGCTGGATGCACGACATGCTCGATTACTTCGAGCTCGATCCCTGGTTCCGCCAGTTCCACCAGAACAATGTGACCTTCTCGATCTGGTACGCCTTCACCGAGAATTTCATGCTTGCCCTCAGCCACGACGAGGTGGTGCACGGCAAGAGTCACCTGCTGCACAAGATGCCCGGCGACGACTGGCAGAAATTTGCCAACGTGCGCGCCCTGCTGGCTTACATGTGGACCCACCCCGGCAAGAAAACCATCTTCATGGGGATGGAATTCGGCCAGCGGGCTGAGTGGAACGTCTGGGGCGATCTGCAGTGGGATCTGCTCCAGTACGACGCCCACAAGGGTCTGCAGCGCCTCGTGGACGACCTCAACGTCTTCTACAAGTCGGAGCGCGCCCTCTGGGGCGACGACTTCGAGCAGTACGGCTTCCAGTGGATCGACTGTGACGACAACCGTCACTCTGTGATCAGCTTCATGCGCCGCGAGAGCACCACCGGCCGCTGGCTGGTGGTGGTGGCCAATTTCACCCCCCAGACCCACTCCCACTACCGCGTCGGCGTACCGCTGGAGGGCTTCTACGAGGAAGCCTTCAACACCGACGCCGAGCGCTACGGCGGCAGTAACCTGGGCAACCTGGGCGGCAAGTTCACCGAGCAGTGGGGCATCCACGGCTACGAGCACTCGCTCGAGCTCTGCTTGCCGCCCCTGAGCGTGCTGGTGCTGCGCCGCGATGAGAAACGCAGCCAGGAGCTGCTGGCGCAGGCAGAGGAGCGGGCCGAAGCAGGCGCCATCGGCTGAGGGCTGCCTGATGGGCAGGCGGCGGGAGCAGCTCAGCTAAGTTGCCCGATCGCCTGCCAAGTACCTCCATGGCCGACTCCGCCCCCCTGCTGCTGCGCGCCGCCCGAGGCGAGCAGGTGGAGCGGCCGCCGGTGTGGATGATGCGCCAGGCCGGCCGCTACATGAAGGTGTACCGCGACCTGCGCGACCGCCACCCCGGCTTCCGCGAGCGCTCGGAAAACCCCGATCTCTCCTACGAGATCTCGATGCAGCCCTTCCACGCCTTCCAGCCCGATGGCGTGATCCTCTTTTCCGACATCCTCACCCCCCTGCCCGGCATGGGGATCGACTTCGACATCATCGAGAGCAAGGGGCCGCTCATCGAGCCCGCCATCCGCTCCCAGGCCCAGGTGGATGCCCTGCGGCCCCTCGATCCAGCCGAGGCGCTGCCCTTCGTAGGCGAGGTGCTGGGGCGCCTGCGAGCCGATGTGGGCAACCAGGCCGCCGTACTCGGCTTCGTGGGCGCCCCCTGGACCTTGGCCGCCTACGCAGTGGAGGGCAAGAGCTCGAAAACCTATTCGGTGATCAAGGCGATGGCGTTCCGCGAGCCGGTGCTGTTGCACCAGCTGCTGGGCCACCTTGCCGATTCAATCGCCACCTATGTGCGCTATCAGATCGATTCCGGCGCCCAGGTGGTTCAGCTGTTCGATTCCTGGGCCGGCCAGCTCTCCCCAATCGACTACGACGTGTTCGCCGCGCCCTACCAGAAACGGGTGATCGATCAGGTGAAGGCCAGCCATCCGGACACCCCCCTGATCCTCTACATCTCCGGCAGCGCCGGAGTGCTCGAGCGCATGGGCCGCACCGGTGTCGACATCATCTCGCTCGACTGGACCGTGGACATGGCCGACGGCATCGCCCGCCTGCCGAAGCACGTGGGCGTTCAGGGCAACGTGGATCCAGGCCTGCTGTTCGGCACCCCAGAGGGCATCCGCGAGCGCATCCTCGACACCGTGCGCAAGGCCCGCGGCCGCAAGCACATCCTCAACCTCGGCCACGGCATCCTGCCCGGCACCCCCGAAGACAACGCCCGGGTGTTCTTCGAAACCGGCAGGGCCGTCAACGAGCTGCTGGGAGCCACCGTTTGAGCGCCCCAAGCGGCGCCATCCGCCAGCCCCAGCGGATTCTGATCACCGGTGCTTCCGGCTGTGTGGGCCAGCACATCGCCGATCTGCTCTACAGAACAACAAACGCCGAGCTGCTGCTCTGGCTGCGCGATCCAGCCAAGCTCACCGCCGTGCCGGCCCACGATCCCCGCATCACCCTGCTGGTGGGCGACCTGCGCGATGTGGCCCCCCACCGCGGGGCGATCGCTTCGGCCAGCCGCATCATCCACACAGCAACCGCCTGGGGCGATCCCGAACGGGCCCGCCAGGTGAATGTGGTGGCCGTTAAAGAGATGCTGGCCGCCGCTGATCCGGCGCTGCTTGAGCAGGTGATCTACTTCTCCACCGCCTCGATCCTGGATCGGAATCTGCAGCTGCTGCCGGAGGCGATGGCCTACGGCACCGAATACATCCAGACCAAGGCCCAGTGCCTGCAGCAGCTGGAGCAGCACCCACTGGCGCCGAAGATCGTGGCCGTGTTCCCCACGCTGGTGTTCGGCGGCCGGGTTGATGGCAGCGGCCCCTTCCCCACCAGCTACCTCACCGCCGGCCTGGGCGAGGCCTGCCGCTGGCTGTGGCTGGCCAAATGGCTGCGCACCGAAGCCTCCTTCCATTTCATCCACGCCGGCGACATCGCCCGCGTCTGCGCCCACCTGGCCACCAGGCCCCACCAGGCCAACCACGAATCCGGCCAGGGGCCCCTGCGGCGCCTGGTGCTTGGACAGCCGGCCGTGACGGTGAACGACACCGTGCGCCGCCTGGCCCGCTGGCGCCGCTGCTGGCTGCCGCCCTTCGGCGTGGATCTGCAGGGCTGGCTGATCGAGGGGCTGATCAAGCTGCTGCGCATCGAGGTGAACGCCTGGGACCGCTTCTCGATCCGCCAGCGCCACTTCGTGCATGAACCGATCAGCCCGCCGGAGCGCTTCGGCCTGGTGAGCCATGCCCCAACGCTTGAGGCGGTGTTTGAAGACGCCGGACTGCCCAGGCGCGGCAAGCCAGCCCTGTGAACCAAATGTTTCGATCGCCTGCAGCAATTGCTGCATCCAGGCTGTCGGGACCCTACCTTTGACCAGTTGCTCGTCTTCAGATGCGCCGTCTTCTTTCACTGTTCGCTCTCTGCCTGGCGCTGGTGCTAGGCGCAGCTCCAAGCTTTGCGGCCGATGCAGCCCACGGCGGCCAGATCTTCTCCGCCAACTGCGCCGCCTGCCACATGGGTGGCGGCAACGTGGTGAATGCCGAGCGCACCCTCAAGCAGGACGCTCTGGAGTCCTACCTGGCCAACTACAGCGCCGGCCATGAAGCGGCCATCGCCTACCAGGTCACCAACGGCAAGAACGCCATGCCCGCCTTCGGTGGCAAGCTCAGCGAAACCGACATCGCTGATGTGGCGGCCTACATCGAAGAGATGGCCGGCAAGGGCTGGGCCTGATTCTCACCTCCACGCTGCCGAGCAGCATCAGCCCCGGCCCCGGCCGGGGCTTTTTTGTTGCCCGAGCACAGCAGAGGCGCCGGCTCGTTGCCAGATCGGATCACCCTCGCCAAGCTGAAGGCCCAAGCATCCCGGGCAACCGGCCCATGGCAGCAGCGGCCCCGATCGACCAGCCCAATCAAGGGCCCCGCAGCCGGCAACGCCCCCAGCGCCCGCAGCTGAACCCGCCGCTGCCCCAGCTGAGCCCTGAGCAGCGCGCGCGGCGGGTGGCGGCCTTCCTGCAGCGCAGCCGCATCAAGCCGATCAGGGATCTGCTGAACGGAACGCCGGGCCGCCCAGGCTGAGCGCCCGCCTCAAAGCCTCAGGCGGCCCCATCCAGCTGCTTTCTGCGCTCCAGCACGGCCAGGTAGAGATCCTCAGGAATGTCGCGGATGTCGTATTCGCTGGGCAGCACGCCGTGAACATGCTGGTGCACCACCAGCCAGCAATTGCGCTCCGGATCGCGGGCAGTGGCATCGAAGCAGCGCGAGGCCTCTGCCAGAGCCTCCAGCAGTGCCGGGTCGTTCATCAAACGATCTCGATCACAACGGCCTTCCATTGCAAACGAAACGCGAACGGCAGCACAAATCCCACAGGGATCCGTCACAGATCGCAGCCGCCGGGGTCACACTGAGGCAGCAGACCTGGGATCCCCGCCCAGCTGGCGGTTTCCCTGACCGGGCCCTTCGGTTCTCCCCTTAGCCCATCCCGAACGGCGGCCATACGGTTCTGAAAAAGCACCAAGACCAGGAGCGCAACCATGCATCCCACCGCTGAGCTGTTCACCGAAAAAGCCTGGGGCGCCGTGGTGGCGGCCCAGCAACTGGCGCAGCAGAAGCGCCAGCAGCAGATGGAGAGCGAACACCTCTTCGCCGCCCTGCTCGCCCAGCAGGGCCTGGCCGGCCGCATTCTCGAGAAGGCCGGCGTGGATGTGGGCACCCTCAGTCAGCGGGTCGATGCCTACATCGCCGGCCAGCCCTCCCTCAGCGCCCCGCCCGAGAACGTGTACATGGGCAAGGGGCTCAACCAGGTGCTCGACCAGGCCGACACCCTCAAGGGCGCCTACGGCGACAGCTACATCGCCATCGAGCACCTGCTGCTGGCCCTGGCCATCGACGACCGCTGCGGCAAGCAGCTGCTCTCCCAGGCCGGCAGCACGGCCGACAAGCTCAAGGAGGCGGTGCAAGCCATCCGTGGCAGCCAGAAGGTGAGCGACCAGAACCCTGAAGGCACCTACGAATCCCTCGAGAAATACGGCCGCGACCTCACCCAGGCCGCCCGTGACGGCAAGCTCGACCCGGTGATCGGCCGCGATGAGGAGATCCGCCGCACGATCCAGATCCTCAGCCGCCGCACCAAGAACAATCCGGTGCTGATCGGTGAGCCGGGTGTGGGCAAGACGGCGATCGTGGAGGGCCTGGCCCAGCGCATCGTCAATGGCGATGTGCCGGAGGCGTTGCAGAACCGCCAGCTGGTGTCGCTCGACATGGGAGCCCTGATCGCCGGCGCCAAGTACCGCGGCGAATTCGAGGAGCGGCTCAAGGCCGTGCTCAAGGAGGTGACAGCCTCCGAGGGCCAGATCGTGCTGTTCATCGACGAGATCCACACGGTGGTGGGGGCCGGCGCCGCCGGCGGCGCCATGGATGCCAGCAACCTGCTCAAACCGATGCTCGCCCGGGGCGAACTGCGCTGCATCGGCGCCACCACCCTCGATGAGCACCGCCAGCACATCGAGAAGGACCCGGCCCTGGAGCGCCGCTTCCAGCAGGTGTTCGTGGACCAGCCCACGGTGGAAGACACGATCTCGATCCTGCGCGGCCTCAAGGAGCGCTACGAGGTGCACCACGGTGTGCGCATCGCCGACAACGCCCTGGTGGCCGCTGCCGTGCTCTCCAGCCGCTACATCGCCGATCGCTTCCTGCCCGATAAAGCGATCGATCTGATGGATGAATCAGCCGCCCGGCTGAAGATGGAGATCACCTCCAAGCCCGAGGAGATCGACGAACTCGATCGCCGCATCCTGCAGCTGGAGATGGAAAAGCTTTCGCTGGGGCGCGAATCCGATGCCGCCAGCAAAGACCGGCTCGAGCGCCTCGAGAAGGAGCTGGCCGATCTGAGCGAGCAGCAGAGCGCCCTCAATGCCCAGTGGCAGAAAGAAAAGGGTTCGATCGATGAGCTCAGCGCCCTCAAGGAGGAGATTGAGCAGGTGCAGCTGCAGGTGGAGCAGGCCAAGCGCAACTACGACCTCAACAAGGCCGCCGAGCTCGAATACGGCACCCTCGCCACCCTGCACAAGAAGCTGGCCGCCAAGGAGGCCGAGCTCAACGCCAGCGGCGCCGCGGGAGATGGGGCAGGCCCTGGCGGCAGCTCGCTGCTGCGCGAGGAGGTCACCGAAGACGACATCGCCGAGGTGATCGCCAAGTGGACCGGTATTCCCGTAACCAAGCTGGTGCAGAGCGAGATGGACAAACTGCTCCAGCTCGAAGATCAACTGCACACCCGCGTGATTGGCCAGAGCCAGGCCGTGACGGCCGTGGCCGATGCCATCCAGCGCTCACGGGCGGGCCTCAGCGATCCCAACAGGCCGATCGCCAGCTTCCTGTTCCTGGGCCCCACCGGCGTGGGCAAAACCGAGCTCTCCAAGGCCCTGGCCTCGCAGATGTTCGATTCCGAGGAGGCGATGGTGCGCATCGACATGAGCGAATACATGGAGAAGCACGCCGTGAGCCGGCTGATCGGCGCGCCTCCTGGTTATGTGGGCTACGAGGAGGGCGGCCAGCTCACCGAAGCTGTTCGGCGCCGGCCCTATGCCGTGATCCTGTTCGACGAGGTGGAGAAGGCCCACCCCGATGTGTTCAATGTGATGCTGCAGATTCTCGATGACGGCCGCGTCACCGATGGCCAGGGGCGCACGGTGAACTTCACCAATACGGTGCTGATCCTCACCAGCAACATCGGCAGCAGTTCCATCCTCGATCTGGCCGGCGATCCGGCTCGCCACGCCGAGATGGAGCGCCGCGTCAACGACGCCCTGCGCGGCCACTTCCGCCCCGAGTTCCTCAACCGCCTCGATGAAACGATCATCTTCCACAGCCTCAAGCAGGAGGAGCTGCGCCAGATCGTGGAACTGCAGGTGAAGCGCCTGGCCAGGCGCCTCGAAGACAAGAAGCTCGGCCTTGAGCTCAATGCCGATGCCCTCGACTGGCTGGCCGGTGTGGGCTACGACCCGGTGTATGGCGCCCGGCCCCTCAAGCGAGCCGTTCAGCGGGAGCTGGAAACGCCGATCGCCAAGGGGATCCTGGCCGGCCAGTTCATTGCCGGCCAGACCATCGCCGTGGATGTGGAGCCCTTCGGCGACACACGCCGCCTGCGCTTCGGCAGCTCCGAGCCGGCCCGCCTGCCGGTGCTGGTCTGAAGCAGAGCGGGCGCAGCGCTCAAGCCGCCAGGGCCGCCTGGAACCTGGGATCCGCTTCCCAGCTCCAGGGGCCCTCGCGCACCGGCTCGATCGCCAGCTCGCGGCGTACCTCCTCGAGGCTCTGGCCCATGCGCTCCTCCCAGAGCACCGGGAACAGCGGCCGGGCGGCGGCCCCCATCTCCAGCCCCTTGCTGATCATCCCGAAGGCGTAGGCGGTGGTGCGCGCCTGCTCGGCCGGATCCTCGAGCTCATCGATCGGCGTGTCGCTCTTGAAGAAGCTGAGCAGCAGCGCCATCAGGTCGGTGAAGGCCAGGCCGGGGTGGGAGAACTGGGCCACGCTGAGGCTGACCACCCCCAGCTCGCCGAAGTTGTCGAGGCTGAAGCCGGTGAGAATGTGGTGCAGGTCGTGGGTGGCGTACACCCGGTAGTTGATGTAATCGGCGTCGGTCGCCAGATCGTCGAAAAACGCCGGCTGCGGGAAGAAGTTGATGTCGTAGTTGAGGGTCGCCAGCACCGTGGCGTAGGTGTGGCCCAGGCTTCCCTTAGGCAAGGCGCGCAGGGCGTCAGAGTTGTAGGGAGGGCACACATGGCGGGCCCCGATCAGGGCCGCGCTGGCGGGGTCGCGGGCCAGGCGCCGCTGGCAGAGCTGCATCGGCTTTGACTCCCTGAGCCGGTGCGAGAGCTGGAACACGTTGTCGGCGGAGGCCCCGGCTCCGGCGGCCAGATCCACCAGCTCGAGGAAGGAGCGGATGTTCTCCTCGCTGGCGAGGCGATCGAGGTAGCGGTAGCCCATGGGAACAGCAACGATGAATGGGACAACAGGTGCCGGCGCCTCAGACGCCGCCGACCAGACGATCAATGCGGCGGGCCAGCTCCAGATCGAGGCTGGAGAGGCCGCCGCAGTCGTGGGTGGTGAGGGCGATGCTCACCCGGTTCCACACATTGCTCCATTCCGGGTGGTGCCCCAGCGCCTCCGCCGCCAGGGCCACCCTGGCCATGAAGCCGAAGGCCTCGCTGAAGTCGGCGAAGAGCAGCTGCCGCTGCAGCTTGCCCTCGAGCAGCTGCCAGGCGGGCAGCTCCCTGGGCAGGGCCGCGATCTGATCAGGGCTGAGCAAAACGGCCGGCATCGGCACCCAGGCATCAATAGCCCCAGATTGCCCCAGCTCAGGCTCCATTCTCCAGCGCCAGATCGTGCAGCTGGTCGATCAGCAGATCCATGGTTGTGTCGCTGTCGCTGCTGCCACCAGCCTCCAGCCGCCGCCACACCTCCTGGTTGAGCCTGGCCCCCTGGGCGGCGCGGGCCTGCGGCACAGCGGAGAGACCAGCCTCCCCATTGGCTCCAACTCCCTCCAGTGCCTGACGCAGCAGCACCTGCTCCTGGCGCAGCAGCAACAGCTCCTGCCGCAGCGCCCGCAGTTCGGCGCTGATCCCCGCCAGCAGAGGCCCAAGGTGCTCGCCCCCTGCAGCTGCCTGCCCAGGGGCGCTCATGCTCCGATCAGATGCAGGCTGAGCTGGCGGCGCTGGGGTCGGGCCCGGTGCTCCCAGAGATACACCGCCTGCCAGGTTCCGAGCAGCAGCCGGCCTTGATCAAACGAGAGGCTGAGGCTGGTGGCGGTGAGCGCCGTGCGGATATGGGCCGGCATGTCATCGGGGCCCTCGTCGTCGTGGGCGTAGGGACGCAGGGCGCCGCGACCGCTGATCGGCCGCACACCCTCCTGGGGCACCAGGGCCTGCAGGTAGGCGGCCAGGTCGTGAAGCACGCGCGGATCGGCGTTCTCGTTGATCGTGAGGCTGCAGCTGCTGTGCAGTGCCACCAGCTGCAGCACGCCCTGGCGCAGGCCACTGCCGGCCAGTTCGCTGTTGAGGGCTGAGGTGAGGTTGGTGAAGCCCTCGCCACGGGTCGACACCTCAAGGCGGCTCAGGTGCTGGCGCAGCATGGACAGGCCGGCGCGGGTCTCACAAACTAGACCTGTAGATCCCTGCCCCACTCCCATGGCCCTGCGACGCCTGCTGCTGCTGTTCTCCCTGCTCGGCCTGGCGGGCAGCGTTGCCCCGGCCCGGGCCCAGCGGGTGGTGCCGAAAATCTCCTGGATGTGCCCCCTGGGTTATGTGGACACCTTGAACGGCAAGTGCAGCACCCTGGGGCTGGCCACCTACACCGTGATGCCCACCAGGGGCCAGCCCTGCCCGACAGGATGGATGAACGTGGGTGGCGGCTACTGCCGCAGGAAATAACTTTTTCGTGCCAAGCGACCCTGCCAATCCTGAGCTCACGATCCTTTTCGATGGCGGCTGCCCGCTCTGCCTGCGGGAGGTGCGCCTGCTGCAGCGCCGCGATCGGCAACGGCAGCGGCTGGCCTTCGTCGATATCGACGATCCCGGCTACGACCCGGCCGCCCACGGCGGCATCAGCTATCGCGAGGCCATGGGCCGCATCAACGCCATCGACGCCGAGGGCCGGCTGCTGCGCGACCTGGCGGTGTTCCGCCGGGCCTACGAGCTCGTGGGCCTGGGCTGGCTCTACGCCCCGACCCGCTGGCCCCTGGTTGGCCCCCTGGCCGATGCCGCCTACCGCTTCTGGGCCAGCCAACGGCTGGCCTGGACCGGCCGGCCGAGCCTCAACGCCCTCTGCGACAGCCGCGCCGATCGATGCCGGCTGTGACAAGCGGCCCGAGCAGCGATCTGATCGTGGTGGGTAGTGGCCTTGGCGGCCTCTGCGCCGCAGCCCTGGCCGCCTCCTACGGCCTCGAGGTGCTGGTGCTCGAGGCCCACAGCCAGCCGGGTGGGGCCGCCCACGGCTTCAACCAGGGGGGCTTCAAGTTTGAATCGGGCCCCTCGCTCTGGAGCGGCCTGGGCCGCTGGCCGAGCAGCAACCCCCTGGCCCAGGTGCTTCGGGCGATCGGTGAAACGGTGCCGGTGGCCACCTACACCGACTGGGGCCTGCTGCTGCCGGAAGGGAAGCTGCGGCTTGGTGTGGGGCTAGCCCCCTTCCTGGAGCTGGTGCGGCAGCTGCGGGGCCCAGCGGTCGCCGAGGAATGGGCGGCCTTCATGGCCAGCCTCGAGCCCCTCTGCCGCGCCACCCAGGCGCTGCCCCTGCTGGCCCTGCGTCCGGGCCTGGGCACGGCCCAGGTGCTGGGCCTGCGCGGCATGGGGCTGCTGGGGCAGGCCGGCAGCCTGGCCCAGCTGGGCGGCGCCTTCGAGCCGCTGGTGCGGCGCCAGCTCAGCGATCCCTTCCTGCTGCATTGGGTGGAGCTGCTCTGCTTCCTGATCTCGGGTCAGCGCATGGCCCACACCAGCGCCGCGGCGATGGCCACTCTGTTCGGCGAGTGGTTCAGCGCCGAGGCCCACCTCGACTATCCGATCGGCGGCAGCGCCGCAGTGGTGGCGGCCCTGGTACGGGGGCTGGAGCGCCATGGCGGCCAGCTGCGCTGCGGCGCCGCCGTGGCCGAGATCCTGGTGCAAAACCAGCGGGCCACGGGAGTTCGGCTGAGCAACGGCGAGCTGCTGCAGGCCCGCCGCGGCGTGATCAGCAACGCCAGCCCCTGGGACACCCTCTCCCTGCTGGCTGAGGATGCCGTGCCGGCGCGCTGGCGGCAGAAGCAGCAGGCAACCCCCGCCTGCGGCAGCTTCCTGCACTGGCACCTGGGCCTGCGCGGCGACGACCTCGCCCAGCTGCCGATCCACCACGTCTGGGTGGGCGACTGGCGGCGGGGCATCGACGCCGAGCGCAACATGGTGGTGCTCTCGATGCCATCGCTGCTCGATCCAACCCTGGCGCCAGCAGGACAGCAGGTGTTGCACGGCTACACCCCGGCCAATGAACCGTGGCAGCTGTGGAAGGATCTCGAGCGGGGCAGCCCCGCCTACACCGCCCTCAAGCGGCAGCGCTGCGCCGTGTTCGGAGAGGTGCTTGACACCCTCATCCCCGACTGGCGCGAACGGGTGGTGATCGAACGCCAGGGCACACCGCTCAGCCACCGCCACTATCTGCGCGTGCACCAGGGCAGCTACGGCCCCGCCTGGCCGGCCGATCAAGGGCCATTCCCCGGCGGCAGCACGCCGGTGCAGGGGCTGGTGCTCTGCGGCGCCGGTGTCTTCCCCGGCATTGGCGTGCCACCGGTGGCCGTCAGCGGAGCGATGGCGGCCCATGGCTTCGTCGACGCCCGGCTGCAACGGCAGCGGCTCGAGAGCCTGGGGCTGCTGGGTTAAACCACCCCAGGAGCAGCGGCTGGCAGGCTGGCGGAAACGACGCCCCTGCAGCCAAGAAGATGACCACGATCCATTGCAGCTACGGCGGTGATCTGCGCTGCAGCGCCCGCCACGGCCCCTCAAACTGCAACCTCGACACCGACGCCCCCAGCGACAACCAGGGCAAAGGGGAGCGCTTCTCCCCCACGGATCTGGTGGCCACAGCCCTGGCCACCTGCATCCTCACCGTGATGGGCATCGTGGCCGCGCGGCACGGCTGGCAGCTTGAGGGCAGCAGCGCCCGGGTGGAAAAAACCATGACCAGCAGCGGTGTGCGCCGCATTGAACAGCTGGAGGTGTGGATCGAGCTGCCGGCAGGCCTCGATGCCGATGCCCAGGCGCTGCTGCAACGGGCCGCCGAGGGCTGTCCGGTGAAAGCCAGCCTCGAGGGTTCGGTGCCGATGCTGCTGCACTGGCAGCTGGCGGCAGCATCGGCATGAAGCACCGCAGCAGCCCTATCGCTTGTTTTCTGCCCAGGATGCCTGCGGCTGCGTCGACACGGTGCCGAGCCAGTCGATCGTGGTGCTGTGCAGGTTGTAGAAGGCAGATTCCACCCGCAGGCGTCCATCTCGAACCCGGTCGGTGAGCAGCACGCTTGAATCCACCAGATTGCGAGCGGCATTGAGGCTGTGGTCGCGGCAGGCCTGGGCAAGGTTCTCCGCCGCTCCGAGGGCAAACAGCTCCATGCGCAGCTGACCCACCACCTGGGCCAGGTTTGGGGTGAGCCGCAGCTCGGGATGGAAGGCCGCCTCGATCGCACCGCAGCGCTCATGGCCCAGCACCACGATCACCGGCACATCGAGATGCCCCACCGCAAACTCCAGTGAGGCGATGGCAGCACCGGTGCTCATCGTGCCGGCATTACGCACCACGAACAAATCCCCGAAGCCCGTGTCGAACAGCAGCTCCACCGGCACCCGCGAATCGGCGCAGCCCAGCACCGCCGCGATCGGGTGCTGGCTCTGCTCCACCTCCAGGAAGCGTTCGCGACTGCAGTGCGGGTGCAGCGAGCAGTCCGTAAGGAAGCGCTGATGGCCTGCCTGAAGTTCAGCCAGCACCGCTGTGGGGTCGTTGATGGATTGATCTCCCGATCAGGTGGGCTGAGTGTGCCCCCATTGCGCCCAGCCTTTCTGTAGCGAAAGCGCGGCTCCCCCCGCCGGCCGTGGCGATCGATCAGGGGGTGAGGGCATCGAACTTGGCAGCCAGAACGGCATCTGAGCGCGTCAGTCCATTGGCTTTGTGGGTGTAGATCTCGATCTCCACGTAGCCCCAACCCAGGCGGAAATCGCCGTGGTGGCCCTGTGCTTCGCAGATGGCGCCGGCCCGGTTCAGCCAGCCCAGGGCCGTGTTGAAGTCTGGAAAGCTGAGGCGCCTCTGCAGGTGGTGGCCCTCAACCACCTGCCAACCGGGCAGCTCGGCCTGCAGGGCAGCCAATTCATCCGCCCCAAGCGTGGGGCCTCCATCTCGGCAGGGCACACAGGTTTCATCACGCAAGGCCATCAGCTTCGGCTCCAAAGAGACAAGCCTTTATTATGGTTCCAGCCCCCGCATGCCAGGGGAATGCGCCGGCATTCCTGGATCATCAGACGGCAATCGGTTCAAGAATCTAGGTTAAGGGTCAGGCTCAAATGTGAACGATTTGTAAATAGCTCCCATACCCTGGCAGCCAAGCCTCACGCCTCGCTACATCTTGTGAATCAGCACAACGGTGGCAGCGCGATCCTGGCAATGATTGAACCAGGAAACGTCGTTAGAGAGAATTGCTGCCATGGCCGCTCCACAGCCATCACCAGGGGCCAGGTCCAGAACAAGCTCAGCTGGGCTTGCTTTTGCAGCGGCTGCTCTTTCTTTTGGGCCAGCTGGTCTTTCGATTGCGCCAGCAAGCCTTGTTCTTGCACTTGAGGCCACAGCGCTGCCTGCAGCCCGGGCGCAGATGGCCAATCCAGCCCAGCCCCTGGAACAGGGTAACCGCAACCGCTGGGGTGCTCGGATGGGGCCGAGTGATCAGCGCTTCATGGTGATGATGGTGCCCCATCATGATGGGGCCATCGCGATGGCCGAACTGGCCCTAACCCGGGCCACCCGAGCCGAAATCAAGGAGCTGGCCCGCAACATCAAGGTGAGCCAGAGCCGCGAGAATGAGCAGATGCGCAGCTGGTATCGGCAGTGGTATGGCAGCGAACTTCCCAGCTGGGAAGGGGGTATCGGCTGGGGCTGGCACCACGGCGGCATGATGGGGCCCTGGATGGGAACAAACCTCGAGGCCCTGCGCAGGGCAGCCAACTTCGATCGAGCCTTCATCGAACAGATGATCCCCCATCACCAGATGGGCGTGATGATGGCAACCATGGAGCTCAACAACAGCAAGCGCCCTGAAATGCGCAAGCTCGCTGCAGAGATGGTACGGGTGCAGAGCGAAGAGATCAATAAAATGCAGAGCTGGTACCGCAGCTGGTATCCCTAACTCAGCATCGCCCCATAGTTGATTCACCAAAGCGCCTACTGCAGGAGCCCAAGATCATGGATTCAACGAAAGGCTATGCATTTCGCTGCACACTCACCTATGGGGATATTTATGGGCAGATCATGATCTGGTTACTGGTGATCTTCCTGAGCCTCGCCGCCGGCCTGGCCCTGATGGGCGCCACCCACCCCGTGGCCGGCATTGCCGTGGTTGGGCTGATTTTTGTGCTCTCTGTGCCGTTTCTGTTGTTTGCCTTCGTAACAACCCTTTTGGGGCACATCGCGCTCGATGAGCAGCCATAGGCACTGGATGCAAGCTGCCACTCAGGAAGGCCGGAGCGTTTCTGGCAGGTGGCCGGTTTTGACCCAGATGGTGCAACCCTGCTCGCTCCAGGGCCGGTGCACGCTGCCAGGTGGGTTGCGCAGCCAGCAGCCGGGGCCGTAGTTGCCGTGCTCGTCTTGAAACACCCCATCCAGCACAAAGATCTCCTCGCCGCCGCGGTGGATATGGGCTTGGAACAGCGTGCCCGGCGCCCAGCGCACCAAAGCCACATGCTCAGAACCAAAGCCATGCAGGGGCATCACCTCCAGCCCTGCCACCAGCCCCGGCAACCAGGTGGCGCTGGGGGTGCGAACCACGATCTGCTGCTGATCCGCCGGATGCATCTGCTGGAGTTTCACCAGGATCGTGCAGCCCTCCTGGCTGAAAGGGGCATGGCAGGAGCCGATGGGATTGCGCAGGTAGGTGCCCTTTGGGTAGTCGCCCTGTTCATCGGAGAAAACCCCCTCCAGCACCAGGATCTCCTCGCCCCCTGGGTGGGTGTGCCGCTCAAAGCTGCTGCCGGGGGAGTAGCGCACGATCGAGGTGGCCCGGGCCACCTCGCCGCCGCAACGATCGAGCAGCCGCCGCTCGACCCCCGCCATCGGGGAAGGGATCCAGGGCAAGGCATTGCTGTTGAGCACCGCCCGCTGGCTGAGGTTTGCATTGAGCTCCATGCCGCTGATTCTGGCCATCAGCTCAGCGCTTCACATTCTGTTACGATTGAGTCAAGACCTCGGACCTGCCATGGCTGACCCCACCCCCCGCTTCGGTTTTGTTGAATTCGCTGAAACCTGGAATGGCCGCCTGGCCATGCTCGGTTTTGTGATCGGCCTGGCCACCGAGCTGCTCACCGGTCAGAGCATCCTTTCCCAAATCGGCCTCGGTTGATCGCCATGGGAACCGACTACACCCCAGCCATCACCGGCCTGATCGTTCTGATCGTTCTGCTCACAGGGATGGTGGGTTACGTGCTCAGCCGCCCCACCGACCTCTCTTCCACCCCCCGTTGATCGCCAGTATCAACAGGGCAAAGCAGATCGGGCAGGCTGGTGCGCAAGCGCCAGTCCCATCGATGCGACGTCCCTGCCTGCCAAGGCATCTGCTTGCCAGCGTCACGGCGCTGTTGCTTCTTCTAGCCACCGCGGTGCCGGCCTGGGCGGATTTCACGCTCCCAGTGCTTCCCTATCCAGTGGATGCCCTGGAGCCGGTGATTGATGCCGCCACCATGACGATCCACCACGACCGTCACCATGGCGCCTATGTGGCCAATCTCAATGCCCAGGTGAAGGACAACCCTGCCCTGAAGAGCATCAGCCTCGAGGAGCTCCAGGGTCAGATTTCTACATTCCCCCTGGCTGTGCGCAACAACGGTGGCGGCCACTGGAATCACACCCAGTTCTGGGCCGTGATGGCCCCTGCTGGCCAAGGGGGCACCCCCTCCGATGATCTGCTGGACGCCATCAACAGCAATTTTGGTTCGCTTGAAGCGATGCAGGCCCAGTTCAACCAGGCGGCAGCTGGGCGCTTTGGATCGGGCTGGGCCTGGTTGAGCCGCAGCGGCGATGGCAGCCTGGTCATCAGCAGCACCGCCAATCAGGACAACCCCCTGATGGACCTTCCCGGAATTGAACGGGGCACTCCGCTGCTGGGCCTTGATGTCTGGGAGCACGCCTACTACCTCAACTACCAGAACCGTCGGCCCGACTACATCAAGGCCTGGTGGTCGCGGCTCAACTGGAATGAGGTGAACCGCCGCTATGCAGCCAGCAGCGAATCCGTGCTGCCATGACAGGCAATCTTCAGGCCATCGGCTTCATCGTGACCTGGGTGCTCGGCTGGGGGATCGGCGGCTCCCTGATCGATGCTGGCCTGATCAACGCTGGCCTCTATTCCCTCGAGGGCGGTCAGCTGGGAACGGCAATCACCTTCGTGCTCTGGAGCCTTCTCTGGGGAGCGGCGGGGGTTTGGCTCTTCCAGCGCTGGACCCAGGCAGAACCGCCTGAGGGATGAGCCCGCAGAGAGACCTCAGCGAACTGACGAGCTGCCGATGCCCTGGTTGAGCAGACAAAAGCCCTGGGAGCAGTGTCTGAGCTGGTGGTTTGGCAAGTGGTTTGGCTAGGAGAAGCTGATTGCGGCGTCATGCTGACGCCAACGGACCCACCGCCCCCATGCCCGCAGCGGCTTCAGCCTTCGCCCAACTTCACCAGCACCTGCACACCACCCGCCTGCTGGGCTCGATCAGCAGCGCCCTCTACTACGACCAGAACACGGTGATGCCCGCCGCCGGTGCCGCCTGGCGGGGTGAGCAGCTGGCCCTGCTGGCAGGTCAGTTGCACGGGCGCCAGAGCAGCGCTGAATACGGCGAGCTGGTGGCGGCGGCCGAGGATGAGCTCACCCCTGATGCCCCGCCCGAGCGGCGCCGGAATCTGCAGCTGCTGCGCCTGGAGCTGGAGCGGCAGCGCTGCCTCGATCCCGATCTGGTGGCCGCCCTGGCCAAGGCCCAGTCGCGCGGCAATGCCGTCTGGCAGGACGCCCGCGCCCGCAACGATTTCTCGGCCTTTGCCCCGGCTCTCCAGGAGCTGATCAACCTGCGCCGCCAGCAGGCCAGCCAGCTGGCCGCCGCCGAGCCGGTGGCCCGCAGCCCCTGGGAAATCCTGGCCCAACCCTTTGAGCCCGATGTGAGCAAGGCGCGGCTGGACGAGCTGTTTGCCCCGCTCAAAACCGAGCTGCCGGTGCTGCTGGAGCAGGTGGCCGCCAGCGGTTCCGCCCAGCCCGCCGCCGCCGATCTGCCTGAGGCCCTGCAGGAGCAGCTCTGCTCCGACCTGCTCGACAGCTGGGGGTACGACCCGCAGCGCTGCCAGCGCTCCCGCTCAGCCCACCCCTTCTCCTGCACCGTGGGTCCCCAGGACTTCCGCATCACCACCCGGGTGGTTCCGGGCCAGCCGCTCTCGGCCTTCCTGGCCACAGCCCATGAATGGGGCCACTCCCTGTATGAACAGGGCCTGCCCCGCACGGATGATCACTACTTCCCCTGGCCCCTGGGGGAGGCCACCTCAATGGGGGTGCATGAGAGCCAGAGCCTGTTCTGGGAGTGCCGCGTGGCCCGCAGCCGCGCCTTTGCCGAGCGCTGGCATCCCAGCTGCCGCGACGGCCTGGGCGCACAGCCAGGGGCTGATCCCTGGGGCGACGCTTTCAACTTCTGGCGCGCCCTCAACCCGCTCAAGCCCGGGTTGATCCGCGTGGAGGCCGACGAGCTCAGCTACTGCCTCCACATCGTGCTGCGCTACGAGCTGGAGCTGGCCCTTCTCGAGCAGGAGATGCCGGTTGAGGATCTACCTGAGCAGTGGAACCGGCGGATGCAGGAGCTGCTCGGAATCCAGCCGACGACTGACTCGGAGGGATGTCTTCAAGATATCCATTGGGCAGAAGGGCTGTTCGGCTACTTCCCCAGCTATGCCCTTGGACACCTGATCAGCGCCCAGCTGGCCGAGGCGATCGAGAGCGACCTCGGCGGCCCAGGCAGCATCGAGAGGGCGATCGGCGCGGGCGAGGAGGTGCAGCTGCGCAGCTGGCTGGCCCAGCGGGTCTGGCCCCTCGGCCGCACGGTGAATGGCGAAGCGCTGGTGGCCCAAGTGAGCGGCCTGCCCCTGTCGGCCGAGCCGTTCCTGCACCATCTCAGGGGCAAGCTGGAGGGGCTCCAGGCAGCTGCATAGGATGCGCGCCGCGTCACCACTTCTTCATGGCGAACATCGACCACGCCCCCAGCCGCACGATGCTCAACCTGCTGCACGTGCTGCCGGCCTTTGCCGATGAAGCTGAGCTGCGCCTGAACGCGATCGTGGAGCTCAACAGCAACACGATCAACAAGTACGAACTGATCACCGAAACCGGCCACCTCAAGCTGGATCGGGTGGGCTACTCATCGCTGGCCTATCCCTTTGCCTACGGCTGCATCCCTCGCACCTGGGATGAGGACGGCGACCCGCTGGACATCGAGATTGTGAGCGTGACCGAGCCCCTGGTGCCCGGCTCCCTGGTGGAAGCCCGCATCATCGGCATCATGACTTTCGATGACGGCGGTGAGGTTGACGACAAGGTGATCGCCGTGCTCGCCGACGACAAGCGCATGGACCACATCAGCAGCTACACCCAGCTGGGGGAGCAGTGGCAGAAGGAAACCCAGTACTACTGGGAGCACTACAAGGATCTCAAGAAGCCCGGCACCTGCAAGGTGAATGGCTTCTTCGAAGCAGGCGAGGCCGTGCGCATCATCAAGGAGTGCGAGCAGCGCTACCTCGACACGATCGAGGCCAAGCTGGTGAATTGAGGGCGCCGTTCGGCGGCCCGGCCTCAGCAACTGGCACACCTCCCATCGCAGTGCAAGGGAGGCGCATACATTGAATTCAAACGTTCCGGAGCTGCAGCTCCGCCCCGTCGATGATCCGCCTGAGAAGCCTGCGACCGCTGCTGCTGCTCGCCCCCCTCATGCTCGGGCTGACCTCCTCGCTCAGCCTGAGCGGCGCTATCGCCAAGGCGGCTGAGCTCAAGGAGGCTGATCTCAAGACTGTGGAAGCCAAGGCGGCTGAGCTCACCGTCCCTGCTGCCACGGCTGTTCCTGCGCCAACGGCTGTTCCTGCGCCAACGGCTGTTCCTGCTCCAACGGCTGTTCCTGCCCCCAGCGCAACGGCCACACTGACCCCCGTCCGCGAAATATTGCTTGAACTCAAGGCCCGCCGGATCAGCCTGGTGGAGAACGGCAAGGTGATGGCCAGCTGGCCGGTGGCCATCGGCGACCCCAGCACCCCCACACCCACCGGCCGCTTCACGGTGGAGAACAAGGTGCTCAATCCCCA
>JAWOHV010000266.1:0-12668 GCA_046484965.1 Prochlorococcaceae cyanobacterium
ATACTGGAAAACGACCGAACCCGGGACTGGAACGCCGTAATGGAGCCGCATGATTCCTTCTATATAGGATCCGACGTGTTCTATTCATACATCGTCCAGAACGGCTGGTGGAAACAGCTGATGGAACAGCAGACCCAGGAGGGTTATTTCAACGTGGCCGAAGACCTCCGGGAGAAATTGTTAGGCGGAACTTTTCCCGATGAAATAAAGGAGCAGTTCCAGCCCGCAGGCAGCTGGCGGTCATCTCCTCGCCGTAGGCGTTGCCGCCGGGGGAGATCACGTCAGGGCGCCTCTGGAACAGCTGGCCAGCGGCCTGCTTGACGATGCGCTCGCGGCTTTCGGCCAGGACCTGGGCGACGCGCAGACGGCGTTGGCCGCCTGCGACGAAGCTTTTGATCTGGTCGAGTTCGCCAGGGCTTAGGTAGCGGGCTTCGGCGTCCGCGTTGATGATCGAGTTGGAGACGATGCTCATGCAGTTCTGCCTCGAAACAAGCGGTCGCCGTGAAGGAGACCGATATCCGGTGAGTGGTGGGTGGGGTTGTGCAATCCCGGGGTCTGGAGGCCAGGGAGCGGGGCTCTCGGCCGGTGCCGTGATTCGGAGGATCGGGCCAGGGCCCCGGGGCTGGAATGGAATTCCGCTCCAGCGATCTTCTGAACGGGAAGGCGACCCTTGGCAGGGTCAGATCCCGGGGGTTGCGAGCGAATCGTTAATGCCGATCGCCGAGTCATTCTGTGGCAGCGCCCTGGCGCTTCCACTGCGGTGGTAACAGTTCTTCATGGCGCTTGGAAGCTCGAGATCCCTTTGCTGCCAATGGCTCTCGGCTGAGTTTGTGAAAGTTAACGGTGCTGCTGATTGTTCATCTTTCTGCGCTTCGTATTGGGATCACTTCTGGTGTTTGAGTGTGGCATATCTGGTCTTTGTGGCATAAAAAATCCCCGGCCTGCGAGGGCCGGGGATTCGCTCAGCGAGCCGGGCTTAGATGGCGCGATCGGGGGCGGGGGTGAGGCCCGCATTGCCGCCGTAGAGGGCAGCCGTGCGGTTGACCGTGCTCAGGGGCAGGCCATTGGTGGTGGCGAGGCCCTTGAGGTAGGGAACGGTGTCGCGGCCGAAACTGGCTGCATATTCCTGGCCATCGAGCAGGGCATTCACGGCGGCCCGCTGGCCCTGGCTGGCACGGGTGGCGAGAAAACGGCTCACTTCGTGGGGCTGGGCAGCTCGGCCGAGCAGGGCCAGGTGAGCGGCGGCAGCGGCCCGCAGCGGCGCCATCCGATTCAGCCGTGTCTGGAAGAGGTCGCTGCCGGCCACCTGGGCTACGAAGTCGGCCAGCTCGAGGGTTCCCAGCCGTAACTGGGATTCGGCGTCTCCCAGTCGTTCCGCTGCAAGCACCTGCCGATCGAGCAGCTGGCGGTAGGTGGCCTCGATCACCTGGCTGGTTTCCGCCGGGCTGGCGGCCCGCTGCAGGCGAACAGGCATGCCTAGGCTCTGGCGGCGGGCGAAACCCTTCGGTTGGCCTGGCTGCAGCGCCTTGGCCATGGCGGCCTGGGGGGCTGGGCTGGGGCTGGCCAGCAAGGCGCTGCCTGAGCCGATGGCTGCCCGCCAGGCCCCGGCGGCCCCGAGGGGCTGGCTGACCGGCTGGCTGACACCGGCGCTCCAGGCAGGCGCCTGGGCCCCGCCGGCTTGCCAGCGGGGCTGGCTCCAGCGACGGCTGGGTGCCGGAGGTTGCTGGATGCTGCCGGGCCCCTGGGGCGTTTCCTCTCTGATGTCGACAGGGCCGCCATCGCCGCCGCTGATCTTGGCGCTCCAGCCACCCAGCACAGGCCGCTTGCGATCTGGCAGGTTGCGCGGCACCAGGTCGCCGGTGGTGCGTAGGCCGCTGGGGGCGGGGATGTTTGGCCGCTGCTCAGGGGTGAGGTCCACATAGGCCCCGGCCTCGAAGGCACGCACCAACCCGGGCACGCTGCGGGCCGAGCGGTCGGCCGGAGTGATGAAGCGTTCGTAGGGAACGGTGTCTTCGCCGAAACACTCGATGTATTCGCTGCTGTTCAGCATGGCGTCAACGACGCCGTAGAAGCCCTGGCGGGCAGCGGTGTCAAAGTAGGCGTTGATTTCCCAGCGGCCGAAGCTTGGACGGCCGAGGAGGCGCCTGTGCATCACCTCGATCGCCTTGGTGATGTAGAGGCCGCTCCAGTAGCGGCGCCGGAAGGCAGTGGAGCGGGCCACCTGACGGATGAACTCCCGCAGGCTGATGTCGCCGTTCTCGAGCTTGATTTCTTCAACGGTGCTGCGCTCGCCGGCGTAGCCAGCCGTGCCCAGGATCTGCACATAGACAGCGCGGATGACCGCCTGGGTGCTCGCTTCGGTGCCGCGCACGCTGGGCTGGCCGCTGCGGCGGGGCACGGAGTTGCCGCCCGTGGCGATCTGCTGCAGGCGCACCACCTTCGGGCCAACGCGCCGCGGCTGGGATTTGCGGAACTGGGGGCTGTCCATCTGGCCGGGCTGGGACATGCCGTTGCCCACCAGGATGCGGCGGCTGCCGTAGCCGAAGGGCACGGGGCGGGTGCGCACCGAGGCCGTGCCCGAAGGGAAGATGGCGCCGTAGTTCAGGCCGAGCGGATCGTTGCTGCCGCCGTAAACGTGCTGGTCGGGCAGGGGCTGCCGGTAGGCGGCGTAGAGGGTGACGTACTGGGGCGCCCCCTCAAAGGGGGCACTGAAACGGAACAATTTGCGGTTGGATCCCCAGCCGGCGCACTCTTGGGCCTCTTCGCCCAGGTCGCGCAGATAGGGCACCGTTTCTTCACCGAATACCCGGGCATATTCGATGCTGTTGATCAGCGAATCGACAAGGCCATAAAGACCCTGGGCACTCACGATGTCGAAGTAGCGGGTGAATTCCTCCCTCGAGCTGATGCCGCGGCCCAGGAAGTGGCGGAAGGCCAGTTCCACGGCTCGGCTGTTGGAGAAGCGACCGTAGAACTGCTGGCGATATTCCTTGCTGCGGCCAAGGGCGCGGATGAACTCGCGCATCGAGATGTCGCCCTGGCGCACCTGGGTGGCCTCCACCGGGCAGACCACCTGGGAATAGCCCTTGACGATGTCGCGTTCAAACACCTGCCGGTAGGCGGCACGAACCACCTCGGCCTTCTGGGCACCGGTCATGCCTGGCTTCATGTTGAAGCGCTGGGCCTTGCCCTGGGCGGCCAGGGCATAGATCGCAGGCAATTGCAGCCCCTGGTTCTCGGGGCTGCCCAGGCGCTGGCGGGCCGAAGGGGTGGGGATGGCCAGCTCGGCGATCAGCACGTCGAAGTACTGGATCACAAGCTGGCGGGCCTGGGGTTCATCCTGGAACAGACCAGCCGCCGCTGCCCGCATTTCCTGCAGGGCAACGTTTGTGGCGGCCAGGGAGCAGCCCTTTTCGAGCACGTCGCGTAGGCCGCGGGTGTTCACAGCCAGGATGCTCGGATCGCCTGCCACCACGGCATAGCCCACATAGCGCAGGAACCAGGCCAGGTCGCGCAGCGACTTGCGCATGCGGTCGTTGCCGTAGCGGGCCACGCTGATCGGGGTGAAGCCAGTGGGCAGCACCACGCGCACGTCGGCGTCGCCGCCGGCGCCCTCCAGCAGGCGGCTGAGCAGATTGCCGCGGCTGCCAGTGCCCTGGGCGAAGGTTTGTATCGAGCTCTGAAAGGCCACCTGGTCGGCGGCCAGGGGCGTCGCTGCGCCGGCCGGCCCAGGGGCGCTCGGCGGTGCATCGAGAAAGGAGAGGGGGGTGCCGCCGGTGAAGATGCGGTTGGCGGCCTTGGCCACGATCGCTTCTGCGTTGGCGGCCAGCCGCCGGGCAACTTCCACCCGGATCCTGCCGCTCTGGAAGAAGCTGATCAGCGAGTCGAGCTCGCCGCCATCAGGGAAGCGATCCTGCTGCTCGGCCTGACGGACGCTGGAGAGCGGCAGGGTGTCGTACAGCTGAGGACTGACCCTGCTGCTGCCGCTGCTGGCGGTCACGGTCATGAACGAGAGCGAACCAGGCCAAGGCACGTTACGGCTGGCCCCAAGGCCGATCCGGGCGCCATGAACAAATGTTTGCAGCCCCGTTGCTCCAGCCTCCGGCCCAGCGGCAACGGCCATGAAATGCTCCCCAGGAGTTCCTTGCGCCAGCCCTGCCGTGGTTCAGGTTCGCCGCGATGCCGCCACACCCGTGGTCAGCGCCTTCTACGACCGCTTCCCCTACCCCGGCGACCCGCTGCAGGACGGCCCTCCCCCCGGCTACAACTGGCGCTGGTGCCTGGCGAGCGCCTTCAGTGCCGCCACAGGCGCCCTGCCGCAGGCCCCCCTTGGCGCCGCCGGCTGGCGGATTCTCGATGCGGGTTGTGGCACGGGCGTCAGCACCGACTACCTCTCCCATCTCAATCCAGGAGCCTCGATCCTGGCGGTGGATATCAGCGCCGGCGCCCTTGAGGTGGCCCGTGAGCGCTGCCGCCGCTCCGGCGCCTTCGGCCTCTGCACCGAGCTGCGCATCGAGCAGCGCAGCCTGCTGGATCTGGCCGATACCGGCCAGTTTGATTACATCAATTCGGTGGGGGTGCTGCACCACCTGCGCCAGCCGGAAGCCGGTCTGGCGGCCCTGGCCGAACGGCTGCGGCCTGGCGGTTTGCTCCATCTCTTCCTCTACGCCGATGGCGGCCGCTGGGAAATCCATCGGCTGCAGCGGGCGCTTGCCCTGGTTGCGGCGGGCAGCGGCAGCGAGGGGTTGCGGCTGGGGCGCCAGCTGCTTGAGGTGCTGCCGGAGGACAACCGCCTGCGCCGGCACCATCAGCAGCGCTGGGCCATCGATACGGCCAGCGACGCCAATTTCGCAGACATGTACCTCCATCCCCAGGAGACCAGCTACAACCTCGAGCGGCTGTTCGCCCTGATCGCCACGGCAGGCTTGAGCTTCGCCGGCTTTTCCAACCCGGAGGTGTGGGACCCGGCCCGGCTGCTCAGCGGCGAGCTGCTCGAGCGGGCCCGGGCTCTGCCCGAGCGCCAGCAGTGGGCCCTGGTGGAGGCCCTCGATCCAGAGATCAGCCATTTCGAGTTCTTCCTCAGTCAGGGCCCCCTGGTGCTTCACCACTGGCGCGATGATGACGCCCAGCTGCTGGCCGCCCGGGGTGAGCGCAACCCCTGCCTATGGGGCTGGCCTGGCTGCGATCTGCTGGGTCCCGAGCTGCTGCCGCTCACGATTGATGCCGATGGACTGGCGCTGATGCAGAGCCTTGAGGCCGCCCCGGCAGGCAGCGCCATCGGCGCCCTGGAGCTGGGCTGGTCGGCGCAACACACCGCTGCAGTGGCCCGGCGGCTGTGGCAGCAGCGGGTCCTGCTGCTGCGGCTGGCCTGAGGCCCTGCGGGTGATAAAGTCCTGCCGCTTTTACGGGGTCTTGAAGCCTTTGACGGCCTTCTCTGTTACCCCAGTGTCTCCGACGGCCGAGCCCGCTCCAGCGGGACCGGCCAGCGAGGAGGATCTGGATGCCAGGGGTCGTCTGCTGAGGGGCCTGGTCGGACCCGCAAGCGAGCCTGGGATCTCCAGGCCCGCTGCTCCCCCCACATCGGCTTCGCCGATCCAGGCGGCCAACGACATGGAGTTTTTTTTCCGTCTCCAAAGGCGGATGCTCCTGGCCACGTTGATGCTCACCGCCTTGGCGGTTTTGCTCACGGCCACGCTGTTGGGGCTGTCTACGGCCTTCAATGTGCTGGTGGGCGCCGTTGCGGGTCTGCTCTATCTGCGGCTTCTGGCGCGCAGCGTCACCCGTCTGGGGGGCCAGGCGCGTTCCGTGGAAAAAACCCAGCTGCTCGTGCCGATCGTGCTGGTTCTGGCGGCCTCCAAGCTGCCCCAGCTCGAGATCCTGCCGGTTTTTCTGGGCTTCCTGCTCTACAAGCCAGCGGTGATCCTGCAGGCTGTTCTTGATTTCCCCAGGGAATCCTGAGGCTCGTGCCTCCCGGCCCCCTTCCGTTCCGCCGCAACTGCGGCACCGAACCTCCCCTCGATGGCTTCCTTGCCTCTCATCCTTCCCTTTGCCGAACTGGAGGTGGGCCGACACCTCTACTGGCAACTCGGCAATCTCAAAATCCATGGCCAGGTGTTCCTGAGCTCCTGGTTGGTGATTGCGGCGTTGCTTGCCCTGGTGGTGGTGGGCACCCGCAAGATGGAGCGCGATCCCCGCGGTGTGCAGAATCTGCTCGAATTCCTGTGGGATTACATCCGCAACATCGCTCGCGATTACATCGGTGAGAAGGCCTACCGCGATTGGCTGCCCTTCATCGGCACCCTCTTCCTGTTCATCTTTGTGAGCAACTGGGGTGGCGCCCTGATCCCCTGGAAACTCATCCACCTTCCCAGTGGTGAACTTGGCGCACCAACCGCCGATATCAATACCACCATCGCCCTGGCGCTGCTGGTTTCTCTCGCCTACTTCTATGCGGGTTTGAGCCGCAAGGGCTTCCGGTACTTCGAGTACTACGTGGAGCCCACGCCGATCATGCTCCCCTTCAAAATCGTTGAGGATTTCACCAAGCCCCTCTCCCTCTCGTTCCGTCTGTTTGGAAACATCCTGGCCGACGAACTGGTGGTGGCGGTGCTGGCCTTCCTGGTTCCCCTGATCGTGCCACTGCCTGTGATGTTTCTGGGCCTTTTCACCAGTGCCATCCAGGCCTTGATCTTCGCCACCCTCGCCGCTTACTACATCGGCGAAGCGGTGCACGAAGAGCATCACTGATCCCGTTTCCCCTGGAGCCTTGCCTCCGCTCTGCTAAATCTCCTGCGCGCAGGTCCGGCTGCATCCGGGCCCATCTCCTTCCGGTTTCGTCCCTGGAGATGTCCCTGGCGCCAGGTCCAACCCACGCTCATCCAGCGTCCCCCTTCTCCTTCCCACACATGGATTCCATTATTCCCGCTGCGTCTGTTGTGGCTGCTGGTCTTGCCGTCGGTCTCGGCTCCATCGGCCCCGGCATCGGCCAGGGCAGTGCGTCCCAAGGCGCCGTCGAAGGCATCGCCCGCCAGCCTGAGGCCGAAGGCAAGATCCGCGGCACCCTGCTGCTCTCGCTGGCTTTCATGGAATCGCTCACCATTTACGGCCTGGTGGTGGCCCTGGTGCTGCTGTTCGCCAACCCCTTTACGGGTTGATCGCCTGGAGGTGAACGGGTGACGGTGATCCCGCGGGATTGCCCCACCCCACTCCCTGGCTCTTCCATCCCACCGAGATCCCTGCGGTGATCCCGGCTTCCATGATCCACCCAGCGCTCCAACCCATGACCAGCTGGCTTCTGTTCGCCGCAGCAGGCGCTCCTGAGGGAGGTCTCTTCGACCTCGATGCCACCCTGCCGCTGATGGCCGTGCAGGTGGTGCTCCTCACCTTCATTCTCAATAGCCTGTTCTTCCGCCCCGTAGGGCGCACCGTTGAAGAGCGGGAACTGTTCATCACCACCAGCCGTGCCGAGGCCAAGCAGAAGCTTGCCCAGGCAGAGCGGCTCGAGGCCGATCTCAAGGAGCAGCTCAAGGATGCCCGCCAGCAGGCCCAGAAGCTGGTGGTCGATGCGGAGCAGGAGATGGACCGCCTTTACCGCGATGCCCTCGCGGCAACCCAGGCAGAAGCCAACGCCAGCCGTGAGCAGTCCCGTCGAGAGATCGACAGCCAGCGAGAGTCGGCCATGGCCAAGCTCACCACCGATGCTGACAAGCTCGGTGACCTGATCGTCTCCCGTCTGATGGCCGCGTCATGACCCCACTGCTCACCTTTCCCGTTTTGTTCGGGAGCCACAGCGGCTTCGGCCTCAATCTCAATCCGTTCGAAACCAACATCATCAACCTGGCGATTGTGATCGCCGGATTGTGGAAGTTTCTACCCGGCTTTCTCGGCGCGATCCTGGAGCGTCGCCGCGCGGCCATCCTCAGTGATCTCAAGGAGGCCGAGGAGCGCCTGGCCACTGCCACCGCCGCCGTGGCCACGGCCCAGGGCGAACTGGCCGCAGCCCAGCAGCGGGCTGAGCAGATTCGCGTGGATGGCAAGGCCCGCGCCGATGCCATTCGCCTCGATAGTGAAAGGCGCACCATCGATGAGATGGCACGCCTGAAGCAGGGTGCCGTGGCCGATCTCAACGCTGAAGCGGCCCGGGTCAGCGCTCTGCTGCGCCAGGAGGCGGCCAAGCGAGCGATCGACAAGGCCCTCAGCAGCCTGCCCGGCATGCTCAACGAGAAGTCCCAGGCCCGCTTGATTGATCAGTCCATCCAGTCGCTGGGGAAAGCCTGATGCCACTGCTGAATACCATCGCCACCCCCTACGCCGAGGCGTTGCTGCAGGTGGCCGATGCCAAGCAGGAAACCGACCTGGTGGCCCAGCAGGCCAAGGAGTTGCTTGCCCTCTGGAACGAGACCCCTGAGCTGCGGGCCGCCCTGGTTTCCCCGGTGCTCGAGCCGGAGGCCAAGAAGGCCACCCTGGTGAAGCTTTTCGCAGATCAGCTCACCCCCTCCTTCCTGAATCTGCTCAAGCTCCTGGCCGATCGTCAGCGGATTGGCGTGCTGGATGCGGTGCTGAGCCGCTTCCTCGAGCTTTTCCGGGAGCAACGGCAGATCGCCCTGGCCACCGTTACTTCCGCTGCCCCCCTGAGCGAGGAGCAGCAGGCCAAGATCGTTGAAAAGCTCAAATCCGTGGCCGGCACCGACCATGTGGAGATCGACCTTCAGGTGGATCCTGCCCTGATCGGCGGCTTCGTGCTCCGTGTGGGCTCCCAGGTCATCGACGCCAGCCTGGCCGGCCAGGTGCGTCGCCTGGGCCTGGCCCTGACCAAGGCCAACTAGCGCCCAGCGCTTTCCCCTTCCCGCGTTCACGCCACCCTCCCATCGCCTCCCCTGCGGGGGACTTGACCCATGGTTTCCATCCGCCCCGACGAGATCAGCGCGATCCTCAAGCAGCAGATCGAGGACTACGACAAGTCCGTCTCGGTCAGCAACGTTGGCACCGTTCTCCAGATCGGTGACGGCATCGCCCGTATCTACGGCCTCGAGCAGGTGATGGCCGGTGAGCTCGTTCAATTCGAGGACGGCACCGAGGGTATCGCCCTGAACCTCGAGGACGACAACGTGGGTGTGGTGCTGATGGGTGAAAGCCGCGGCATCCAGGAGGGCAGCACGGTCAAGGCCACCGGCAAGATCGCTTCGGTGCCGGTGGGTGACGCCATGCTCGGCCGGGTGGTGAACTCCCTGGGCCAGCCCCTCGATGGTCTCGGCGATATCGCCACCACCGAAACGCGCCTGATCGAATCGATGGCGCCCGGCATCATCCAGCGCAAGTCGGTGCATGAGCCGATGCAAACCGGCATCACCGCCATCGACGCGATGATTCCGATCGGCCGCGGCCAGCGGGAACTGATCATCGGCGACCGCCAAACGGGCAAAACCGCGATCGCGATCGACACGATCATTAACCAGAAGGGTGAAGACGTTGTTTGCGTGTACGTGGCCGTTGGCCAGAAAGCCGCCTCGGTGGCCAACGTGGTGGAGGTGCTGCGTGAGCGCGGCGCCCTCGATTACACCGTGATTGTGGCGGCAAGTGCCTCCGAGCCCGCCGCCCTGCAATACCTGGCTCCCTACACCGGCGCGGCGATCGCCGAGTCGTTCATGTACAAGGGCAAGGCCACCCTGGTGGTCTACGACGACCTCACCAAGCAGGCCCAGGCCTACCGCCAGATGTCGCTGCTGCTGCGCCGGCCGCCCGGTCGCGAGGCCTATCCCGGCGACGTGTTCTACTGCCACAGCCGCCTGCTGGAGCGGGCCGCCAAGCTGAGCGACGCCATGGGCAAGGGCTCGATGACCGCCCTGCCGATCATCGAAACCCAGGCTGGTGACGTTTCGGCCTACATCCCCACCAACGTGATCTCGATCACCGATGGCCAGGTGTTCCTCAGCTCCGACCTGTTCAACTCCGGCCTGCGCCCCGCCATCAACGTGGGCATCTCGGTGAGCCGGGTGGGCGGTGCCGCCCAAACCAAGGCGATCAAGAAGATCGCCGGCACCCTGAAGCTGGAACTGGCCCAGTTTGATGAACTGGCGGCCTTCTCCCAGTTCGCCTCCGACCTCGATGCCGCCACCCAGCAGCAGCTGGGCCGGGGTAAGAGGTTGCGCGAGATCCTCAAGCAGCCCCAGTACAGCCCCCTGATCCTGGCCGAGCAGGTGGCCGTGGTGTATGCCGGTGTGAAGGGCCTGATCGACGAGGTACCTGTTGATTCGGTGGTGCAGTTCTGCCGTGAACTGCGCGATTACCTCAAGAGCAACAAGCCCGACTTCATCACCAAGGTGCAGACCGACAAGCAACTCAGCGACGAATCTGAGGCCATGCTCAAGGAAGCCATCCATGAGGTGAAGGCCAACCTCCTGGCAGCCGCCTGAGGACCCTGAACGATGGCGAACCTCAAGGACATCCGCGACCGCATCAGTTCGGTCAAGAACACACGCAAGATCACTGAGGCCATGCGCCTGGTGGCGGCCGCCAAGGTGCGCCGCGCCCAGGAGCAGGTGCTGCGCAGCCGCCCCTTCGCCGATCGCTTGGCCCGCGTACTGGAAAATCTCCAGTCGCGCATGGGCTTTGAGGATGGTGATGTGACCCTGCTGCAGTCCCGTGATGTGCGCACGGTCACCCTGCTGGCCGTGACTGGTGACCGCGGGCTCTGCGGTGGCTACAACGCCAACATCATCAAACGCACCGAGCAGCGCCACGCCGAGCTCAGTGCCCAGGGCTACGGCGTGGATCTGGTGCTGATCGGCCGCAAGGCGATCACCTACTTCCAGAACCGCGCCAGCCAATACAAGATCCGTGCCACCTTCACGGGGCTCGATCAGGTGCCCAATGCCCAGGAGGCCAACGGCATCGCCAATGAGGTGCTGGCCGAGTTCATCTCTGCCAGTACCGATCGGGTGGAGATCATCTACACCAAGTTCATCAACCTGGTGAGTTCCAGGCCCGTTGTTCAGACCCTGCTGCCCCTGGACCCCCAGGGCATTGCTGTGGCTGATGATGAGATCTTCCGTCTCACCACCAAGGAAGGCCAGCTGCGTGTTGCCGTCGACACGGCGGTCAATACCCAGCCATCGCTGCCTTCGGACATCGTGTTCGAGCAGAGCCCTGATCAGCTGCTCAATGCCCTGCTGCCCCTCTATCTCCAGAACCAGCTGCTGCGTTCCCTGCAGGAGGCGGCCGCTTCCGAGCTGGCCAGCCGGATGACGGCCATGAACAACGCCAGCGATAACGCCAAGGCCCTCGCCAAAACGTTGACCCTGGATTACAACAAAGCTCGCCAGGCTGCCATCACCCAGGAAATCCTGGAAGTGGTGGGCGGTTCGGCAACGGCTGGCTGACGTTCAGCCCCTGCCCGGCTCTCCGCAGCCAAAACGCTCGCCTGCCCCCGCTTCCCCTGGGCCGATGCCGCTTGCGTTACCCGCCCCAGGGGAATTGCTGATCCAGCCGCTGTTCCCGCTGGCCCTTGGCCAGCTGCAGCTGCGGCCAGATCCGCTCGACCTGGCGGTGCAGCTGCAGGCTCTGCATGATTTGCGTGCCGAGGCCCGTAGCAACCCCGATCCCGCCTGCGCCTGGACCGGCGATCTCAACGGCGTGTGGCAGCTGCACCGCCATGCCAGCTTCGCGCCGTTGCTGGCAGAGATCACAGGCCACGCCAAGCTTTACCTGCAGCAACTGGGCTTCGATCTGGCCCAGGTGGCCCTGCACATCCAGCGCTGCTGGCCGGTGCTCAGTGAGCCAGGACAGGTGGTGGGCCGCCACCACCACCCCAATGCGCACCTCAGTGCCGTGTACTACCTCAGCGGCGATGGCTCCGGCAGTTGCGGCTGCCTGCGTTTCTGGCCCCAGAGTCAGCTGAACGAACTGGTGCCGGGCATGGCCGTGGGTCACGCTGCGCCGCTGGCGCGCTCCCCCTGGAATCAGCCCTGGATCGATGTGGCGCCGCGGGCCGGGCTGCTGTTGCTTTTCCCTGCCTGCCTTGACCACGCCGTGCTGGCCAACGAAAACGACGATGCCCTGCGGGCCTCGATCAGCCTCGATCTGGTGCTCACGGCTGCGGCCGATGCCGCCGCCCCAGGCGAATACCTGGCCCCCCACCCCAGCCAGTGGCAAGCGCTCTGAACTGGGAGGATGGTGCGGTTGCCGGCCTAAACCGTGAGCGAGCCCACCAGCTTCTCGATCACCGCTGAATTCGAGGGGGTGAGCCACACCTTTCCCTGCCGCAGCGATCAGACCGTGCTGGCCGCGGCCGAGGCTGCTGGTGTGGCCCTGCCCAGTTCCTGCTGCTCGGGGGTATGCACCACCTGCGCCTCCCTGCTCCAGGAGGGAAGCGTTGAGCAGAGCGATGCCATGGGCGTGAAGGCGGAGCTGCAGGAGCAGGGGTACACCCTCCTGTGCGTGGCCTACCCCCGCAGCGACCTGAAGCTTCAGGCCGGCATGGAGGATGCCCTCTACGAAATCCAGTTCGGCCAGTACCAGAAGTGAGGCGGGCTGTGCGGCCGAGGCGGGTCCTGTGAAGCTGCAGCCACTGGCGCTGCGGCTGAGTCGCCGGCCCGGCCCTCTGCTGGCCCAGATCGAGGCGGCCCTGAGGCTGCACGGTCGGCCGCTGCGCTGGGCGATCACGGCGGTGG
>JAWOHV010000274.1:0-18495 GCA_046484965.1 Prochlorococcaceae cyanobacterium
CAGCCAACGCTGCAGCGCCAGCCCCAGGCCCAGGCCCAACCCCAGGCCCAGGCCCTGGAGCAGCCAGCGGCGCAGCTGCACCGCTCCCCAGCCGAACTGGGCAAACCACTGCCACTCCATCCAGAACCTGGCGCCAGCCACCAGGGCCACGGCCAGACCCACCAGGCCAAGCGATCGAAGCAACCATCGCGAATGGCGCAGAGGCACGCAACACCAGACGGGGACACCTGGCGAGGGTAGGCAGGGCCACGGGAATCACAAGGGCAAACCCCGGGCGCCAGATAACTGGCAGCGGCCCATCACCACCATCTTTAATCCCGACCTTTCGAATCGGCTTTTATCAACGGTCCTGGTTGGCGCTGTTAATCTCCATGGGCACCCCGGTTCAGGCCGTGACCGCCACCCTTTCCCGCTCCACCTTCACCGGGCTGCGCTGCAAGGAATGCGGCCATCCCTATGAAGCCAGCGCCCGTCACGTCTGCGAAGACGTCTGCTTCGGGCCGCTGGAGGTCGTCTACGACTACGAGGCGATCAAGAACCGCGTCAGCCGCGCCACGATCGAGGCCGGCCCCACCTCGATCTGGCGCTACCGCGAATTCCTGCCGATCGAAGGCGAGCCGATCGACGTGGGCACTGGCTTCACGCCGCTGCTCAAGGCGGGCAACCTGGCCAGGCGCCTGGGGCTCAAGAGCCTCTACATCAAGAACGATGGCGTCAACATGCCCACGCTCTCCTTCAAGGACCGCGTGGTGAGCGTGGCCCTCACCCGCGCCCGCGAACTGGGCTTCAGCACGGTGAGCTGCGCTTCCACCGGCAACCTGGCCAACTCCACCGCCGCCATCGCCGCCCATGCCGGCCTGGAGTGCTGCGTGTTCATCCCCAGTGATCTGGAGCTCGGCAAGGTGCTGGGCACGCTGGTTTACAACCCCACCTTGATGGCGGTTCATGGCAACTACGACCAGGTGAACCGCCTCTGCTCAGAGGTGGCCAACACCTACGGCTGGGGCTTCGTGAATATCAACCTGCGGCCCTATTACTCCGAGGGCTCCAAAACCCTCGGCTACGAGGTGATCGAACAGCTTGGCTGGCAGCTGCCTGACCACATCGTGGCGCCGCTGGCCTCCGGGTCCCTGTTCACCAAGATCCGCAAGGGCTTTGATGAATTCATCAAGGTGGGGCTGGTGGACGAGAAGCACGTCCGCTTCAGCGGCGCCCAGGCCGAGGGCTGCAGCCCGATCGCCCAGGCCTTCGCCGCAGGCCGCGACTTCATCACCCCGGTGAAGCCCAACACGATTGCGAAGTCGATCGCTATCGGCAACCCGGCCGACGGCCCCTACGCCATCGATATCGCCAACAAAACCGGCGGCACCATCGCCGCGGTGAGCGACGAGGAGATCATCGAGGGCATCAAGCTGCTGGCCGAAACCGAGGGCGTGTTCACCGAAACCGCAGGCGGCACCACGATCGCGGTACTCAAGAAGCTGGTGGAGCAGGGCAAGATCAACCCCGATGAAACCACCGTGGCCTACATCACCGGCAACGGCCTCAAAACAACTGAGGCTGTCGCCTCCGCCATTGGCGAGCCCTACCTGATCGAGGCCCAGCTCGAGAGCTTCAATGCCGCCTGGCAGCGAGCCCAGGCCTCCCATCAGGCCTGAGGCTGGAACGGCAGCCGCAACAGGCAGCCCAATCCACTGCCGCAATCCCCCTCTGCCCATCCCCTGCCCCTTCATCTCCTCCGATTCAGCCCATGGCCGTTCAGGTTCTGATCCCCACCCCCCTGCAGAAATTCACCAACGACGAAGCCGCCGTGGCACTGGAGGCCGCCAGCGTGGACGGACTGATCGATGCTCTTGAGGGCCGCTACCCAGGCCTCAAGGCTCGCCTCTGCGATGAGAGCGGCAAGTTGCGGCGCTTCCTGAATGTTTACGTGAACAGCGAAGACATCCGCTTCCTCGATAACCAGGCAACTGGCCTCAAGGACGGCGACGAGGTGAGCATCGTGCCTGCTGTGGCCGGCGGCTGAGTTGCCAAATTTTCAATAGGGTGATCTTGCGCCAGAACTGTGCCCAGCAGATGAGTCAGGCTCTGACCAATTCAAAGGCTGGTGGTTCCACGCATCAGCCACCAGCCCACGACTGGCAGGCCAAGGCACGCCTGTTCGATTACCGGCAGGCAGCCAACCCGATTCGCCCCGGGCTCACCGAACCGATCCTCTATCAGCGCTGGGATGCCGAGCTGCACCAAACCGGCCCCACGGGGGTCGTGCCCCTGGATCTGAGTGCAAGCCTGGGCTGCCCGGGGCCTGCCACCAGCCCGGCACTGGCGGCCCATTTCCTGAGGGTGCTGGCCGGCGAAGCCATCGAGGCAGCAGCCACGGCCACCAGCTCGCTTTTCTACGTGCTGCAGGGCTCAGGGCAGCTGCAACGCCCTAGCCAGTTCAACGAAGCAGCTCTTGAACTCCACTGGGGCAAAGGCGATCTGTTTGTGCTGCCCTGTGGTGGGGCGCCGCTGCTACAGGCCGAAAGCGACAGCGTGCTCTATTGGGTTCACGACGGGCCGCTGCTTCGCTATCTGGGGGTGGAACCCAGCCAGCCGCGTTTTGAAGCCACCCACTACCCGGCGGCGCTGCTGGAAGCAGAGCTCCAGCAACTGATGGCCGATCCCAGCGCCCAACGCAGCAACCGCCTCAGCCTGCTGCTGGCCAACGCCGATCTTGCCGCCAGCCGCACCGTGAGCCATACCCTCTGGGCCATGCTCGGGGTGGTGCCCCCAGGAGCGATCCAGCCACCCCATCGGCACCAGTCGGTGGCCCTCGATCTGATCATCGACTGCGACCCTGGCTGTTACACCCTGGTGGGCAGGGAGCTGTGCGAAGACGGCACAATCGCCAACCCGATTCGCATCGACTGGCAGGCCGGCGGCGCCTTCATCACTCCGCCGGGCCACTGGCACGCCCACAGCAACAACAGCGGCCGGCTGGCGCGCCTGCTGCCGATTCAGGATGCGGGCCTTCACACCTACCTGCGCAGCCTGGATATCCGCTTCAGCGGCGGCCTTGGCAGCCCTTCAGCCCACGGCGACTAGGGCCGGGCTCTGGCCATGGGCCGCAACGATTGCGCGGAACTCCTCCCCGGCGATCGTTTCCTGCTCGACCAGGCGATCGACCAGCTGGTCGATCAGCCCCCGCCGCGGCTCCAGGATCGCCACGGCCTGATTGAGCGCTTCAAGGGCCAGCTGCCGCACCTGGCGATCGATGCGATTGCCTGTGGCGATTGAGTAGTGGGGTTCGGAGCGCAGCCAGTCGCGGCCGAGGAAAACCTCCGTGCCTGGCCCCTCCAGGGCCACAGGACCGAGGCTGGAAAACCCGAAACGGGTCACCATCTCGCGGGCGATGCGGCTCACCATCTCCAGATCACCGGAGGCACCCTGGGTGACCTCGCTGGCACCGAACACCACCAACTCAGCGGCCCGACCGCCCATGGCCACCACCAGCCGGGCCCGCAGGAAGGCCCTGGTCACCAGGCCGGAATCGAGCACCTCCTCATCGGGGGTGGTGCGGGAGAAGCCACCGATGCCGCCGGCCCGGGGCAGCAAGGTCACCTTGTCAAGCTTCTCGGCATGGGGCACCAGCGTTGTGAGCAGGGCATGGCCCACTTCGTGGTAAGCGATTAGGCGCTTCTTGGCGCTGTCCTGGAGTGGGGCCACCGACAGCCCCATGGTGATCCGCTCCAGAGCGTCATTGATGGCGGCATCGTCGATGCTGCTGCGATGGCGACGGGCCGTGAGGATGGCGGCCTCGTTGAGCAGGTTGGCCAGGTCGGCGCCGGAGAAACCTGGCGTACGCACGGCCCAGTCGGCCAGCGACACCTCGGCATCGAGGGGCCGGCTGCGGGCATGCACGGCCAGGATCGATTCGCGGCCGCGCCGATCCGGCAGATCCACGGTGATGCGGCGATCAAAACGGCCCGGACGCATCAGCGCCGAATCGAGCACATCGGGGCGGTTGGTGGCGGCCAGCAGAATCACGCCGGAGTTCTCCTCGAAGCCATCCATCTCTGTGAGCAGCTGGTTGAGGGTCTGCTCCCTTTCGTCGTTGCCACCGCCGATGCCGGCCCCCCGCTGGCGGCCCACCGCATCGATCTCATCGATGAAAATGATGCAGGGTGCCTTGGCCTTGGCCTGCCGAAACAGATCCCGCACCCGGCTGGCGCCAACGCCAACGAACATCTCCACAAATTCGGAAGCCGCCATCGAGAAGAAAGGCACCCCCGCCTCTCCGGCGATAGCTCTGGCCAGCAGGGTCTTGCCGGTACCCGGCGGCCCCACCAGCAGCACCCCTTTGGGGATTTTGGCGCCGATGGCCGTGAACCGCTCCGGCGTGCGCAGGAAGGCAACCACCTCCTGGAGTTCCTCCTTGGCCTCCGCGATGCCCGCCACATCCTCAAATCGGACCGCAACGGCGCCCTCCGGCTGCAGGCGAGGTTGGCTGCGACCGAAGCCCATGGCGCGGTTGGCCACCTGGGCCGAACGGCGCAGCAGCAGGGTGAGCCCGCCGAGCAGCAGCGCCACCAGCACCACATTCACCAGCAGCCCGGCTGCCGCTTCCTCCTGGCGGTCATCGCGCACCGAGAGCGGCACCCGGGCCTTCTCGGCGGTGCGCAACAGCAGTTGGTCGCCTGCGAACACCGGCACCGTGGTCTGGGCGCCATCGTCGAAGCGGACCCGCACCTGCCGTTGGCGCACGGAAAGCTCCAGATCCTTCACATCGCCGCCGCGAATCCTCTCCAACAGCTGGCTGTAGGAAGGGGGCGGAACTGGACGGAGGCCCAGATCCCTGAGCAGATCCTGACGACCCTGGGGGCTGCTGGTCACATCGCTGATCCTCTGGGGCGAGCTTAGCGATTTGACGAATGGCCGAACGACCAGGGAAGATCGTTGTTTGGCAGTGAGCCGGGAATGGCTGTTCCCAAGAAGAAAACCTCCAAGGGCAAAAGGAACCAGCGCCACGCCCACTGGAAGAGCAAGGCTGGCGTTGCTGCGCTTAAAGCCCTCTCGATCGGTAAAGCCGTGCTGAGTGGCCGCGCCCAGGGCTTCCTTTATCCGGTGGCCGAAGAAGAGGGCGAATCCGAAGCCTGATCAGGCTGCCGACCCAGCGCGGCAGAGAAAGCGGGGCCGCTCCGGATGCAGCGGCGTTGGCCATCCAAAACCACCACGGCCTCAGTGCGTGCTGCTGATGCCAAGGGCTCCTGGTAGAGCCGAGGAGGCAGTGAGTGCATGCAGGCCCGCACGAGCCGATCCAGGGCATGGGGGGCCAGGGCCTGGCTCTCTCCATCTGGAGAAGCGCGCCGCTGACGCGCTTCCGCCTGGTAGCGCCAGCGGCGCGGCCACTGCCAATCGCTGGGCAGCAGCAGCCACAACCCCGCAAGTTCCTGCCAGAGGCTTTGGTAGGCCTCCAGGTTCCGGTTCCAGACAGACAGCCAAGGGAGTTCTGCGGCAGGCAGCTCAGCCTCCGCCAGCCGCGCCGGCGGCAGCGGTTGGCAACCGAGCAGCCAGCCCTCCAGCAGCAGCAGCTGCGGCCGGCCACGCCACTCGCCGCTGCGGTCCCCTTGCCCCTGGCGCAAGCGTTTGTCGAATCGCGGCAGCACCAGCTCCCCGCCCGAGCGCCAATCGCCAAGTCGCTGCTGCAACAGGGCCACGTCGTGGCTTCCCGGCGGGCCACGCCCCACGGCGAAGGGATTGCCGGCCAGCACCGCCTGGCGCTGCGCCCAGGGGAGGTAGGCGTCATCAATCGAAGCCACTGCCAGCGGCAGCTGAGCTTCTGCAGCCAGCGATGCCATCGCCGCCATCAGGGTACTTTTGCCGGCCCCGATCGGGCCGTTGATCCCAAGCACCAGCCGCTCGCGCCGCTGCAGCAGCTGCAGCACCCGGCTGAACAGGGGCAACCAGAGCCCCCAACGGATGGAAGCGGCGCCGGGCAGCTGGGCCAACGGACCAAGCCGGCGCTGGCCTTCAGCCTCCCAGGCCGCAACATCGCTAACCCCGCAGTGCTCCAACAGCAGGCCATAGGGGCTTGGCGGCAGGCCATGGCGACTGGCCAGGGCTGCCAGCGCGCCGCTAGGAGCCAAGTTTGAACGACTCCAACACCACGCTGTACACAAGGCCGATGCGCAGATTGTCGACAACCACCCAACCGAGGGGCACTGAATCGCCCACCAGGCGGCTGCGCAGGCGCACGATCAGCTCAAGCGCCAGCACCAGAAGCAGCACCAGCAGGGGCCGGGAACCGAGGCTGAGCAACCAGAGGGAAAAGACGTTGCTGCCGGCGTAGATCCCCATCAGCAGGGCCAGGATCGCCAGGCTGCGGCGGCGCCAGCTGCCGCCCCAGTTACTGAACAGGCTGCTGCCTGCCTGCTGCTGGAAGCGGTTGAAACGGGTGCGCTGCAGCGGCAGGCGGCTCATCGGGGTGTCAGCAGGCGCTCCAGATAGGAGAGCGAGATTCGCCCCTCCTGGCAAGCGGGGCCGCGATGCACCTGCAGCGGCGGTTCGAGCTGATCAACCACGGCGGCGGCGGTGGCATAGCGAGCCAGCGGCTCGCTGGCAGTAAAGCTGCTCAGGGTCACCAGGGTGGTGAGGCCAGCGGCGGTGGCGGCGGCCAGGCCCTGGGGGGAATCCTCGATGGCAAGCAGTCGTTCAGGCGGCTGTTGCAGGCGCTGCACCGCCAGGGCATAGGCCTGGGGATCGGGCTTCTTGCGATCCACATCCTCGCCACAGATCCAGAACTGGAAGGCATCGCTCAGGTCTGCCAGCAGGGTTTGCACAAGGGCACTCACCGCCCTGCGGCCGCTGGTGGTCACAATCGCCTGGGGGATGCCCGCCTCAGCGGCCTCCAGCAGCAGGGAGCGCACCCCTGGGCGCAGCCGCAGTTCCCCGGCGCAAACCAGCTGGGCGTAGTGATGCTGCTTGCGGGCCTGCAGTTGCTCAAGCCGCTGCGGCTCCGGCGCACTGCCCTCCGCCAGGGTGAGGAAGTGCTGCAGGCGCTCCCTTCCACCGGCCACCGCCAGCAGCTGGCCGTAGGTGGCTACATCCCAACGCCAG
Source organism: Prochlorococcaceae cyanobacterium (assembly GCA_046484965.1). Classification (GTDB taxonomy): domain Bacteria; phylum Cyanobacteriota; class Cyanobacteriia; order PCC-6307; family Cyanobiaceae; genus JAWOHV01. The sequence goes on from JAWOHV010000274.1 coordinate 7,099, forward strand.
GGCAATCCCGCCTCGGCGAAGGCGCGATTGAAAGCCAGAAGATGGCCGTCGCGCTCGGTTTCGGCCAGGGTTCCATCCACATCCCAGAGCAGGCCCGCCAGGCCCTGGGGGCCTGCGGCAGGCGGCTGGCAGGTGCCGTTCTCAACCGTCTGAGGAACCATCTGGCCAGGCTAGGGGGTGCCGTCCAGGCCGCCGGAACCGCAGAATGCAGCCGCCCCAGGCCTGCACCGTTGCTGCCCACCACACCTGAGCAGCAGTGGCAATTGCCCCTGCCCCTGCCGGCCCTGGAGCCAGCCCTGGAGGCCGAACTTGCGCAACTGCAGCTGGCGCCGGAACTGCTGGCCGTGCTGCGCCGGCGCGGCTTCGGCACGATCGAGGCGTTCCAGGAGCTGCTCGAGCCGCCGCAGCCGCCCGATGCCCTGCGCCACTTCCCCGATCTGCGGCTGGCGGTGCAGCGGTTGTCGGAGGCCTGCAAAAGCGGCGAAGCCGTGGCCATCTGCGGCGACTACGACGCCGATGGCATGACCAGCACCGCCCTGCTCGTGGGGGTACTGCAGCGGCTGGGAGCCCAGCCGATCGCCGCCATCCCCAGCCGCCAGGAGGATGGCTACGGGCTCAATGCGGCGATGGTCGAGCGACTCGCCGCCGACGGTGTGCGCCTGCTGGTGACGGTGGACAACGGCGTAGCCGCCAGTGAGGCGCTGCTGCGGGCCGAGGAACTGGGGGTGGCGGTGATCGTGACCGACCACCACACCCTGCCGGAGAAACAGCCGCCCTGGCTGGCCCTGCTCCATCCCGCCTGCACGCCGGAAAACTCCCCCTTCCGAGGGCTGGCCGGGGTAGGGCTGGCCTATGTGCTGGCCACGGCCCTGGCCCGCCGGCATCGCCGCAAAGATGGCCTGGCCATCGCCATGGATCTGTTCTGCATCGGCACCATCGCCGACATGGCACCGCTGCTGGGGGTGAACCGCCGCTGGCTGCAGGAGGGGCTGCCCCAGCTGCGCAGCAGCAGCCTGCCGGGGCTGCGGGCCCTGCAACAGGTGGCCGGCCTTGAGGAGCAGCCCCTTGATGCCGAAGCGGTTGGATTCCAGCTGGCACCGCGCATCAACGCGGTGGGGCGCCTGGGGGATCCCATGCTGGTGGTGGAACTGCTCACCACCGAGGATCCCGAACGGGCCCTGGAGCTGGCACGCCAGTGCGAAACACTCAACCGCCAGCGGCGGGAGATCTGTGCGGCGATCGAGGCCGAAGCCGTGGCCCTGCTGGAGGCCGATGGCGACCAGCGCCAGCCCTTTCTGCTGCTGGCCCAGGCCCACTGGCACCACGGCGTGATCGGGATCGTGGCCTCAAGGCTCGTGGAACGCTACGGACTGCCCGTGGCCCTGCTGGCCGGGGATGGCGATGAGCTGCTGCGGGCCTCCGTGCGGGCGCCGCGGGGGTTTGCCGTCGACCGCGCCCTGCAGGCCTGCAGCGAGTTGCTGGAGCGCCATGGTGGCCACCCGGCCGCCGGCGGCTTCACCGTGAAGCCGGAGCGGGTGGACGCCCTGCATGGGCGACTCTGCGACCTTGCCAGCGACTGGATCTCAGGCGGTGGGAGCAGGCCGAACCTCGAACCTGAGGCCATGCTGGCCCTGGGCAGCATCGACCGCCACTTTCATCAACAGCTGCGCCGGCTGGAGCCCTTTGGCATCGGCTTGGCGGCACCGATCTTCTGGTGCCCCGGCTGCCGGGTGATCTCCCAGCGGCTACTTCGGGGCGGCCATCTGCAACTGACCCTGGAGCGCGACGGCAACGAGCTGCGGGCAATGGCCTGGCGCTGGAACGATGAAAGGCGCCTGCCCCAGCTGCTGGACGTGGCTTTCCGACTGCGGCTGAACCGCTGGCAGGGTCAGGAAAGCCTGCAGCTCGAGCTGGTGGGGCTGCGGCCCAGCAGCGAGCAGGTGGTGCTCAGGCGGCGCGATCGCGCCTACTGGTGCCAGCGCCAGGGCGAGGGGCTGTTGATCCGCAACGATGCTGGCGAGGAACTGGCGATCCTGCGGCTCAGCCCGGAGGGGGGCTTTGCGGCTGATGAACAGCATCCCTACGTGCAGTCGCTGATCCAGGAAGCGGCGCTGGCCCTCGGCCTGGTGGCCTGAGGGGAGCCAGGCTCAGAGGGCGCCGCGGCGATAGAAGAGAATGAAGATCACGGCCGGGCCGGCGATGGTGATCAGGGCCAGGGCCAGGAAATTGGAGATCAGATGAAAATCGATGCCCATCGGTGGCGCTAACAAAACCCAGTTCCAAGGCTAAGGGTCTGTGCGTCTGGCCGCCCAGCCGCAGCCTGCCTCTGTGACCGCTTGTCACAGCCAATTCCTTCCCCAGCAACGATGGCCCGAACCCTGCACTGGACCTGCATCAACAGCTGCGGCGCCTGCTGCCGTCTCGATCCGGGAGCCCGGCCTGAAGCCCTTGAAGCGCTCGATGCAGACCAACAGCAGCAATACCTGGCGATGGTGGGCGAGGACGGCTGGTGCATTCACTTCGACACCGGTGCGCGCCGCTGCCGTATCTATGAGCAACGGCCCGATTTCTGCCGGGTCTCCAACCTCATGGCCCTGTTCGGCAGCGAAACGAACGCTGAAGCAGATGGGCTGGCAATCCAGTGTTGCCGCCAGCAGATCCGCAGTGAATACGGGGGACGTGGCAGGGTGATGAGAAGGTTTGAGCAGGCCATCCGCCAGCGGACATGAGCGACGCGCCCCAAGCAACGGAAGAAACGCCCTCAGCGGCGGCGGCCAGCTGGGGGGCTGTCTTTCTGACCACGGCCACCACGGTGTTTCTGGCCGAACTGGGCGACAAGACCCAGCTCGCCGCCCTGCTGCTTTCGGCCGAATCCGGCCGCCCAGTGGTGGTTTTCATCGGCGCCTCGCTGGCCCTGATCAGCTCCAGCCTGGTGGGGGTGTTGCTGGGCCGCTGGCTGTCACGGGTGCTGCCGCCGGCCCAGCTGGAGCGACTGGCCGGCATCCTGATGCTGGCCCTGGGCCTCTGGCTCGGCCGTCAGGCCGTGCTCTCCCTGGTGCCTGCCGGCGGCCTCGCCCCGGCCGCCTGATTGGCTGCACTGAACCCCCACACCGCAAGCAGCCCCCCTCACCCAGCAGCAATCCCTCTCCATCACCGCTGCCATGCAACTGCCCCTGCTGGTGTCCACCTTCGCAACGGTCTTTCTCGCTGAACTGGGCGACAAGACCCAGCTGGCGATCGTCACGATCAGCGGCACCTCCAGCCGCCCTCTGGCCGTCTTCGCCGGCAGCTCCCTGGCACTGGTGCTCGCCAGCCTGCTGGGTGCGGCAGCCGGGGGCTCGCTCTCAGAGGTGATCCCCACCAATGCCCTGCAGCTGGCCGCCTCCCTGGGCTTCCTGATCATCGGCCTGCGCCTGATCCTGCGCGCTGGAGCTGACGCGGGCGAGGGGAGCACCACCGCACCAGAAGGAGAGACCACCGCTCCCTAAAGTCCAAAGGGTCATTGCGGCCTGCCCACCTAATCCAGGCCTTCGAGTCACGCCCCGATGAAGTTCACGGTCGCCGACCTGCTCGACCAGATTCCAACCGACCAGTCGCTGGCCATCAGCAAGCTGGAGAAAGGGCTTGGCCTCAGCCTGAAGCCCGACAAGCTGCAGCTGCGCATCGGCCTCGATGCCCTCTGCCGCCTCGGGCTGCTGCAGGAGAGCGAGGCCGGCCTGCAGCGGCTCCTCGACGAAACCACCATCCCGGCCAGGCTGCGCTGCTCCAGCAAGGGCTTTTGCTTCGCCCTGCGGGAAGACGGCGGCGAAGACATCTATATCCGCGATCACCAGCTCAACCACGCCTGGAACGGCGACCGGGTGCTGGTGCGGATCACGCGAGACGGCGGCCGGCGTCGCTCCCCGGAAGGGGGCGTGGTGTGCATCCTTGAGCGGGCCACCAGCCACCTGCTCGCCCAGGTGGAGCAGCAGGAGGAGCGACTGGTGGCCGTGCCCCTCGACGACCGCCTGCTGACCAGCATCGAGCTGCCCAGTAGCGACGCCAGTCACCTCAAGCCTGCCGAAGCGAGCGTGGTGGAGGTGGTGGTCGACCGCTACCCGGTGGGGCAGTTCCGGCCCCAGGGCCACGTGCAGCGCCGATTGCCGGTGAACGGTGGTCCTCAGGCCGATCTTGAGCTGCTGCTCACCAAGCACGGTCTGCAGGAGCGGGCGGCGGCTCCGCGCTCCACATTGAAAACCCCCGCCGCCAAGGAGCGCACAAACCTCACCGCCCTGCCAACGCTGCTGCTGCCGATCTGGCAGGGCGAAGATGCGCCCTGCCAGCCGGCCCTCTCCCTCGAAGCCCAGGAGCAGGGCTGGCGCCTCTGGCTGCATGCGCCCGCGGTGGCCGAGCGGCTGGCTCCCGGCAGCAGCATCGACCTCTGGCTGCGGCAGCAGGCGGAGGCTTTCTGCCTGGGCGAGCGCTGGCTGCCACTGCTATCGCCCCCGCTGGCCAAGGCGAGCGCCTTCTGCGTGGGCAGCAGCCAGGCGGCCGTTTCCGTGGCTTTGGATCTCGGACCCGAGGGCGAGCTGCTGCACTACCACTTCTGCCGCAGCCAGATCCAGCCCGATGGCAGCGCCGACCAGGCGGCCCTCCAGGCCCTGGCGGATCGCAAGCCCAAGGCCCGCACCCTTGCCGCAGCGCTCAAGCCGCTCAAGGAACACCTCCCCCTCCTGGAGAACCTGGTGGCCGTCTGCGCCCAGCTGCGGCAGCGGCGGCTGGCGGCCGGATCGATCGACCTCGACCTGCCGCTGCCCGCCATCGAAGGCCTCACTGATCTGGCCTGCCCCGGGCCCAATGCCGACGATCGCGGCTGGCTTTGCAGCCTTGCCCCCCACCACCCCGAGGCGATCCTGCGCGAGGCGGTGCTGCTGGCCGACCGGGCCCTGGGGCGTCACCTGGCGGCTCTGAAGCTGCCGGCCCTGTTCAGCCGCAATGAGGCGGCGGATGGAGGTGCTGTCAACGAGGTGGCCAAGGCGGCCCTCAGCCTTGAGATTCCGCTCGAGCTCTCCGCCGATGGCAACGCCACCGCCAGCGAACTGGCGGCCGTGTTCGCCGCCAGCGACCGCCAGCGGGTGCTGCACCTGCAGTTGCGCGATACCCTCGAACCGGTGCTGATCAGCACGGAACCAGGTCCCCACGCCCTGGCCGGCGAACCTGAAGCGGTGGCCTCCTGGTGTTTCCCTGGCCAGCACTACGTGGATCTCTGGAACCAGCAGCTGCTGGTGCTGCTGCTGGCCGAGGGCAAGGATCGCCCGAGTGTGCGCCATAAAGAGACGGTGGATCTGAGCAGCGATGCCTGTCACGGCGCCATCGACTGGAGCGTGCTCACCGGCAGCCAGCTCGCCCCCTTCCAGGAGAGCCGCAGCGGCGGGCTGCTGCAGCGGCTGCAGGCGCGGCGGCGGCTGGTGCGCGACCTCGGCGACGACCGGCTCAGCCTGGCCCAGGCCCGCGCCGCTGAAGCCCTGGTGGGCAAGCCCCAGCAGGGTGTGATCAGCGGCGTGCAGAGCTACGGCTTCTTTGTGGAGCTGCCCCCCACCCAGGTGGAGGGACTGGTGCATGTGAGTTCGCTCAAGGACGACTGGTACGAGTACCGCTCACGCCAGAGCCGGCTTGTGGGCCGCAAGAACCGCCGCACCTACATGCTCGGCGACAGCGTCGAAGTGCTGGTTGAGAAGGTGGATGTGATGCGCCACCAGATCGACCTGGCGGTGGTGCTGCCCGAAGACGAGCTCGCAACTGAACAAAGCGAAAGCATGGCAGTTGAGCCCGAAGAGGCCTGAGCAGATGGCGCCGGTGGTTTTGGCCGTTTCCGGCGCCTCGGCCCAACCCCTGGCCGAGCGGGCCCTGCAGCTGCTGCTGGAGGCCGGTGAAAGCGTGGAGATGGTGACCAGCCGGGGGGCGATCGGTGTGTGGCAGGCCGAACTGGGCCTGAGGGTGCCCAGTGAGCCCGAGGCCCAGGAGGCCTTCTGGCGCCAGCGAACGGGCAGCAACGGCGGCAACCTGCGCTGCCACCGCTGGAACGACCAGTCGGCGGCGATCGCCAGCGGCAGCCACCGCACCCGCGGCATGTTGATCCTGCCGGCGAGCATGGGCACGGTGGGGCGCATCGCCTCCGGGGTTGCCCTCGACCTGGTGGAGCGGGCCGCCGACGTGCATCTCAAGGAGGGGCGGCCGCTGGTGATCGCCCCGCGAGAAACCCCCTGGAGCCTCGTGCACCTGCGCAATCTCACCGCCCTGGCGGAAGCGGGTGCGCGGATCGCTCCACCGGTGCCGGCCTGGTATCACCAGCCCACCAGCCTCGAGGAGATGGTGGATTTTCTGGTGATCCGCATCCTCGATTGCCTCGGCTTCGAACTCGGCTCGCTGCAACGCTGGCAGGGCCCCGTTCAGGGCCAAAAGCTGGCGGCCCGCCCCGCAAATTCCAGCGGGTATTCCAGCGGTCATTCAGCCTGAGATGCCTCTGCTGCCTCGGCTGCTGCTGCTTCCCCTGCTGGCCCCGCTGCTGGCGGTCCTGCTGGTGGGAGCCCTCAATCCCAGGCCAGCGGTGAGCCTGCGGCTGCTCACCTGGAGCTCGCCGGCCCTGCCGCTGGGTCTGTGGCTGGCCCTGGCATGCGGGGGCGGGGCGGCCCTCGCCGGGGCGGCCACAACGCTGGCCCTGGGCCAGGGCGGCACCCCGCTGCAGCGCACCGTGCGCCGCCCACCGGGCCGAGCCACTGCCGGGCAGGAGCCCTCCCAGGAGCCCTGGCCAGAGTCGTGGCAGGAGGAGCAACCGAAGGTTCCATCCCAGCCCCAGCCCCGTTCCAGCGCCGCACCGGCGCGCCCACCCGGGGAGCCCGCCCCCACGGTTTCGGTTCCCTTCCGCGTGATCCGCAAGGGCCGCAGCGCCGGCCCCGCCGCTGGCGATGTGCCATTCAATCCCGCAGTTCAGGCCCCAACGCCGGTGGGCGGCGGCGATAGCTGGGAGCAACCGCTCAACGACTCCTGGTAAAGAGGCACAGCGCAGCTCCGCTGGGAGGCGCCGGCAACTTGCCTAAAGTTGCTGACTGCGTTGTGCCCTGAGGCCTGCACCGGTGAGCGATTCCCCCAGTTCTGCCCCCAAACCGGAAGCCGCCCCCAAAGGGGCTGCCGAACAAGCGGCTGCGGAAAAAACAGCCGTGAAGGCCAAGCCAGCGGCACCGGAAGACAAGCCCTTCGCCAGCTTCATCCCCGAGCTGCTGCTGCCTGCCCTGGCCAAGGAGGTGCAGGCCTATGGCGGTCCGGCCCCCCAGCTGCGCTTCGAGCAGGGACCAATGCCCGTGGTGGGCGCGGACTGCTCAATGGTGATCGGCGAGCTGCCGGGCGGGCGGCGTTTCTGGCTCTGCTTCACCGCAGCCGACATCAACTCCTCCAAAACGATTGCCGTGGCCGAGGGCGGGGGCGAGCCCAGCCTGCTGGAGTCATTCCTGATCGATGAAAAGAAAATGAGCCTGGCGCTGCTGGTGTCGCGGCTGGTGCAGCGGCTGAACGGCCAGAAATGGCTCGGCCCCAACTGAGCCAGCCTGCTGGGCGGCCTGCCCGCCTGCGCGCCAGGACCTTTACGATGCTGGTTCAGCCCTAAGCCGCATTGCGCGATGGTGCCTCCCGCCGCCACAGCCGTTTCTGCCACCTCCTCGGGCAGCGCCCAAGGCAGCTCCCCAGGCAGCGCCCCAGTCGGGACGCCCGCCGCACCGGCTACCAAGCAGCCGGTGAAGGACACGATCCTCACGCCGCGGTTTTACACCACGGACTTCGACGCCATGGCGGCGATGGACCTGCGCCCCAACGAGGCCGAGCTCGAAGCGATCTGCGAAGAGTTTCGCAAGGATTACAACCGTCATCACTTCGTGCGCAACGCTGAGTTCGAGGGTGCTGCTGAGAAACTCGATCCCGATACAAGGCGGGTGTTCGTTGAATTTCTTGAACAGAGCTGCACCTCGGAGTTTTCCGGTTTTCTGCTCTACAAGGAGCTCAGCCGGCGCATCAAGCAGAAAAATCCGCTGCTGGCTGAGTGCTTTGCGCACATGGCCCGCGATGAGGCTCGCCACGCCGGCTTCCTCAACAAGTCGATGTCCGACTTCGGCCTGCAACTCGACCTTGGCTTCCTAACCGCCAGCAAGTCTTACACCTTCTTCAAGCCAAAGTTCATCTTCTACGCCACCTACCTGAGCGAGAAGATTGGCTACTGGCGCTACATCGCCATTTACCGCCATCTCGAGAAGCACCCCGAAAGCAAGATCTTCCCGATCTTCAACTTCTTCGAGAACTGGTGTCAGGACGAAAATCGCCACGGCGATTTCTTCGATGCCTTGATGAAGGCCCAGCCCGACACCGTGCGAGGCATCCGGTCACGCCTCTGGTGCCGCTTCTTCCTGCTTGCCGTTTTCGCCACCATGTATGTGCGTGATGTGGCCCGCAAGGAGTTCTATGAGGCCCTCGGTCTGGATGCGCGCGAGTACGACAAGTACGTGATCGCCAAGACAAACGAAACCTCAGCCCGCGTTTTCCCGGTGGTGCTGAACGTGGAGCATCCCAAGTTCTGGGAGCGGCTGGAGCGCCTGGTGAGCAACAACGCTGCCCTTAGCGATGCCGACCAAACCCAGGCGCCCGCGCCCCTTAAAACCCTGCGCAAGCTGCCCTACTGGATCGGCAACGGCGTTGTCATGGCCAAGTTGTTCCTGATGGCGCCCCTGCGCAGCGACCAGTTCCAGCCGGCCGTGCGCTGAGCCCGGCCCCTACCTACCAACCCACCCCACCCCAGCCACTTGGTCGTCGCCGCTTCCGCCAGCACCACTACGGCCCAGCCGTCGCAACACCGTTTTGATCTCTCCTGGAAACCCTCCTTGGAGAGGGTGCTGGCGGAGGGACGCCAGGCCGGCGCCGACCTGGTGGAGGTGTTCCTCGAGCGCACCGACCACATCGGTGTTCTGGCGGAACAGGATCGGATCACCAGTGTCAGCCCAGCCTTTGGCCGCGGCGCCGGCATCCGGGTGTTCCTGGCGGGAAGGGATGGCTTCGTTTCCAGCAACGACCTCAGCGAGGCGGGGCTGCTGATGGCGCTCGAGCAGGCCCTGGGGATGCTGGGGCTGAGCCGCAGCCGCCTCGGTAGCGGCGGCTTAAAGGGCCGCTTCGAGGGCCTCGGCGACTGGTGCGACTTTGCCGCCGGCAAGGCCGACTGGCTGCAGCGCTGCCCCGAGCTCAGCGAGGCCACCGACAAACTGCTGCTCGGCACGGCCCAGCTCGACCAGCACGGCCGCCACCTGCAGGCCCGGCGCGGCAGCTATGCCCGCGATTGGCAGGAGGTTCTCGTGGCCGCCAGCGATGGCACCTTCGCCCACGATATCCGCCTGCACCAGTCGCTCGGCCTCAATGTGCTGGCCGCCGACGGCGACCACCGCGCCGGTGTGGGCCGTCGCTACGGCACCTCCGGCCGCCCCGACGATCTGCGCCACTGGGATGCGGCAACCTCCGCCCGCGAGGTGTGCGAGAGCACCGCGGCGATGCTCTACGCCCACTATGTGGAAGCGGGCCAGTATCCGGTGGTGCTTGCCAACCGCTTCGGTGGCGTGATCTTCCACGAGGCCTGCGGCCACCTGCTCGAAACCACCCAGGTGGAGCGGGGCACCACCCCCTTTGCCGAGAAGGTGGGCGAACCGATCGCCCACGAGGCCGTTACGGCCATCGATGAGGGCCTCAGCGATGGCGCCTTCGGCTCACTCTCGATGGACGATGAGGGCATGGCACCACAGCGCACGGTGCTGATCGAGAACGGTGTGCTGCAGCGCTTCCTCAGCGACAGGGCAGGCGAACTGCGCACCGGCCATCCGCGCACCGGCAGCGGCCGCCGCCAGAGCCATGGTTTCGCCGCCGCCAGCCGCATGCGCAACACCTTCATCGCCGCCGGCCCCCATCGCCCCGAGGAGCTGATCGCCTCGATCGACAAGGGGCTCTATTGCAAATCGATGGGCGGCGGCAGCGTGGGCCCCACCGGCCAGTTCAACTTCGCCGTGGAGGAGGGCTATCTGATCGAAAATGGAACCCTCACCAAGCCGGTGAAGGGGGCCACCCTGATCGGTGAAGCCAAGGAGGTGATGCCCAGGATTTCGATGTGCGCCAACGATCTGGAACTGGCCGCAGGCTTCTGCGGTTCGGTGAGCGGCAGCATTTTTGTAACCGTGGGCCAACCCCACATCAAGGTGGATGCGATCACCGTGGGAGGCCGCTGATGGGGATCGAAACAAGCACGCCGCCACTGGCTGGCCTCGATGCCGAGCGGCTGCGGGAACAGGTGGATCAACTCAGCCGAGCCAGCGGCATCCACACCTGGGACCTGGGGGCCGCCTGCAGCACGGACATCTCTGTTCAGGTGGACCGGGGTGAGCCCAAGCAGCTCAAGGGAGCCCAGCGCAGCTCCATCACGGTGCGGGTGTGGAACGAAGCCGGCCTGGTCGGCACCACCAGCACCAGCGACCTCTCGGCCGCAGGCCTCAGCCTGGCCCTGAGTGGCGCCAAGGCCGCCAGCGCCTACGGCAATGCCGATGACGTGCCCGCCTTCTCACCCCTGGCCACTGCGCCGCTGCCGGAACTGAACCAACCGATCGCCGCCCCAAGAGGGGTGCAGCATCTGCTCAGCACCCTGCTCGACGCCGAGCGCCAGCTGCTCGGCCGCCACCCGGCGATCAGCACCGTTCCCTACAACGGCCTGGCGGAACGCAGCAGCGAAAGGATCTACCTGAACAGCGCCGGGGCCTGCCGCCAGCAGCTGCTCAGCACCGCCAGCCTCTACCTCTACGCCCGGGCCGAGGAAACGGGCCGCAAACCCCGCAGCAGCGGAGCCGTGCGCCTGGCCTACGGCGCCGATGACCTCGATATCGCCGCTTGCATCGATGAGGCGGCCAGCCGCACCATCGCCCATCTCGACTACGCCCCGATCAGCACCGGCCGTTACACCTGTGTGTTCAGTCCGGAGGCCTTCCTGGATCTGATCGGAGCCTTCAGCAGCCTGTTCAACGCCCGCGCCGTGCTCGATGGCGTCAGCCTCAGCCGCAGGGATTCGCTGGGCCAGCCCCTGGCTGTGCCCTTCCTCTCCATCCACGACAACGGCCTCCATCCCGGCAACATCGGCGCCTCAGCCTTCGACGGCGAAGGCACGCCAACCCAGCGGCTGTCGCTGCTGGAGGGTGGCATCCTGCGCAACTTCCTGCATTCGGAGGCAACGGCCCGGGCCTTTGGGGTCGCCCCCACCGGCCATGCCGGCCTCGGCGCCAAGGTGTCGGTGGGGCCCGACTGGTTTGAAGTGGGGCCCACGCCGAACAGCACTGGCGGCGAACAGGGCCTCGA
>JAWOHV010000075.1:0-5570 GCA_046484965.1 Prochlorococcaceae cyanobacterium
CAGCTCGGCCAGCTCCTCGGCCAGCTCCGGCGTGAGCTGCTGCACGCAGCGGCCGCCCACCTGCTCAGCCAGCAGCGCTCCGATGCCGTCGTCGCCGCGCAGGGGATTGCCGATGCCGATCACCAGGCGGTTGCGCTGGGGATGGGGAGGCATGGGCCAGGGGGAATGGGCTCCCAGTTTGGCGAGGGCTAGAGCACCGGTTGGCCGGTGCGGATCGCCTGCTCCACGATGTCCGCGGCGCGGGCCACGCCGCCGGAGCTGGCGATGGCCTGCTGCAACCGCTGGGCGTTCTGCCGGTAGGAGGGATCGTTCCACACCCGATCGATGGCGGAGCGCAGCCGCGGCACCGAGGCGCGCTTGAGCGGCACCACCGCGCCGCTGCCGCTCCAGGCCACCCGGGCAGCCACGCCGGGTTGGTCGTTGGCGATCGGGATCGCCAGCATCGGCACCCCGCAGCGGAGCGACTCCAGCACCGTGTTGAGGCCGGCATGGGTGATGGTGAGGGCGGCGCGTTGCAGCAACTCCAGCTGGGGCGCAAAACCCACCACCAGGGGGTCGCCGGCCAGGGGCGGCAGGGCCTCGGGGCTGCTGCCGCCGCCCAGGGCAATCACCAGCTGGGCATCGAGGTGCCGGCAGGCCTCGGCGATTCGGGCAAACATCTCCAGCTGCTGGTTCTGGATCGTGCCCAAGGAGGCGTAGATCAACGGCTTGCCATTGAGCTGCTGCCAGGGGAAATCGGCCACAGCCCGGCTGGCCGGATCCACGAGGGGCCCGGTGAAGTGAAACCAGGCCGGCAGCTGGTTACGCGGGTATTCAAAGGCGGCCGGCTGCTGGCAGATCTGGGCCAGGGGCGACCAGGCCTGGGCCCTGTCGGTGAGCACGGGTAGCTGGTGCTGCTGGCGGTAGTCGAGTACCACCTGGGTGATCGGCCGGGCCAGGCGGGCGAGCAGCCGCTGGCCGAGCCGGTTGCGCAGCCGCGCCAAGGCAGCGGGGTGGTAGTGCCAGCCGGTGTTCACCGGTGGCGCCGCCGGCTCGGCATGGAGCAGCAGGGCGCAGCTCACGCTCACGAACGGCAGGTCGAGCACGTGGGCCACGGTGGTGCCACCGAAGGAGGTCTGATCGACCAACAGGGCATCCACCCCGTGCCCCCGCAGGGCCGGAGGCGCCTCCCGCAGGATCATGGCGGTGGAACCCCGGAAATAGTCCACCGTGGCGCGAAACGCCGCCGTTCCACTCAGCTCGCCCATGCGGTTGAACAACTGTCTGGTGGATCCGGCTGGATAGTCGGTCTGGCCAATCGGCACGAACTCCAACCCGGCGGCCCGCACCCGCTCTTCGGCGTCGGCGATGCCGATCAGGCTCACCCGATGGCCGCGCTGCCTCAGGGCATGGCAGGCTTGAGTTGGCTGGCTGAAGGCCACCCATCACACGACGCCGATAGTATGGAGACAATAGCCAGTCAAATTACTGCGGTCGGCGCATAGACGTTGCGAGGCAATGCATTGAAGAAATCAATACTCACTAATCATATTTGCTAGGGCGAGACCACAGCAAAAGTCTTATTCCCTGGTCAGCCGGCCTGCCCAGGTGGCGCCACGGCTCAGTATTACCATTGAAGCAGGCATTCAAAATGGAATGTTGGCGGCTGCAATCACTGCTGGTCTGCTGAACAACCCTGACATGGCCACGTCAGCTGGGGTTTATGGCTTTTTGATGTACAAGCTGGCTCCGGATGCGGCTGCCTTGCACCACGCCCGAACCAGACGCCGTCATGGGAGCAATGAGGTCAGATGGGCGAGCAGATCAGAGCAACGTTGGTTCCAGAGAGAGCGCTCCAGGCCAAGCGGTTCGTCTTCGTCGTAGCGAAGTCTGCTGCCAAACGGATTGAAGTTCACCAGCTGCTGGCACGGTGAGGGATCGCCGCCAAGGTCATGGGGTAGGGGTGGCCAAGGCAGGAGATCAAGGCCTTCAAAGCCTTCTCCGTGGCCTGCTGAATCTGATAGCCCCAGGTGGCCTCTTCAAAGGCATCACCTCGAAGGCATCACCTCGAAGGCATCACCATCGAGCATGGCTCGGGCCGCCTTGAGATCCCGCTGGGCAATGCGCAGCATCAGCGCGGCATCGCGGTGACCATCAGCCGGCATGGAGCTCTCGACCGTGGCGATAGGCCTCCGTCACGACGTGCTGGGTGTACTGAAGTCGATCCTGCACTTCCTGGTACGAATACAGAAGGAGGTCGATGGGTATGCGGTGATCGGCCAGCTTCCAGCCCATGGCCCCCGTTTCCTCGAAGCGCGAGTCCGAGTCGGGGCGGGCGGTGCCGCGGGCGCGGGAGCCGAACAGGCGCACCTCTGCACCGGGAATGGCCGCTTGGATTTCCGCCGCAATGGTGCACAGCAGCGCTTCGTCCACCACGTAGGAATAGCTGGAGGAGCGTGCCGAGGCGGTCATGGAGAGCAGTCTGGTCGATTTCCATGAATGGAGGCCATCGCGGTAGAGCAGCTGGGCACGATGATCAGACCGCTCTCCGGCTCGCCAAGGATCTGGCATGCGCCACCGCCTGCGGCGTGATGGGCAGTAAGCGCGCAGAGGGCGGCATCGATCAGCTTCGCCTTCCTCGCACGCCAGTCAAGGCTATTGAGCTGATCTGCAAGAACGACGCCGATCACGCCACTGCCCTCTGCCAAGGCCACTTCAAAGGGATAGCCCTTTACGCGAGACGTCACTGGGCAAAGCAAGGCCAAGCCAACCCTTGCGTTGTAGGCCTTCGGTGAGATCATCAAGGCAGGTCGCCTTCCAGCCTGCTGGCTGCCTGTCTGCGGCGTGAATTCCAGCCATGCCAGATCCCCGCGATTAGGGACATAGGAAAGAAACACTAGAAGATCTCCGCTCCGACTGCCGGTCCCATATTAATGGAAGAGTGGAGATTGCTGTCTGTGATCCCTGCCAAAAGATCATCAAGGCTGAGGCGAGCCGGATGCGCAGGCTTCACCTCAAGCTCGCCATCCTTGGCGCCAGTCTCGCTTCATTACCAGCACCGAGGCCAATTTGCTCGGTCAGGCCACGCGGGATCCGCACCCCGAGGCTGTTTCCCCATCTCTCTAACATGTTGGGGATGGGCGGTGACGCTCTCCGCTCGCCTTCCCTGCCGAGACCACCTCACCGGAGCGTCATCCGCTCGGTGCGCTTGTTCGAGCGCCGACTCTCTGAAGAAGCAGTTCTCAAAGCTGGACCCGTGCCGACTCTGGGAGGGGATGATGGAAGCTATTGCGATAAAGGACAAAACACAGCTTGCCATCAGGCTTCCGCTCGATGATCCAATCCTCCCCCACCACCGCCTTGATAAGGCTGGAACCTGACGAAGGTGCTTCGACGTACTGGGCCTCCCAATACACGGTCCCAACCGCTCGAACGCGCACCGGATCGTCCGATATGGGCATAAGGCGGAATTCGCCGAGTTGGTGCCTCTCTGCTGTCCACCTTGTGTGTAGCAGACGGTGGTCATCAAGAGAGAAGGCTTGGCCGTCGGGTGTATGAATCCGTGAATCGGGATGCCGGAAGAGCCTGGCGAGACTACTCCCGCTCTCCCCCGACGCGATACTGTGAAAGAAGTCATCTGCGAGAGCACGCACGTCCTCTAGGGCAATACCTTGTGGATCCGCCATAGTTCCGACTCCTCCGAGCCACTATAGGAGTCTGTGTTTAAGCCCGACTGTCAGCTGTCACGAAGTCCAACCTCAACCATGGTGACATTCCAGAGCGGCTCGCTCGAACGCTGCCCCTGATTGGCAGGCAGGAAGCTATCGCCCCTTACTCAGAATGGTAGGCGGCCTGCCCACCCGAGGGGTCTGTTAGCCGACTTCACGCGCATCTCACAGATCACACGGCTGTAGACCGGTGTTCTTTGCAATGTGGGACAACATTCTGGGGCCTATCTCCTCACCATCATGGAATGCAAAGACAAAATCAGGAAATCCATCACGAGCAAGAGTCCCATGAGATCCTGATTGTCACTTTACCCTCCACTCAATGGACTGGAGAGCAGCCAGCACCTTTTTCGCTTTTGCTGAGGGCCAAGAACTCATGCTCTGATGGGGAGCGATAGGCTGATACTCACAGGCTCTGAGTCACCATTTTCAAGCCTGTCCGCAATAACTCGAAGAGCCCGTATCTCAGCCTTCGATATTGCATCTGCAGCCGAGTCGCCATAAGAGAGAACACCAGGCAACTCAGGAACCTCTGCAATCCAGCGCCCATCAACCTCTTGCTCGCACTCCAATGTGAAATTCATGGCCTATGAACCGCTACCACCACCGTAGCAACAATAGAGAGCATAGGCACCATCCCCAGTTGCTTGGCTCAGTTTCTATGTCAGGCATTCGGCTAACGCAGCCCCTGAGTGGCAGGCAAGGACTTTACATCGCAAGCAGAGAATCGATGGAGGCCTGTCCCCTCGAGGGGCTTGTTATCCGTTCCTCTATGCCGTGACACTTCTCTGGAGTGCTTCCTGAGCGAGCGAATTGAGACTCTTTCCCTGCGCCTCTGCAGTCATAGCTAACTGCTCATGTAGTTCAGGCGGAATCCGAAGATTGAACTTACCTGAATAGAGCCTGCGGGGCTCGATTCCTTGCTCCTTGCAGACCTCAAGATAAACGTCCAATGACTTTTTGAATTCTTGGCGAAGCTCCTCAGGGCTGGACCCATAAAAGTCCGCTCCTCCAGAAAGCCCAAGAATTTCACCGCGAAACTGATCCGTTTCCTCGTCATAGTCAATTTTGGCGTGGTAGCCATCCACATTCATGAGATTCATGGTGTCACTCCGTGTTCTTCAAACCATTTGCGGATCGAAGCAACAGCACTCTTGTCTGTATCAGGCGATGGGTGGGGTCTGTGGAAGACCCTGACTTCGCCAAACAGAACGACCGCGACTCGGCTGCCCGCCCTCTCACTGACTTCCCCACCAAGCTCCTGAAACAGAGCTTCGATGTCCCTCCACGGCAAGCTGCCGCTTACAGGACGGGAGAAGATCAGCTCAAGGGTGCGCTGGTGCTTCCGCTTCATCCAGGCATAGTACTGCCTAACGGTACCAGATGCGGCTTCTGGTCAACGGCTTGCTGGATATGGATAAATTGTTATTGGGCGGATCCGCATAAACCCACTTCCTGGCTCTTGGAGAACCATGAGAACAATTTGCCCCTTCCAGCAATGGGCTAAAACTCCATTACTCGCAGGTACTTTCGTGCCCTTGCCGCCGAGATGAGGAGTGTGATTCGGGTCCGCATAACGCCGTTCGCTCGCATACACAGCAGCCTTACCCCCCCCCTCAATCCCGCACCCGCTCCGCCAGCACCCGCCCGCCGGCATCCACCAGGGCAATCCGCAAGGGCATCTGGCCGGCGGCGTGGGTGCTGCAGCTCAGGCAGGGATCGAAGCAGCGGATGCCCGCCTCCACCCGGTTGAGCAGGGGCTCGGGGATCTCGGCCCCTTCCGCCACCGGCTCGGTGATGAACTCCCGGGCGATCTGGGCCACGGTGCGGTTCATGGCCAGGTTGTTCTGGCCCGTGGCGATG
>JAWOHV010000145.1:0-4306 GCA_046484965.1 Prochlorococcaceae cyanobacterium
CACCGGTGCGGTGATCGGGTTCACCCATGGTCGGCACGTCACGGAGGATGTTCACCCCGGGGGTGTCGGTCGGGACGATGAACATCGAGAACGACTGGTAGGCGTGCGTGTCGTCGTCGCCCGTGCGGGCCATGACGATGAGGAAGTCGGCGATCGACGCGTTCGACGAGAACCACTTGTGCCCGTTGATGACCCACTCGTCGCCGTCACGCACCGCACGCGTCGACAACAACGTCGGGTCGGCGCCGGCCGTCGGCTCGGTCATCGAGAAGCACGAGCGGTACTTGCCCTCGAGCAGCGGCTGCACACCGAAGAAGCTGGCAGGGCGGTGGTGGGTGCGGTCGATGAACTGATCCGGCACCAGCATGTCGAGCGGCCGGTAGCGCTCCTGCAGGGAGCCCACCGCCGACACCGAGAGGATCCAGCGCACCCCCTGGGAACGCAGCGCCCAGAGGTTGGCCTGGAACGGAACCTCCGTGGGGGTGAGGGTGTGGTGACGGCCATGGCGCGCCAGGAACACCACCTCCAGGGAGCCGATCCGGCCGATCCTCAAGCTGTCGGATGGGGGGCCGAAGGGCGTTTCGACGCTGAGCTCGCGCAGATCTTCCAAGCCCTCCATGCCGTACAGGCCGCTACCGCCGATGATTCCGAGCCGGGCGCCGGCCAGATCCAGGGCAGAGATCGACGGGGCAGTCATGGATTGGCGGCGGTTGGCAGGGTTGAAGCAGATGCCATCGATGGCGCCCAAGGGGGGGCTGGGCTGGCAGGCCGGCCCGTTCTAGCCCAGAGCCGATACAGTCTTTTTTTCGCCTTGCCTCCGTGACCAAAGCCCTGATGGAAACCGATGCCGGCACCATCGAGCTGGAGCTTTTCGATGCCGATGCCCCCGGCACCGTGGCCAACTTCGTGAAGCTGGCTGGCGAAGGCTTCTACGACGGACTTGCCTTTCACCGTGTCATCGACGGCTTCATGGCCCAGGGGGGCTGCCCCAACACCCGCGAGGGAGCCAAGGGCATGCCCGGCACCGGTGGGCCCGGCTACACGATCCCCTGTGAGATCAACAGCCACAAACATCAGGCCGGCAGCCTCTCGATGGCCCACGCCGGCAAGAACACCGGTGGCAGTCAGTTCTTTCTTTGCCATGGGGCCCAGCCCCACCTCGATGGTGTGCACACCGTCTTCGGCCAGGCCTCGAACCTGGATGTGCTGCTGGCCCTGCGCAACGGCAGCCGCATCCAGAAGCTCACGATCGTCTGATTCCCCTCCCAGGGCCCCAAGGGCCTACGACCAGCGCACGAAAGCCCCAGGTTGCAGCGGCACCATGGGGCAGAGGCGTTCCTGGCGCAGTTCGGCCAGTGGGCGGCGTTCAGGCTCCAGATCGGCGCTGGGATGGCTGCTGCGCTGCTGATCCGGGGCCAGCAGCAGGCTCACGGCCCTGGCTGCCGGCCTCCGGCCCAACTGGGCCAGGGCCTGGGCGATCGTTTCCATCGTGAGCCCTGCCCCCTGGCCCGCCGACAACAGCACCGCCAGGCTTGGTTGATCGAGCAGTGCCAGCAAGCGGGGGTGCTCCTCCCGCTCCAGCCGCAGCCCCTCGGCAGCGGCCCAGTGGCGCAGCTCCTGCCAGAGGTCTGCGGAGGCTTCTACCGGATTGGCGGCTTCTACCGTGCTGGCTGCTTCTGCTGGGCTGGCCACGTCCAGGCCAAGCACTGCCGTGAGCCCATAGCCGTCGCTTTCCATCAGGTGCCCGAGCTTGATGCGCTTGGTCTGCAGGTAGGAGGCGTTGTGCTGACCCGGATCCATCACCAGCGGCACCCGGTCCACCACCTGCAGGCCATAACCACCGAGCCCGGCGATCTTGCGGGGATTGTTGGTGATTAGCCTCAGCCTCTGCACGCCGAGGTCGCTGAGGATCTGGGCACCCACACCGTAGTTGCGCAGGTCGGCGGCAAAACCAAGCCGTTCGTTGGCCTCCACTGTGTCGAGGCCGGTGTCCTGCAGGGAGTAGGCCTTGAGCTTGTTGATCAGGCCGATGCCCCGGCCCTCCTGGCGCAGATACACCACCACCCCTTCGCCGGCCGCTTCGATCATGCGCAGCGCCGCTTCCAGCTGGGGGCGGCAGTCGCAGCGCAGCGAGCCAAAGGCATCGCCGGTGAGACATTCGCTGTGCACGCGCACCAGCACAGGGCCGAGGGCCTTTTCGGGATGGCCCTTGACGATGGCGATGTGTTCACCGCCGTCGAGCTCATTGCGGTAGCCGATGGCGCGAAAGCTGCCGAAACTGCTCGGCAGCTGGGCTTCGGCCTGACGGCGCACGAAGCGTTCGGTGTTGAGCCGATAGCTGATCAGGTCGGCGGTGCTGATCAAGCGCAGCTGATGGCGGCGTGCATAGGCAGCCAGTTGCGGCAGCCGGGCCATCGAGCCATCGGGGTTCTGGATCTCACAGATCACCCCGGCCGGATAAAGCCCCGCCAGGCGGGCCAGATCCACCGCAGCTTCGGTGTGGCCCGCTCGCTTCAGCACCCCACCCTGGCGGGCCCGCAGCGGAAAGACATGGCCAGGACGTCGCAGGTCGGCCGGACGGGTGGCCGGGTGAATCGCCACCTGGATCGTGCGGGCCCGGTCCTCGGCGGAGATGCCTGTGGTCACATCGTTTTCAGGCCCGGCATCCACACTCACGGTGAAGGCCGTCTGGTTCTCATCGGTGTTGCGATCCACCATCAGGGGCAGATCGAGGGCATCGAGCCTCTCCCCCTCCATCGCCAGGCAGATCAGGCCCCGCGCCTCGGTGGCCATGAAGTTGATCTGTTCCGGTGTGGCGAACTGGGCCGCGCAGATCAGGTCGCCCTCGTTCTCGCGGTTCTCGTCGTCAACCACAATCACCGACTCGCCATTGCGGATGGCGGCCAGGGCATCGGCGATCGCATCGAACTTGATCACGCCGTCGGCCTTAGGGCCCGGAGAAGCGAGAACGGTCAAGGCCTGCGGCCACGTCGCAATACTCCTTTATAGAGCCCGGTACGATCGCCGCTGATCGATGGCCCCTTGGTGACAGCAAAGCCCAGTGAACCGCAGGCCGCTCAGCCACAGCCCGCTCAGCCGCAGCCCGTTCAGCCGCAGCCCGTTCAGCCGCAGCCCGGTGAACCCCGTACCGGGCAACGACTGGCGGTGGTGGGTGCCACCGGTTACGGCGGCCTCCAGACCCTGCGTCTGCTGGATCGCCATCCCCACTGGCGCATCACCTACCTAGGCGGAGAGCGAAGTTCCGGCAAGCGTTGGAGCGATCTGGTGCCGTTCCTGCCCCTGGAAGGGGATCCGGTGGTGCAAAGTCCCGACCCCGATGCGATTGCCGCCGCCGCTGATTTCGCCCTGCTGAGCCTGCCCAACGGTCTGGCCTCTCAGTTGGTGCCGGCTCTGCTGCAGCGCGGGGTGCGGGTGGTGGATCTCTCCGCCGACTATCGCTACCGCTCCCTGGCCCAATGGCAGGCGGTGTACGCCAGCGAGGCTCGCCAGGTTTCGCGCCAGGATCAAGACCTCTGCAGCGAGGCCGTCTACGGCCTGCCGGAGCTCCATGGGGCCCGCATTCGCACTGCCAGGCTTGTGGCGGCCCCCGGCTGCTTCCCTACCGCCAGCCTGCTGGCCCTGGTGCCGTTCCTGCGCCAGGGACTGATCGATACCAGCGGCATCATCATCGATGCCAAAACTGGCACCTCCGGCGGGGGCAGGGCGGCCAAGGAGCACCTGCTGCTGGCGGAAGCAGCCGAGGCGGTTGCGCCCTATGGCGTGGTGGGCCACCGCCACACCAGTGAGATCGAGCAACTGGGTGGCGAAGCGGCCGGCCAGCCGATCCAGCTGCAGTTCACGCCGCACCTGATGCCGATGGTGAGGGGTCTGCTGGCCACCGTGTATGGGCGCTTGCGGGATCCGGGCCTGACGGCCGACGACTGCACCACCCTGCTCGAAGCGGCCTACAGGCAGCATCGTTCGATTGTGGTGCTGCCGGTTGGCACCTATCCCTCCACCAAATGGGTGCGCCACACCAACCGGGCCATGCTGTCGGTGCAGGTGGACCCACGCACCGGTCAGTTGATCGTGATGAGCGCCATCGACAACCTGGTCAAGGGGCAGGCGGGGCAGGGAGTGGAATGCCTCAACCTGATGGCTGGTCACTACGCCATCGCCTTCCCCTATACCCAGCCCGATGCCAAGACGGTCATCAAGGTCACCCAGCCGCTGCCGTACATCAAGCTGACCTACCAGCCCAACCAGCAGAACAAGTTCTGGCTCTCCTACAACTACTCGGACCGCC
>JAWOHV010000125.1:0-14359 GCA_046484965.1 Prochlorococcaceae cyanobacterium
GCCCGTGCCCCGCAGGATCGTGGCGCCGGCGCGCTCGAGGGTCTTGGTGAGGTTGGTGCGGATCGTGGCCACCAGCTGGTTGGCGTGGTCGGCGATCTTCTGGCGCTCGAAGCGCACCGGCGCGGCATGGATGCCGAAGCCCGCCAGGTGCTTGGCATCGGCCAGCTCCCGCACCCGGCCGCTGGCGGCCAGCAAGGCCTTGGAGGGCACGCAGCCGCGGTTCACGCAGGTGCCGCCCATGTCGCGGCTCTCGATCACGGCGGTGCGCAGGCCGTGCTCGGCGCCATGCTTGGCCGCATCGAAGCCGCCATAGCCGGCGCCGATCACGATCAGATCGAAATCGAAACTGCCCTCGAAGTTGGCGTCGCTCACCGGCGCTCCCTGTGGGTTGATCAGGGCATTCTCCCCTCTCAGGGGGCCGGCGGCGCCCCGCCTCCCTGCTGCTGGTGCTGCTGGCGCCAGCGCTCCAGCAGCAGCGGCGCCGCCGCCACCGCCACGTTCAGCGACTCCACCCCCGGAGCGTGGGGGATCGTGACCCGCTGGCCGGCCAGGGCAGCGAGCGCCGGATCCACCCCGGCCCCCTCGTTGCCCAGCAGCAACACCGTGGGGCGCGTCCAGTCGAGCTGCCAGTAGGGCAACGGTGGCACCGGCCCCGCCCCGGGGAGCAGGGTCACCACCACCTGCCAGCCGGCCGTCGTCGCCGCTGCCAGCCATGCCGCCAGCTCCTGGCGGCTGCCGCGCCGCAGGGGCAAGGCCAGGGCGGCGCCGGCGGAAGCCCGCAGCACCTTCGGCTGGAAGGGGTCGGCCCCATCAGCCAGCCACAGGGCGCCGACTCCGGCCGCCAGGGCCGTGCGCATCAAGGTGCCGAGATTGCCGGGGTCCTGGAGACCATCGAGGGCCAGCACGAAAGGGGCTGGAACCCCCCCCGCCGGAGGCGGAGGCGGCAAGGTGAGCACCACCCCATCGGGCTGGCGGGTCGTGGCCACGGCCTCGAGCACCTCCTCGCTCACCAGCCGGCACTCCCCTCCCTCGGGCAAGGCCGCCACCAGGGCCGGGTGGGCCTCCAGCCAGGCCGGGGTGGCCAGCAGATCCCGGGGCTGGAGCTGCAGCCGCAGCACCTCCTGCAGCAGATGAGTTCCCTCCAGCAAGATCAGGCCCTGCTCCCGTCGTCCGCGGGCGTCATGCAGCAGCCGCAGCCGTCGCACCAGCGGATTGCGGCGGCTGGTGATCGGCTCCGAGCCGCTCAGGAGCTCTTCGCCGCCAACCACCTCAGAAGGCCTGGTGGCGCCGCACGTGCAGGCCGTCCTGAAGCACCAGATCCTTGCCATCGAGGTCGAGGCCGCGGACGGAGGCCACCTCACCCTTGAGGCCTTCGGCCTGCAGATTCTCGACCAGCTTTTTCAGCACAATGTCCTCAATCGTCGACTGATCGAGACCTTCAGGGGTGAGGCTCTCAAGAAACTTTCCAAGCTTCGAGGCCATCACCTCGGAGGCGTTCGAGATCTTGAGAACAATCATAGAAAAAAGTGCGGATGGGGAGACTTGAACTCCCACGACATTGCTGCCACTAGTACCTGAAACTAGCGCGTCTACCAATTCCGCCACATCCGCTGGCGCGTCGCCGAAGGCGACCAGCCAACCATAAAACATCGAGCCGCACCCCACCTGAACGATGGGCGAGACGGGCAAGACACTTCAAACGCCGGACTCCTAGACGGTGGGGCCATTCATTGTCAAGATGCGCCAACCCAACCGGGATCACAGGGCATGACTACGGCGGCGACTCCCCTTGAGCAGAGCACGGCTCCCCAGCTGGAAATCAGTGGTGGCCGTACCCTCAGCGGTGAGCTCACCGTCAGTGGCGCCAAGAATTCGGCCCTGGTGCTGATGGCCGCCTGCCTGCTCACCTCCGACACCCTGCGGCTGCGCAACGTGCCGCCGCTCACCGACATCACCGCCCTGGGCGACATCCTCGCTGCCCTCGGCGTTCAGGTGCGCCGCGATGGCAACGCGATCGAGATGACCGCGAGCAACCTCAGCCACGCCGCCGCCCCCTACGACCTGGTGAACAGCCTGCGGGCCAGCTTCTTCTGCATCGGCCCGCTGCTGGCCCGCCTGGGCACGGCCCGCATTCCCCTGCCCGGCGGCTGCCAGATCGGCACCCGTCCGGTGGTCGAGCACGTCAAGGGGCTCAAGGCCCTCGGCGCCCAGGTCACGATTGAGCACGGCGTCGTTTCGGCCGTGGTGCCGGGCCGCGGCCATCGCCTCAGCGGCGGCCGCATTCACCTCGATTGCCCGAGCGTGGGTGCCACCGAAACGCTGATGATGGCCGCCACCCTGGCCGAGGGCGAAACGGTGATCGAGAACGCCGCCCTCGAGCCCGAGGTGGTGGATCTGGCCGGGCTGCTGCTGGCGATGGGAGCAAAGGTGCGCGGCGCTGGCACCTCCACGATCACGATTGTGGGGGTCAATCGCCTGCACGGCGCCGACTACGCCGTGATCCCCGACCGCATCGAGGCCGGCACCTTCCTGCTGGCCGCCGCCATCACCCGCTCCCACCTGCGCGTGGCGCCGGTGATCCCCGACCACCTCAGTGCCGTGATCACCAAGCTGGAGGAAGCCGGCTGCCGCATCAGGCCCGACGGCCTTGGTCTGACGATCCAAGCCGATGCGATCAAGGCCGTGGATCTGCGCACCCAACCCTTCCCCGGTTTCCCCACCGACCTGCAGGCCCCGTTCATGAGCCTGCTGGCCACGGCCCAGGGCACCAGCGTGATCACAGAGAACATCTTCGAAAATCGCCTGCAGCACGTGGCGGAGCTGCAGCGCATGGGCGCCGCCATCCGCATGCAGGGCAACACCGCCTTCGTGGAAGGGGTCAGTCGCCTCAGCGGCGCTCCGGTGGAGGGCAGCGACCTGCGCGCCTCCGCTGCCATGGTGCTCGCCGGCCTCGCCGCCGAAGGCATCACCACCGTCAAGGGGCTCTGCTACCTCGACCGCGGCTACGCCGATTTCGAGGGCAAGCTCAATGCCGTGGGCGCCTCGATCCGCCGCACCGGCCTGCTGGAACGCCAACAGGCTCCCCTGGGCCTGGGCGCCCTGGTGGCCTGAGGCAGCCCCCGGCGCGGATTCCCCTACAGTCCGCCAGGCGGGAGCGTGCCGGAATTGGTAGACGGACTCGACTCAAAATCGAGCGCCTTCGGGCATGTGGGTTCGAGTCCCACCGCTCCCATCACACCAGGGCCCATCTCCTCGGTGAGCAGCTCCTCGGTGAGCAGCTCCTCGGTGATGGACACCTATGCCCGCCTGCCGCTCAGCCTGGTGCGCGGCAAAGGGGTGTGGCTGTGGGATAGCGCCGGCAAGCGCTACCTCGACTGCGTTGCCGGCATTGCCGTTTGCAGCCTCGGCCACAGCGATGGCCGGCTGAAGCGGGCCCTGAGCCGCCAGCTCGGCAAGCTGCAGCACGTTTCCAACCTCTACCGAATCCCCGAACAGGAGGAACTGGCCGCGCTGATCACGGCCCGCAGCTGCCTTGATCGGGTGTTCTTCTGCAATTCCGGCGCCGAGGCCAATGAGGCCGCCATCAAGCTCGCCCGCAAGCACGCCCAGAGCGTGCGCGGCATCGACCCCGGCAGCGGCCCTGGTCCGCTGATCCTCTCGGCCGAAGCCAGCTTCCACGGCCGCACCCTGGCGGCGGTGAGCGCCACCGGCCAGCCGAAATACCACCAGGGCTTCGAGCCGCTGGTGCAGGGCTTCCGCTATTTCCCCTACAACGACACCGCCACCTTTGAAGACCTGCTGGCCGCCTGCGAAGCGGCCGGGCCGCGGGTGGCGGCCGTGCTGATCGAGCCGCTGCAGGGGGAGGGGGGCGTGCACCCCGGCGATCCGGCCTTCTTCCGCCGCGTGCGCGAGCTCTGCGATCGGCACCAGATCCTGCTGATCTTCGATGAGGTGCAGATCGGCGTGGGCCGCAGCGGCAGGCTCTGGGGCTACGAGCGGCTGGGGGTGGAGCCCGATGCGATCACCCTGGCCAAGGGCCTCGGCGGCGGCATCCCGATCGGAGCGCTGGCGGTGAAGCGGGCCTGCGACCATTTCCGCCCCGGCGAGCACGCCAGCACCTTCGGCGGCAACCCCTTCGCCTGCCGCGCCGGCCTCACGGTGCTGGCCGAGATCGAGCGGCGCCGGCTGCTGCCCCACGTGCAGGCGATGGGGGAGCTGCTGCAGCAACTGCTCTCAGAGCTGGTGCAGCGCCACCCGGCCCAGCTCGAGGGGGTGCGGGGCTGGGGCCTGCTGCAGGGGCTGGTGCTGCGAGAGGGAGCCCCCAGCGCCCCCGCCCTGGTGAATGCAGCCATCGAGCAGGGGCTGCTGCTGGTGCCGGCCGGCCCCCAGGTGGTGCGCTTCGTGCCGCCGCTGGTGATCAAGGCCCGCCAGCTGCAGCTGGCGGTGCAAAAGCTGGAGGCGGCCCTGCTCAGCCTGGGCTGAGCCCAGCTCCGCCATGGCCAGCCCCAACCACAGCCCCAGCCAGAGCCCCAGCCCCCCAGCCGATCCCTTCGCCGAGCTGATTGAGCCCTTCAGCCGCCGCGGTGTGAACCTCGGCCTGGAGCGCCTGCAGGCGGCCCTGGCCGACCTCGGCCACCCCGAGCGCCGCTTCGCCGCCGTGCAGGTGGCCGGCAGCAACGGCAAGGGCTCGATCTGCACCCTGGTGCACCAGAGCCTGCTGGCGGCGGGCCTCCACGCCGGCTTCTACAGCTCCCCCCACCTGGTGAGCTGGACAGAACGGATCCGCATCGGTGCCGCCGACATCGCCGCAGCGGAGCTTCGCCAGCAGCTGCAGGCCGCCGCCGGCGCCGCCGCACGCCACAACCTCACCCCCTTCGAGCTGGTCACGGCCGCGGCCTTCCTGGCCTTCGCCGCGGCCGGCTGTGAGCTGGTGGTATTAGAGGTGGGACTGGGGGGCCGGCTCGATGCCACCACCTGCCATCCCGATCGGAGCGTGATCGGCCTGGCCTCGATCGGGCTCGATCACCGCGAGTTCCTGGGGCCCGACCTAGCCAGCATTGCCACCGAGAAGGCCGGCGTGCTGCGGCCGGGCGCGGTGGCCCTCAGTGCGCCCCAGCCGCCTGCGGCGGCCGCCGTGCTGGAGCGGCAGGCCCGCGCCGTGGGCGCCGAGCTGCGCTGGCTTGAGCCGCTGGCCCAGGCGGCCGACGGCGCCCTGCTGATCGACGGGCAGTGGTGCCCCTGCGGCCTGCCGGGCAGCCTGCAAGCCGCCAACGGCGCCGTGGCCATTGGGATGCTGCAGGCCTTGGCCGAGCGCGGCTGGTCGATCAGCGCGGCAGCCTGCCGCCAGGGGTTTGCGGCGGCCCGCTGGCCCGGCCGGCTGCAACAGCTCAGCTGGCGCGGCATGCCGCTGCTGCTCGATGGCGCCCACAACCCGCCCGCCGCCGAGGCCCTGCGCCGGGAGCTCGATGCCCATCCTCAGCGCCATGGCCTCTCGGGCGGCCCCCGCCACTGGCTGCTCGGCATGCTGGCCAGCAAACAGGGGCCGGAGATCCTCGAAGCCCTGCTGGCAGAGGGCGATCAGGCCTGGATCGTGCCGGTGCCGGCTCACGCCAGCTGGAGCCGCGCCCAGCTGGTGGCAGCACGGCCGGAGCTGGCCGGCCAGCTGCTGGAGGCCGCCGATCTGGAGCAGGCCGTTGCGCTGGCGCAGCGGGCCAACGCCAGCAAGAGGCTGGTCGTGGCTGGATCCCTTTACCTAATCGGCGCTTTGCTATCCAGCGCTACACCAAACAACAATCCGAGCGCCGAGCGCAGCCGCCAGATCTAGCCCTGGCCAAAGTGAATGGGATCGGGTCGCACCGATCCCAACCTTGTCCTTGCCCGCAGCCCCATGACGATCGAGCTCACCAGCGACGAACGCAACAAACTGCTGGGTGCCCCCCTCTCCGCCGCCCTGGCCGTGATGACCGTGGACCTGGGGGTGTTCTCCAGTGCCCAGGAAGCCATCGCCCTCGGCCGGGAGCTGGCGGCCGCCGCCAAGCGCTACAGCGCCAATCCCCTGATCGCCAGCCTCTTCAACGAGGAGGCCCTCAAGCAGGGGATCCGCCCCGAGAAGCTGCAGATCAGCCCCGAGGACGTGCGCAACGGCCAAGTGCTCGACCGCGCCCTCGAGGAGGTGGATGGGGCCCTGGAACTCGCCCGCAGCAAGGCCGATGACGCAACGGTGAAGCAGTACTCCCAGCTGATCGTGGATGGCTGCGTGGCCGTGGCCGCAGCGGCCGGCAAGGGCCTGTTCGGCTCTGGCGAGAAGGTGTCGGCCGAGGAGAAGGTTGCCCTCGATCGCATCCGCCAGCACCTGGGGGTGGCAGCCGCGGCAGAGTGATCCCAGAGCCGCCAGGCCCCGCCGCGCCGCCAATGCCCCCAGTCCAGCAGCCCCCAGTCCAGCAGCCCGAAGCCAAACAGCCCCCAGCCAAACAGCCCCCAGCCAAACAGCCCCCATCCCAGCGGCGCAGCAGCGGCAGGCGGATCAGCGCCTTGATCGGTCCACTGATCTGTGCGCTGTTCGCCCTGCTGGCGGTGCTGCTGCCCCTGCCCGGCGCCGGGGCGCCAGCGGCCTGGGCGGAGTTCTCGGGGGTGGATTACACCCTCACCAACCAGAACGGCGCCGATTTCTCCGGCCAGGACCTGGCCAACACCTCCTTCGCCGGCGCGGCGGGCCGCCAGGCCCACTTCGCCGGCGCCAACCTGCATGGCGCCATCCTCACCCAGGCCGCCTTTCCGGAAGCCGACTTCTCCGGCGCCGACCTCAGCGACGTGCTGATGGACAAGGTGGATTTCAGCGGCGCCAATTTCAGCGGCGCCAACCTCTCGGGCGTGATCGCTGCGGGCAGCAACTTCACGGGCGCCACCGTGACCGACGCCGATTTCAGCGATGCCCTGCTCGACCGGGCCGACCAGCGCCAGCTCTGCATCGAGGCCAGCGGCACCAACCCCCGCACGGGCGTGGACACCCGCAGCAGCCTCGGCTGCTGAGCCGCCTCAGCCCCCGGCCGTCTCACCCCCAGCAGCCGCCGGCCGCTGCCACCAGCCGCGCAGCTTGCCCGGATTGAGCAGGCCGGCCGGGTCGTAGGCCGCCTTGGCCGCCACCTGGTCGGCATCCACCACCCCCAGCCCCCCCTCCTCGACGGTGAGCGCATGGGGGTTGAAAAGCACCGCCCCCAGATCGCAGGCCTGGGCGATCAGCTCCTCGAGCAGCACGGCGCCTCGCCAGCGCACCAGCGGAATGGCCGCCAGCCGCGGTGCCGCCATCGCCCGCACCCCCTCCAGGTGCCAGAGCAGGTCGTCGCCCCAGCGGGCCTTGAGCGCCGCCATGGCCGGCCCTTCGGGCTCGGGCAGCAGCAACTGCAGGTAGGTCCAGCCCGGATCCAGGGCCCGCCGGTGCAGGGTGGTGTGGTTCCAGGTGAGCTCCCGCAGCGGCAGCCTGCGGCCCTGGCCCTGGCCTTGGGGCGCCTGCCAGAGCAGCTCGGCGCCGGCGCCCGCCGCCAGCTCCGCCAGCCGCCCCAGGGCCGCCGGCGCCGCCAGCAGCAGCAGCCGCGGCCGCTCGCCGCCGGCGCCCGGGCAGCCGTGGGGCCAGGGCAGGCCCAGCGCCAGGGGCCCCTCCAGCAGGCAGAGCTCGTTGAGCAGCAGATCGCTGGCCAGCAGCTCCCGAACCAGCAGCAGCGCTCCCTCCCAGCTGGGAATCGCCAGCACCAGCTCCTGCCAGGCCACGGCCTCGGCGCTGGCCAGGGTGAGGGCCGTGAGGATGCCGTTGGTGCCGTAGGCGTGGTTGAGCGGCTCGGCCCGATCCCCCTGCAGCTGCAGCAGCCGAGGCTGCGGCTCCACGGTCACCACCTCCAGCGCCAGCAGGTTGCCCGGATCGCTCAGGAACCCCCAGCGCAGCGAGCCGATGCCGCTCGAACCTCCGGCCACATACCCCCCCAGGCTGGCGCTGCGGGCGGTGCTGGGCTGCAGCCGCAGGGCACGGCCGTGGGCCGCCAGCTGCTGGTCGAGATCGGCCAGCAGGCAACCCGCCTCGGCCGTGAACACGCCGCTTGCTGCATCCACCTGGCGGAGGCGGTTGAGGCCCGCCAGGGTGAGCACCAGCCCGCCAGCCAGGGGCACGCACTGGCCGTAATTGCCGGTGCCGGCCCCCCGCAGGGTCAGCGGCACGCCATGGCGGGCGCAGGCCGCCGCCACCTGCTGCACCTGCTCGAGCGTGGCCGCAGACGCGGCCAGCTGGGCGCAGCGGCCCGCCAGCAGCGGCGTCAACACGGGCGAATAGTCGTGAAAATCGCGCGAGAGCCGCTCCAGCTCGGCCGGAGCCGTGAGCACCGCCAGCCCCTGGGCGAGCAGATCGTGGCGCAGGGCCTCGATCTGCAACGCCGCGGGGGGCGGCGGCAACGGCGGCAGGGCTGCGGGCAGAACGGCAGACATCAGCTCAGGATCGCTCAGGACACGGGCTCGGCAGGCAGGCCGCCAGCTGCGAGGAGAGAGGCGAGGGGAGTGGCGGCGGCAGCCAGGCGCCGCCCCGCAGCACCCGCCGCTCGGGCGAGCGGCCCAGCAGCTCCGGCCAGCCGGAGGCCGCCAGCAGCACCAGGTCTGCGGGCGCGCCGGGGCGCAGCACCCCATCCCAGGCCAGCCCCAGCAGGCGAGCCGGCACCGTGGTGAAGGCGGCCAGGTCCTGGCGCCGCCAGGGATGGAGCTGGGCCGCCGGCACGGCCTGGCGGAGGGTTTCCAAAGGGTCGCCGTCGCCGCCGGGATACCAGGGATCCTGCACGTTGTCGCCACCCACGGCCACCGCCACCCCGGCCCGCTGCAACTGCCGGATCGGAGCCAGGGGCCGCCGGCTAGGGGTTTGGCCAGGCCGGCGGCCCAGCAGCCAGTGGTTGGTGAGCGGCAGGGCCACCACCACCACGCCGGCCTCGGCCAGCCGCTCCGCCATCGCCGCACAGGCCGCCGGCGCCAGCAGGCCCATGCTGCTGGCGTGGCTGCAGGTCACCGGGATGGTGATCCGCAGCCGCCGCATCGCCGCCAGCAGCAAGGCCACACCGCGGCCGGGAGCGTCATCGGCTTCATCCACATGCAGATCCACCCCACAGCCGAGGCCATCGGCCAGCCGCAACAGCTCTTCGAGCCCATCGCGCTCAGCGGACCCGATCTCGAAGGGCGGCCCCAGGGCGCCGCCGAGCAGGCCGCCGGATGCCGCCACCAGGCGCGCCTGCTCGCGGCCCGCCGGCGTGGCCCAGTGGCCCAGGGGCGCCATCGCCACCAGCTGCAGCTCCAGGCGGCCAACCCACTGGCGGCGCAGGTCCTCCAGCACCTCCCAGCTCAGCTGGGCCGCCTCACCGTGGGCATCCACATGGCTGCGGATCGCCCGCAGGCCATAGCGCCAGCCCTGCTCGAGGGCGCGGCCAGCCCGCTTGAGCACCAGCTCGGCGCTGCGCAGCTGATGCTCAGCCAGGTTGGCGGCGATCGCTGCCGCCATCGTGCCATCCAGGTTGGGGGCCTCGGGCCAGCTGAAGGCCTTGTCGAGGTGGCCGTGGGGTTCCAGCAGCGGCGTCAGGGCCAGGGGCAGCGGCTCTTTCATCGCGGCGGCCTCGAGGGGCTCGATCGCCGTGATCAGCCCCTGCTGCTCGATCAGCCGCACGGCCACCAGCCCATCGGCCGCAGGCCGCAGATCGGAGCGATGGGGATCGAGCAGCTGGCGGGGCAGGCGCAGCGGCGGCAGCGGCTTCAAGATTCCCCCTGCCGCTCATCTGCCTGAGCAGCCCGCTCCACACGCTCCGTGGTGCGCAGCACCACAAACTGGCCGGCCACCGCCAGGGTGAGCACGCCGTAGCGGGGCAGCTTCCAGTCGGCCCAGATCCGCTGGCCACCCAGCTCGGTGCGGTAGAGGCTGAACAGGCCGGCATTGACCCGCACGCTCTGGCTGCGCACCAGGCGGCCGAACACGAGCCGTTGGGAGCCGATCAGATCGCTGCAGTTGCGCAGCACCAGCCGCAGCAACATCGGCAGACCATCGTCAAAGCAGAGCTCTTGCACGGCCAGATCCGCCAGGCGCTCGCCCGCAAAGGCTTCGAACTCAGCGGGCGAAGGGTTTGTGAAAGCCAGGCCAATGGCACTGGCCACCCCTGCCAGCAGCAGCCCCGGCAGCAGCCGCGGGCGCGGCGTTCCCGCAGAGGTTGGTGCTGATCCAGGCTCGGGCAGCGAACCCAAACGGTCTCCGGCGAACGGGTGGTTAAATTGTGAACGCCGCGGCGGGCGTCGCCAAGCGGTTAAGGCAGCGGCTTGTGGTGCCGCCATCCGGGGGTTCGAATCCCCTCGCTCGCCCTTTCGATCCCAGCTCCAGCGCTCCGGTGTCATCGAGGTGTCACCGGAACCTGGCGCGTGATCAATCGGGATAAACGCTGATCTCCACTGCCACCAGCAGTGCCAGCACGAAAATCAGCAGCCCCAGCACAACCAGCAGCAGCACCGGCAGGAAGGGACGCAGCAGGGCCACCACCGCAAGCGCCGCGATCAGGCTGGCCATCACCCCCAGCTTCAAGGGCTCGTTGAGATCCTCTTTGAAGTTGGGCGCCATGCAATCGGGGCCAACGGCCAGGCCGCTTAAGCAAGAAACGGCAAGTTTTGCATATGAGTCTCAAGTCGAGGCCGTGCCGCCAGGCTCATTCGCCGGCGAGCACGGCATCCAGCAGGGCCGACGCCCCCTGCCGCACCGGGTCCAGGCAGGGCAGGCCCGTGTTCTGCTCCACCTGGCGCACCGCCGCGGCGGCCGCCTGCGGCTCCAGCAGGGCGGTGTTCAGGGCAATCGCCCGCACCCGCGGCGGCGCGGCGGCACCGGCCGGCCGGGCCAGGGCCGCCAGGGCTTCCACCGCCGCGATCAGCTGCGGCAGCGGCGGGATCGGCAGCTCCGGCAGCCCCTTGAGGTAGACCTGGTCGGCCCGGTGCACCAGCAGCAGGTCGGTGGGCTGGCTGCCGCGGATCAGCGGCAGGGTGGCGCTGGAGCCGGGGTGGGCCAGGGACCCCTGCCCCTCCACCAGCAGCAGAGCGTCGGGCCCCAGCTCCGCCCCGGCAGCCAGCACCGCCGCCTCCACGGCGCCGGCGGCGTAGTCGACGCGTACCGCATCGAGGGCCACGCCGCTGCCGCTGATCAGGATCCCCGCCTGGCCGGTGCCCACAAAGCGCGCCGGCAGCCCCCGCCGCTCGGCCTCGGCCTGCAGCTCCAGACAGGCACTCATCTTGCCCACGGCCATGTCGCTGCCCACCGCCAGCAGCCGCCGGCAGGGCAGCGCCGCCGCCCGCGCCGCCGCCACCACCAGAGCTGCGGGCTCGCAGCGCAGATCCCAGATCCAGGCCGGATCGCGCCGCAGCGCCGCCAGTTCGGGGTCAGCGCCGATGCGGCTGTGCAGGCCGCTGGCCACCGAGAGCCCCGCCCGCAGCGCCGCCGCCAGATCGGCCCGCAGCGGCTCCGGCAGCCGCCCGCCCGAAGGCGCCAACCCCACCACAGCCACCTCCGGGGCAAAGGGCAGCGCCTCCGCCAGCGAGGCCACCACCGGCACCGGGCGCGGGATGCCCGTCACATCCGCCAGCACGCGGCCGGCATGCTCCGGGGCCACCACGGCCACGATCGGCCCGCGGCGGTAGCGCAGCATCGCCAGGCCGGTCTTGCCGGAGAGGTTGTCGAGGCCGCCGTGCAGCAGCAGCACGATCGGCGCCTCGGGCCGCAGCGGGCAGGGCAGCGCGTCCATCAGCCTTCCCCCGCCGCCTCGGCCGGCACCGGCGCCAGCCCCGGCGCGCTGATGCCAAGGCCCGCCCCTGCAGGCGGCTGCAGCACATCGGCGCGGCACTCCAGGCCGGCGAAGGGATCGTCGATCAGGTTGAGGTGGCTGTCGAGGTCGGGCCAGGCCACCAGGGACAGCAACTGGGCGGCGGCGCCGTTGAGCAGGGCGCCATCGGAATAGCAGCCGAGCATCACCCCCAGCCCCAGCCGGCGCGCCGTGCGGGCCATCAGCAACGCCTCGGCCAGGCCGCCACTCTTGAGCAGCTTGATGTTGATCCCATCCACATAGGGGGCCAGCCGCAGCAGATCGGCCAGATCCCAGCAGCTCTCATCGGCCAGCAGCGGCAGCGGACACTCCAGCTCCAAAGCCGCAAAGGCGGCCGTGTCGGCCTCCGGATCGGCCAACGGCGGCAGCGGCTGCTCCAGCAGCACCACCCCGGCCCGCTGCAGCGGCTCCAGCATCGCCCGGGTGCGCTCCAGATCCCAGCCGCCGTTGGCATCCACCTGCAGCTCGCAGGGGCTGCCCGTGGCCTGGCGGCGCTGCTCGAGGGCCGCGGCCACCGCCTCCAGCAGCGCCAGGTCGTGGGCCATCCCCTCGGGGCTGCCGAGCTTGAGCTTGATCCGGGTGGCGGGCAGCTGCGCCCACCAGCGCTCGAGCCGCGCCAACACTGCCGCGGGCTCGCCGAGCCCAAGGGTCACGCTGGTGGCGGCACACGCCCCTGGATCCAGGCCCCAGAGCCGGTGCAGCGGCAGCCCCAGCCGCCGGCCCCACCAGTCGTGCAGAGCGAGATCCAGGCCGCAGCGCGCCGGCGGGCTGAGCCCGGCCAGCAGGGGCTCCAGGGCCTGCAAGGGCTCGGGGGCGAGAGGCTCCAGCTGGTGCGCCATCGCCTCCAGTTCGGCGGCAATTGTGTCCGTTTCGTAGTGGCGGTGGCCGGTGTCGAAGCCACCGGTTTCGCCGATGCCGCTGAGGCCGTCGTGCTCGAGCTGCACCAGCAGGTGCTCCACGGCGCTGGTGCTGCCGCGGCTAATCGCCAGCGGCACGGCCTTGGTGAGCGGAAAGCGGCGCAGGCTCAGGCGCATCGGGGTGGGCAGGCGGGGCGCTCTCGCCCTTGAGGGTGGCATGGGATGCCCTGAACCGCTCAGACCACGAACGGCACCGGTGGCCGCAGGAGCAGGCCTGCGTCAGCGAAGAGCCCAGCCCCTTGAAGCCTTTTTGACCGCACCGAATCTCATCGGAAGAGCGATTCAGAGAGCTTGATCAAGAAGGTAGCCAGACCGCACAGCACCGGGACGCAACAACCTGCACACCAGCAAACGCTTCAGGCACAAAGACCGTCCCGCGTCAAAGCCTCGAAGTCATGAAGCCCCGAGAACCTGGACGACTGGAAGAACGCAGGCGCGTTTAAAGCATAAACGAGATGGAATCCCTGATAAAAAGCAAGTCCAGTATCAAAGGGCCAATGACAATCGATGCACTGGTCAATGCATTGAATAGCGAGGAGCCCTTGCTGACCAGGCCTGAAGCCATCTTCCGGTGCTCCTCCCCCTCCAGCTGCAGGCAGGAGTAGCGCTGAATCCAGGCGGAAAGCGATCGGGCCTGCCTCTTTCGGTTCGCCGCAAATTCGTCCTGCCCCACATGGCGATCACCCACTGGGGTGGGGGTGGGCCAGGGCACACCGCCGTCGCTGCGGAAACAGCGATCGTGCACCAGGGCCAGGGGCCGGATGCTGCCCCACAGCACATCGCGCAGAAACCACTGGTCCACATTGGCGGTTTCCTTGGCGGGGGGCTTGTAGGCGCTCAGCAGCGCCGGCAGAGCCGGCAGCACACCGGCGATGCCGCCCCACAGGCCCGCCAGGATCGGATCGGTGTGGGTCCACCAGTCGCGCATCACATGGAACCAGCGCTCGGAGGCAAGCCACTTCTGCACCGCCGCCACCTCCCGCTGGTTCACCACCGAATCGCAATCGCGCACCAGGAAGCGGCCCACCGCCGGATCATTGGCCACCTGGAAGCGCCAGCAGAGTTTCTGCCGCAGGCTCTGGCCCGCCGGCATCAGCCGGCACTCGGCCCCCAGTTGGGCCAACAGCGCCCGCAGCTCTTCAGGCACGCTCTCATCGAGATAGAAGCGCGCCTGCCAGCCGGGATAGAGCTCCGGAATCAACAACGCATTGCGCAACGCACCGCGCAGGTAGCGGGGGTTGCGTCCCCAGATCGAAAACGCGATCAGATCCCGCCGCTGCTCCCGCCCGGGCCGCTCCAGATGCTGCTGGGGTGTGCCCGCCGGCGGCTGCCAGTGCGGCAGGGGCCGGGCGGCCTCGGTTTTCAGGGCCAGGGAGCGCTCGCCAGCCGCACACGCCTCCCCATAGCGCTCGAGCCGGGAGAGGCTGGCGGCGAGCCCATCCCAGGCATTCACGCTGCCAGGCGAGCGGGCCACCACCTGCTCGAAACTCATTTATCGATCCTATATGCGATCATCTTGTACTGAAGATGATCCTTAACATTCATTCAACACTTATCATGGGCAGGCTGGGCAGGTAC
>JAWOHV010000020.1:0-9970 GCA_046484965.1 Prochlorococcaceae cyanobacterium
GCGGCGACCTGATGAACCGCAGCCTGCAGGGCAAGCGCAGCGGCGTGGTGGTGGACCGCTGCCGCGACCACGGCGTGTGGCTCGATGCCGGCGAACTGCTGCAGCTGCTGGAGTGGGCCCGCGCCGGCGGGGTGCTGCTCGATCAGCAGCGCCGCGAGGAGGAGCAGCTACAGGAGCGCCGGCGGGACGCCGAAGCCGAGGGCAGCAATCGCCCGGCGGCGGAGGTGCTGCTGGCTGGAGGCGAGCGGCAGGCTTCCTGGCTGGAGCTGGCGGCCAGCGAAGATCTGGGCTCCCTGCTGCTGCGGCTGGCCCGGCGGCTGCTCTGATGCAGAACCCTCAGCGCCGCATCGGCCTCACCGGCGGCATCGCCACGGGCAAGAGCAGCGTGGCGGCGTTGCTGGCAGCCCACGACCTGCCGGTGCTGGATGCCGATCGCTATGCCCGCGAAGCCCTGGCGCCGGGCAGCGCCGCGGCCGAGGCGGTGCTGGCGCGCTACGGCGAGCAGGTGCGGGCGGCTGAGCCGCAGGCGGCAACAGCGGCCGCGCTCGATCGCGCCGCCCTGGGGCGGATCGTGTTTGCCGATGCGGCCGAGCGGCAGTGGCTGGAGCAGCTGCTGCACCCGATCGTGCAGGAGCGCTTCGCGGCCGAACTGAAGCGGCTGGCCGGCGAGCCGACCGTGGTGCTGATGATCCCGCTGTTGTTTGAGGCGGGCCTGGAGAATCTCTGCAGCGAGGTGTGGGTGATCGACTGCGACGAAAGCCAGCAGCTGCAGCGGTTGATGGGGCGCGATCAGCTCAGCGAAGCCGAGGCCCGCGCCCGCATCGCCGCCCAATGGCCCCTGGCGCGCAAACGTGCCCTGGCTGATCTGCTGATCGACAACCGAAGTGGGCCTGAGCAGCTGGAGGAGCAGCTGCAGGAGGCGCTTTCAGCGGCTGCATCAGCAGCGCCAGCGCCAGGCTCAGCAGCAGGCCGGCCGAGGCCTTGAACAGATCCGCCCCCAGCAGGCCACCAAGCTCAGCCGCACCGCGTTGGCGCAGGCGCCATTGCAGCCCCAGCTCGCGGCCGGCCAGCAGGCCCAGGAACACCCAGGTGGTGCTCAAGGGCGTGGGGCTCCAGCGGGCCAGGGCCAGCAGCAGGGCCCCGAACAACAGGTCGATCAAGGTGGCCGAGCGCAGATCGCTGCTGGCTGTTTTGCTGCGCACCACCTGCTGGATCGGGCCGCCGCCACTGGCCACCAGGGCGCTGAGGCCGAGGCCGAGCACGGCGGCCGAGAGGGCCAGCCCGCCGGCCCCGAGCTGGCGGGGCAGATACACGTAGATGTTGGCCAGGTCGTGCACCAGCCACTGGCTCCACAGCCAGGCGGTGGCCAGCCCCTGCAGCACCAGCCAGAGGGGGCTGTTGCCAGGGGCAGGAGCTGGCTCCTCGCCTGACACCCCCGCTTGCAGTAGCTGCTCCTGCTCCAGCCGCCAGAGCAGCACCCCGTAGAGCAGCAGCGCCACGGCGAAAGCCAGGCCGTAGCCGGCCAGTGAGCGCAACACGAGGGTGCTGATCTGGCCCGGCGCGAAGGCCGTGAGCAGCAGGAAAGAGGTGCTCACCGGCGCCCCCCAGCGGCTGAGCAGCAGCACCGCCACGGGCGGCAGCAGGTCGACCCAGCTGAGCCTCTCGGGCAGCGGGA
Source organism: Prochlorococcaceae cyanobacterium (assembly GCA_046484965.1). Taxonomy (GTDB): domain Bacteria; phylum Cyanobacteriota; class Cyanobacteriia; order PCC-6307; family Cyanobiaceae; genus JAWOHV01. The sequence goes on from JAWOHV010000020.1 coordinate 1,676, forward strand.
AGGCCGCCAACCGCCCCCAGGCCGGATCACCACCGTTCAGCCACCAGCCCACGCCGAGCACCGCACCGGTGAGCCCCACCAGAAACAGGATCTGCAGCGGCAGCGGCGTGCGGCCCCGGTTGCTGCTCAGGTAGGGGCCAAGGGTTTGCAGTGAGTCGTTGCCGACCACCGCGGCCGCGGCCAGCAGGAAGCCAGCCGCCTGCAGCGGGGCGATCACCCCTTGAGCATCTGGCTGAGGATCTGGTTGGCCAGCTTCGGATCGGCCTTGCCGCCGGTTTGCTTCATCAGCAGGCCCACGAAGAAGCCCTGCAGCTTGGTTTTACCGCCTCTGTAGGCCTCCACCTCGCCGGGGTGGGCCGCCAGCAACTCGGCCACGATCGCCGTGATCGCCGCCGGATCGCTGATCATCCCCAGGCCGCGGCTCGCCACGATCGCCTTGGGGGAACCGCCCTGCTCGAGCAGCTCCGGCAGGATCTCCTTGGCGATCTTGCCGCTGATCTCACCGGCCTCGATCATCGCCACCATCTCGGCCAGCTGGGCCGGCCGCAACGGCAGATCACTGAACGAAAGCCGGTTGGCGTTCACATGGGCAACGATGTCGCCGGTGATCCAGTTGGCCGCCGCCTTGGCATCGGCGCCGGCAGCCACTGCGGCCTCGAAGTAGGCGGCCATCGGCCGCTCGTCGGTGAGCACGCGGGCGTCGTAGATCGAGAGGCCCAGCTGCTCGGCGTAGCGGTGACGCTTGGCAGCCGGGAGCTCCGGCAGCTCGGCACGCCAGCCCTCACGCTGCTCGGCGCTCACCTCGATCGGGCCCAGATCGGGATCGGGGAAATAGCGGTAGTCGCTGGCGCCTTCCTTGCTGCGCATGCTCTTGGTGAGCTGCTTACCTTCATCCCAGAGACGCGTTTCCTGCACCACTGGCTCACCGGATTCGTAGGCCTTGATCTGGCGCTGGATCTCGAAATCAATCGCCCTCTGGATAGCGGAGAAGGAGTTCATATTCTTGATCTCCACCTTGGTGCCGAAGGGCGCCTCGGGCCCACGCCGCACCGAGATGTTCACATCGCAGCGCAGCGAGCCCTCCTGCATATTGCCGTCGCTCACGCCCAGATAACGCATGATCCGGCGGATCTCGGCGGCGTATTCAGCCGCTTCGCGCCCGGTGCGCAGATCGGGCTTGCTTACGATTTCTGCCAAGGCCACACCGGCGCGGTTGTAGTCGACCAGAGAGTGGGTGGAGCCGGCCAGACGGTCGCTGCCGGCATGCACCAACTTGCCGGCATCTTCCTCCATGTGCAGGCGCTCGATGCCGATGGTTTTAAGATAGGTTTCCTTACCCTTTTCGGCCACCTCCACTTCAATCCAGCCCTCTTCGGCGATAGGCTCATCATATTGGGAGATCTGATAATTCTTCGGCAGATCGGGATAAAAATATTGCTTGCGATCAAATTTACTATGCTCAGCGATATGCAGATTCAGGGCCATCGCGGCCTTCACCGCATACTCGAGCACCTTCTGATTCAGCACCGGCAATGTGCCAGGAAGGCCGCACACCACCGGATCAACGTGGGTGTTGGGATCGTCGCCGAAGTTGGTAGAGGCGCAGGTGAAAATCTTGCTGGCGGTGCCCAGCTGCACGTGGGTTTCCAGGCCGATCACCGCCTCCCAGGGCACCTGAGCTGCTGCTGGCTTCGCTGTTGCTGGCTTCGCTGTTACTGGCTTCGCTGCCTCTGGTTGCGCTGCTGCCTGCCCTGCCATCTGTTCCGCCTGACCTGAGGCGATCCTATGGGGACGCGCCGGCGAGCGGTGTGCCCGGAAGCAGAGAACTAAGCTAAGGCTTAGTCAACTGCTCCCGATCAATAGACCCCGCTCCGCAGACCCCGATCCGCAGGCCTCGATCAGCAAGCCCCGATCAGCAAGCCACCCGCCACCAATCAACCCTCAAATGGACGTCTCCCTGTTCAGCGCTGGCCAGCCGGCCGAGCCACGGTCGCAGGAACCCAGGCCGCAGAAGCCCAGGATGGTGAACGTGCACGAGGCCAAAACCCAGCTCTCGCGGCTGCTGCTGCAGGTGGAGCAGGGTGAGGAGCTCTGGATTGCCCGGGCCGGCAAACCGGTGGCCCGGCTCACCGCCTGGCGGGATCGGCCCAGCGCCACCCATCCCCCCGGGGCGATGCGCGCGGCGATCAGCATCAGCGCCGATTTCGACGCCCCCCTCAGCGGCACGAGATGAGAAGGCTGCTGCTCGACACCCAGGTGCTGCTCTGGTGGTTGGCCGATGATCCACGCCTGCCGGCCTGGGCGATCGCCATGGTGCAGGCCCCGGGGGCCGAGGTGTTCGTGAGCCAGGTTTCGCTCTGGGAACTGGCTGTTAAACAGCGGCAGGGCCTTGTTCAGCTCGATCTGGCCCGCCTGGAGCAGGAGGTGCCCCGCCAGAATTTCCTCTGGCTGCCGCTGCGCAACCAGCACCTGCTGGCCCTGGCCGAGCTGGAGGCGGCGCCTGGCCACAACGACCCCTTCGACCAGCTGCTGATCGCCCAGTGCCGCTATGAACCGCTGCTGCTGCTCAGCGCCGATGCCGCCCTGCAGCCCTACCAACCCAGCGTGCTGATCCTGCAGCCCGTCGCGGAGGCGCCGCGGTGAAGCAGCCGATCACGGTGCTGGGTGGCGGCCTGATCGGCCTGGCGATCGCCCACCAGCTGGCCCGCCGCGGCCGCTCGGTGCAGGTGCTCAGCCGGCGCCGTAGCGAGGCGGCGGGCTTCGTGGCGGCCGGCATGCTGGCGCCCCACGCCGAGGGCCTTGGCGGCGAGCTGCTGGGCCTGGGCCAAGAAAGCCTGAAGCGCATCCCCGCCTGGGTGGAGCAGATCGAGGCCGACAGCGGCCTGGCCTGCGGCCTGCGCCCCTGCGGCATCGTGGTGCCCTTCGGCAGCGCCGCCGAACGGGACGCCTACCCCACCGCCGCCTGGGGCGAGCCCCTGGGGCGAGCCGGCCTGGAGCGTGAGATTGCCGGCATCGGCCCGCGCTGGCAGGCGGGGCTGCTCTTTAACCAGGACGGTCAGATCGACAACCGCCGTCAGCTGATGCGGGCCCTGGAGCGGGCCTGCGTGGAGATGGGGGTGGGCTTCCAGGAAGGGGCCGAGGTGCTGGCCCTCGAGTGCGGCGGCGACGGCGCCCTGGCCGGGGTGCGGCTGCGCACGGCTGAGGGCGAGCAGCAGCAGCTGCCGGCCGAGCAGGCGGTGCTGGCCTGCGGCGCCTGGAGCGCCCGGCTGCTGAGCGAGCTGCCGGTGTTTCCGGTGAAGGGGCAGATGCTGTCGCTGCAGGCACCGCGCCAGGCGCTGCAGCGGGTGATCTTCGGCCCCGGCACCTACCTGGTGCCACGCGCCGATGGCCTGCTGGTGGTGGGCGCCACCAGCGAAGCGGAGGCGGGCTTCAGCGAGGGGTTGACGCCCGCAGGGCAGCGCCAGCTGCAGGAGGGTCTTGAAGCCCTGCTGCCGGAAGCCGCCCACTGGCCGCCGATGGAGCGCTGGTGGGGCTTCCGGCCCTGCACCCCCGACCAGGCGCCCCTGCTGGGTGAAAGCGGCATCCCGGGGCTATGGCTGGCCACCGGCCACCACCGCAACGGCGTGCTGCTGGCGGCGATCAGCGCCGAGCTGCTGGCTGAGCTGATCTGCGGCGCGCCCAGCCCCGAGAGCCGGCGCTGGCTGAGGGCCTTTGCTCCAAACCGCTTCAACCCCGCCGGCGGCAGGAAGCCCAGCACCACTTGAAGCTCAGCCCCTTCTGATCTTCAGCAGCCACCGAACCAACGGTCTTGCAGATGGTCGATCGCCGGCTGCTCGCCGCCCTCGCGGGCCGCGCGCACATCCACCACCTCCAGGCAGGTGGCGAAGAGGATCTGCAGCTCCTCGCTGGCCCTGGCCGCCAGCAACTCCACGGCACCGGCGAAGCGCTCGGGCGTGGGCTCGGGCAACCAGCGCAGATGGCTGGCGATCTGCGCGGGCGTGAGCGGTTCGGCGCCTGGCCGCTGCGGTTGACGGGGGTGAAGGAAGGCCGCGATCAGCTCCTGTTCGCGGCTCTGCAGCAGCCGGTCGGCATGGCCGAGGCTGAGCAGCACCGCAAGTTCCTCGGCCAACGCCTCCTGGAGCCTCTCCAAGCGGCCCTGGCGACTGCAGGCGTAGCGCTCGGCCAGCAGAACCGGCAGATCGTGCACCTGTTCACCGCTGGCCAGCTCCACACAGCGCTCAATCCGGGAGCTGTGGAACTGCCTGAAAGAGCTGCTGCTGCTGCAGTGAGCGGCCAGAAGCGCCTGGGAGCCATCGGCCTGCAGCTCGAATTGCTTAACGGTGAGCCGCCGCACGCTTGAGCTGCCGTCGTCTTCGCGGTAGGCGATCTCCAGCTCCAGATGCAGCGGCCGCATCAGCCGATCCCCCTGCTCAAGGAGCTCAACCCTCCACCCGCCACACCTGATCGGCCGGGGTCCAGTCGCTGAGCTCGGAGGGCTGGAACCAGAGGCCGATCTCGAAGGCGGCGGTGTCGGGGCCATCGGAGCCGTGAATCACGTTGCGGCCGATGTTCACGGCCAGATCGCCGCGGATCGTGCCGGGCTCGGCCTCCAGGGGCTTGGTGGCGCCGATCAATTTGCGGGCGCTGGCGATCACACCATCGCCCTCCCACACCATCGCCACCACCGGGCCGGAGGTGATGAACTCCACCAGGCCGGCGAAGAAGGGGCGCTCGCGGTGAACGCCGTAGTGGCTCTCGGCCAGCTCGCGGCTGGGGGTGAGCTGCTTGAGGCCCACCAGCTTGAAGCCCTTACGCTCGAAGCGGCCGAGGATCTCCCCCACCAGCCCCCGCTGCACGCCGTCGGGCTTGATGGCAATGAAGGAGCGTTCGGCGGCCATGAATGAAGAGCCATTGGTTGGGGCCATCGTCTGTGCTGGGGGGGCCGCTTGGCAAGCCGGGGCCGTCAGCCGCTCCACGGCCCGGGGGATCCAGCGGCCAGGCGCCGGGCGAGCTGGGCCAGCAGGCCCCGGCCGAAACTGCGGGATCGCTCCAGTAACGCCTCGAACGCCTGGTCCGGCAGCACGAACAGCAGCGCCCCCTGGGACGCCGCCGTGACGCCGGCACTGCGGGGGGCCCCGGTGATCACGCCGATCTCGCCCACCGTCTGGCCCAGCCCCAGGCGGATCGGCTGATCGCCTCCGGCCCAGACCAGCACCTCCCCATCCACCACCAGCGCCAGGCTGTCGCTGGCCGCGCCGCGCTCCAACAGGGCTTCACCGGGCTGCAACGGCAGCAGCCGGCCCTGGCGGGCCACCCACAGCACCCCTTCCGGCAGCAGGTCGGCAAACAGCGCCGCGGCGGCGATGGCGGGAAACTCATGCCGATCCGGGTGGGTCTCGCCGCGCCGCTGGCCCTGCAGAAACGGCGAATCCCCCAGGCCGCTGCGGGGATCCTGCAGACAGCGGGCCAGCCGCTCCGGGTTGCGCTCGCGCGCCAGCATCAGCACCCAGCCGGCCGTATCCGGATCGGGGTCGTGCCAGAGCAGATCCAGCGCCTGATCCAGGCCGCCGCTGGCCGGCACCGCTGCCGGCAGGGGGGCCAGGCCCGCCGCCTGCAGCCGTTGATCCAGCTCCACCCGGGCCGCTTCGCTGCGCTGCAGCATGGCCTGGCGCAGGGGGCGCAGCAGCGGATCGCTCACCGCCAGCTCAGCCAGCCGGGCGAGCGAGCCCGCCTCCCGGCGCCAGTCGGCCCGCCACCCCTCCAGCCGCCGGAGTTCCACCTCCCCACGGGGCCCGAAGCCGTGCAGCAAGTCGGCCCAGCTCTGCTCATCCAGTCCGCTCCGGCGTTGCAGCTCTTCGAGCTGGCCGGCCAGGGAGGGCGGCAACCGCTCCGGCACCAGCAGCGGCTGGCCCGCCAGCTTCAGCAGCCGATCGATCGAGGCGGCAGCGGCCTCCCTGCGCAGCTCGTCCATCTGGCGGTGCAGGTGGTCGAGCTCCAGCAGCTGCGGCTCATCGCGGGCCAGCAGGCGCACCACTTGGTGGTGGTCGGCCTCCTCCAGCTGCAGGGTCTGGCGCACGTCCTGCAACTGCAGCAGGGAGCTGGTGCAATCGAGGCGACCGCTGCGCAGCATGTCGGCCATCACGTTGCGGTAGAGAGAACGGCTGCGCGCCTGCCCCAGGGTCGGCAGGGCCTTGACCAGGGTGAACACCTCCTGAGGGGAGAGCGCCTCCAGGGAGCGGCCATCGAGGGCCGCCTCCAGGCCGGACAGCTCGCCCAGCTGGCGCCGCAGGCTGCCGCTGACGCTCTCGCGCCGGTAGGTGGCCTGATCCCGGGGCCAGCTGCGGAACAGGGCGATCGAAGTGGCCACCAGCACCAGGGAGCGCAGCAACTGCCCCCCCTGGCTGCCCAGCACCCCCAGCAGCGGATCGGCAAACCAGAAGAAGCCATTGATGGCCAGAAAGGTGGCCAGCAGACGGCTGTGCAAGACCGCTGTTTCGCTGGGCTGGGCCAGCCCCTGGCGGCTGTAGCGCCGCCGCAGGAGCCCCTCGAGCCCCCCGGAACAGCAGCACCGAGAGGGTCGCCGCGGCGCTGAGCGCCAGGGGCACCAGCAGCAGCCGGGGCAGGGGCAGCAGATCTGTGAGGGGCAGCCAGGCCCGGCGGGGCAGATCGGTGTCGAAGGCCCAGGCACCGGAGCGCAGGTAGCCCAGGGGGTGCCGGGCCGCCTCCACCCCCACCCCCACCGCCTCCAGCAGTCCGAAGAAGGCGAGCACCAGCCCCGGGTAGGAATACCAGGCCCAGCCGAGGCTGCGCTTGCCCTGCAGGGTCTGCCAGAAGGCCCGCTCGGCGTCGATGTCGATGCAGGGGGCCTGACAGGCCACACATGCACTCTGCTCCCGTCCGTCGGGCGCGATCGTGCGGCACATCGACTGGCTGAGGCGCGCTGGTGCCCAGATGGGCCGTGCTGCCCAGGGGACCGCGCAGGCCGGTGAGCACGGTCTGCACCGGCCCCATCGGACAGACGTACTGGCACCAGGCCTTGCCGCCGTAGGCCCAGCCCACCAGCAGGGCAGCCGCCAGGGTGACCAGCAGCAGGATCGCCAGGGCGAGCGGGCTGGCGTTCACCACCAGCAGCCGCAGGCAGAGTCCGGCGATCAGCAGGCACCACTGCAGCGCGATGTGATGGCGACCCAGCCAGGACTCGGCCTCCACCTGCACCACCTGCCGCCGCCCCTGGCGCCCGGCCCGGGTGCGCTGCCAGCCCAGGGCACGCGCCAGCTGGGAGACAAACGACAGCGGGCAGATCCGGCGCCAGAGCTCGTGGCTCACCACGCCGATCAGCAGCAGGCCGGTGGGCACCACCGACCCCCAGAAGATCCAGGTGCCGAGATGGCGGGGCGCGGGAGGACGCTGCAGCAGCGAGGCGATCAACAGCAGCCAGCCGATCAGCAGCACCCAGCGCACCAGGTGCATCCGTGCTTCTCCCAGTCGGCTGAAGGGCAGCATGGCGGGCGACAGTCACGCGTTTCCTAGCAACCCGGGACAGGAGACGCGCCCGCCACGGCCCAACCTGAACTGGCGACCGCCCCCTGGCGGCCCTGACTAGATTCGGTCGAATGCTTCCCGCCTGCGGGCCCCGGTTCCGATGGTGCTCGCCAATTCCTTCGGCACCCCGGCGGCTGCATGCGCCATGGCGGCAGCCTCCCAGCCCTGGACCGCCGCCGACAGCGCCGCCCTCTACGGCCTCGATCGCTGGGGGGATCCCTATTTCTCGGTGAACGGCCGCGGCCACGTGATTGTGCAGCCCCTGGGGGAGCGGGGCGGCGCCCTGGATCTGGTGGAGCTGGTGCAGGAGCTGCAGGGGCGCGATCTGAGCCTGCCGCTGCTGATCCGCTTCGACGACATCCTGGAAGACAGGCTCGAGCGCCTGCATGCCGCCTTCGAGCGCGCCATCGCCCAGTACGGCTACGGCGGCCGCTACCAGGGCGTGTTTCCGGTGAAGTGCAACCAGCAGCGCCACGTGGTGGAGCAGCTGGTGGAAAGCGGCCGCCGCTGGCACTTCGGCCTGGAGGCCGGCAGCAAGGCCGAGCTGCTGATCGCCCTCTCCCTGGTCGACGACCCCGAAGCCCTGCTGATCTGCAATGGCTACAAAGACCAGCGCTACATCGAAACGGCGATCCTGGCCCGGCGCCTCGGCCGCCAGCCGGCGGCGATGATCCGCGCCACCTCATCGGCCTGCTCGATCACCACCACCGGCTGGCGGCCGAGGCGCCTCGCCAGGATCGCCGTTTCGATGTA
>JAWOHV010000036.1:0-2719 GCA_046484965.1 Prochlorococcaceae cyanobacterium
CTGGGTGTGTGGGACCTGCCGCAGGAGCTGCGGCCCGGTGATCTGCTTGTGGTGAACGACACCCGGGTGCTGCGGGCGCGGCTGGAGGCGCGTCGGCCCACCGGTGGTGCCGTGGAGCTGCTGGTGCTGGAGCCCTGGCAGCCCCGGCCTGGGCAGGCGGCCCCTGGCCAATGGCTGTGCCTGGCCAAGCCCGCCAAGAAGCTCATGGCGGGGGATTGGATCGAACTGGTGGCCGCCGGCCAGCCGCCCCTGGCGGTGCAGGTGCTGGGCAGCGATGCCGGCAGCGGCGGCCGCATCATGCAGTTTCCGGCCAGCTGCAGCGATGCGGCGGCCCTCGAGCCGCTGCTGGTGCGCTACGGCGCCATTCCCCTGCCGCCCTACATCCACGACCACGATGAGGCCGACAACGAGCGCTACCAGACCCGCTATGCCGCCCGCCCAGGCGCCGTGGCCGCCCCCACCGCCGGCCTGCACCTGAGCGATGCGCTGCTGGCGGCGATCCGCGAGCGGGGCGTGGCGATCGCCACCACCACCCTGCACGTGGGCCTGGGCACCTTCCGGCCGGTGGACAGCGAAGACCTCAGCGCCCTGCAGCTGCACAGCGAGTGGGTGGAGGTGACGCCGGAGCTGGTGGCCGCCGTGGCCGCCTGCCGCGCCCGGGGCGGCCGGGTGATCGCCATCGGCACCACCTCGGTGCGCAGCCTCGAAGCCGTGGCCCAGCTGCACGGCGGCGAGCTGCGGCCCCATACGGGCCCAGTGAATCTGGTGATCCAGCCCGGCTATCGCTTCGCCGTGGTGAAGGGCCTGCTCACCAACTTCCACCTGCCCAAGAGCTCGCTGCTGCTGCTGGTGAGCGCCCTGATCGGCCGCCGCCGGCTGCTGGCGTTGTATGCCGAGGCGATGTCGAGGCAGTACCGCTTCTTCTCCTATGGCGATGCCATGTGGATCGCGCCGGAGGCGGTGCTCAGTGGCGCGCGTCCAGCAGAGGGCAGCCGTAGGCCTTAAAGGCCTGATCCGCACTCAGCACCGTGAGTGTTTCGCTCACGGATTGGGCAACGAGCAGCCGATCAAACGGATCTCGGTGGTGCTGGGGCAGCTGTTCCAGGGTGAGCAGGTGGGGAAGATCGAGGGGCAGCAGATCGAAGCCGCACTCATCACTCCACTGGATTGCCTGCGCTGCTGAAATCGGCATGTCGCTTCTGGCCAGGGCATGTTTGATGGCGATCTCCCAGATCGATACATGACTCAGCACCACCCTGCTGGCCTCGGTGGTGATCAGATCCCGGCTGCGGTTGCCCAGCCTGCTGTCGTCGCTGATGGCCCAGAGAAACGCGTGGGTGTCGAGCAGCAGTTGCATCAACCCTGCTCGAAAAGCTCGGCAATCAGCGGATTGGCGGCATCGATCGACTCGGGAACGCCGAACTGGCCGCGGGCCACCCCCAGGCGCCGCGGCCGGCGGGGTGGCTCCAGCGCGGTGAGCCTCGCCACCGGCCGGCCGTTGCGTGCGATCACAACCTCTTGTGTGCGGCCGGTTTCGATGGCCTCCACCAGGCGCGAGAGGTGGGTTTTGGCCTCGAGCATGTTCACCGTGCGGATTGCGCGGCTTGCTGCCATTGCCTTTCCCCAACCAATTGTTAAGCCTAGACCAGACCAGACCAGACCAGACCAGGGCATGGAGCACAAGATTGGCTTGACGACTTGTTCTGTGCCCAGCAAAAAGCCCCCGGGATCAGCGGGGGCGATGGGGAGGGCCGGTTCGCTCAAGGAATGGCGATGCCGGGCTTTATCAGGCAGCTGCCAGGTTGGTGGCCACGAAGTCCCAGTTCACCAGCTTCTCGAGGAAGGTGGTCATGTAGTCGGGGCGGCGGTTCTGGTAGTCGAGGTAGTAGGCGTGCTCCCACACATCCATGGTGAGCAGGGCCTTCTGCCCGTGGGCCAGGGGCAGGTCGGCGTTGGCGGTTTTGGTCACCTTCAGGGTGCCGCCATCGAGCACCAGCCAGGCCCAGCCGCTGCCGAATTGGGTGGCACCGGCGGTCTTGAACTGCTCCACGAAGGCTTCAAAGCTGCCGAAGTCAGCGTTGATCTTGTCGGCCAGGGCGCCCGTGGGCCGGCCGCCGCCACCGGGCTTCATGCACTGCCAGTAGAAGCTGTGGTTCCACACCTGGGCGGCGTTGTTGAACACACCGGCCTTGGCGGCATCACCGGCGACGCCGGAGATCGTGTCCTCCAGGCTCTTGCTCTCGAGATCGGTTCCGGCTACCAGCTTGTTGAGGTTGGTGACGTAGGCGTTGTGGTGCTTGCCGTGGTGGAACTCCAGGGTCTGGCGGGAGATGTGGGGCTCCAGCGCGTCGAGGTCGTAGGGCAGGGCGGGGAGCGTGTGAGCCATGAAACACGAAGTATTGCTGGATGATGCCGTGCGGTGGTCCGAACGGCACCGCAATCCTAACGAGCGCCTTCAGGAAACCTGCGCAGCTGGCCTCAGCCCTTGATCTCAAGCAGCTCCACCTCGAAGATCAAGGTGGCGTTGGCTGGGATCACTCCCCCCGCGCCGCGTTCGCCGTAGGCCAGATCGGGCGGGATCACAAGTTTGCGTTTGCCGCCCACCTGCATGCCGGCCACGCCCTCGTCCCAGCCTGCATTTGAATCCGGCGGCAAAAGGGGTCAAGGCGATTTCTAACGGTGTTGACCACCACTACTTCTCCCCGGATTACGAGAAACG
>JAWOHV010000059.1:0-3324 GCA_046484965.1 Prochlorococcaceae cyanobacterium
AGCAATACCGCCACCACCGGTACCGACAGCACCTACGACGGCCTGGCCAACAGCAACGCCGCCAACGATGCGTCCCACCCGGCCAGCCAGTGGGCCAGGGCGCTCACCCTCGGCGGCTACAACGACTGGTACGTCCCGGCGCTCTACGAGCTGGAGATTCTTTATCGGCGCTTCAAGCCGGACGGCAGCGAGGGCAACGACACGGGCTTTGGGACCAACCCCTATGGGGTGCCGCCGACCACCAACTACCTGGCCAACACGCCAACCACCACGACGGTTACGGCCTTTGTTGATGGTGGTGCCCAGGCGCTGCCAGCTAACCAGATCTGGACCTCCACCCAGAACTCCGCCAGCACCGGCTTGGTTCAGGACTGGTTCTACGGCAACTGGGGCAGCTTCACCAAAACCGGCGAGTCGACGGCGCGCGCCATCCGCCGCATTGCTGTTAGGCCCTGATCCCGATGCCGAGCTGGGTGGCGCGGATTGACACGCCCCGGCGCGTGCTCGAGCAGCGCACCACCGCGGCCGTAGATGGCCCCTCAGAGCTGGAGCTGCGCTTTGAACAGCTGGGCAGCGACGGCCGCTTCATTGCGGTGTTCTGCTCGGTGCCGGCCTGGCTCACCTTCTACGCCAGCTACGCGGCCCAGGTGGCGGACGTAGAGCGCCCGATCGATCAGGATCCGCCGCTGGGCTCTGGTGTGCTGCTCGATCTGCGCTTCTCGGGCGATACGAACTGGCTGTATCCCGCCCCGGGCTCCACTTATTCCAATGCCGAGGTGCCGCTGCAGACGCGGCTGTGGGCGGCGGTGCGCACCGAGCAGGCAGGCCCCCACGCCGCAACGGTGTCGGTGCTGGCCCTGGTGGAGTACGACGTGCCGGCTCTGGATCAGGGCTCTCCTTGATGGCGGCCACGTTTGTTGATCTGAGCCGCCGCGGTGATCTGGCCAATGCCCTGCCGCTGCTGGCCGCCGAACTCGATGGGCAGCTGGCGAGCTGGATCGCCGCGGCTAATGCCCAGAACCCTTCCCAGCTGCTGACGCTGAGCACCAACAGCCAGCAGGCGCCGGGCTACCTGGGCTGGACGCTGCGCGCCAGCCTGCTCTCACAGCAGGCCGCCGCGCCGGTTGTGCTGATGAGCCAGTGGGTGATCCATACCACCACTGCTGCGATCACAACCCATGTGGGCCTGGCATCAGGCCATAACCCAGCCGGCGGCCTTGGCGCCCATGGCCTGCTCAGCGGCGGGCGCGGCTCCACCAACTCGTCAATCACGACCAGCCGGCCGCTGCCGCTGGCGGCGCTGGCGGCCTGGAGCCTGAGCCCTGGCGGGGAGTTCTTTGTGTTCAGCCTCTGTCAGCACACCTTCTCGAACAGGCAGTCGCTGCCGCTTCTGATCGCCAAGGATGTGATCTCAGGCAACTGGCATCTGGGCAACATCGACATGGCGGGCGTGATCAACACCGCGGCATGGAGCGTCAACAAGCCGCAGCTGCTGCTCTCTGATGGCTTCCGCAATGAACAGCTGTCTTCTGGCCTGCCCCTGCTGCTCAGCCGCCCGGCGCAGTGGCAGCCGCTTGTTCCAGGCGCTGCCTATGTGGAACCACTGCCGCCTGTGCAGTGGTGGGATCCGGTGGCTCTGCCAGCAGATCTGGCGATCTACAACCGGACTTATGCGCATATGGGTTATTTCAAGGCAGCCGATGGCAGCGAATGGCTGCAGCTGGGACCCTCGCGCCTGGTGGTGCGGGTGGTTGATCCCGCAGCTGCGATCTAAGGCAAACAACAACCAATGGCCCTCTCTGCCTCTGCCCTGAACTTCGCCACCTGGAACTGGACCAGTGCTGCGGCAACTGATCCAGGCATGAAGCTCTCTGAGGCCTTTAGCAGCTTTGCTGCAGCCGTCAATCCCAATAATCCAGGCTCTGAACTCTCGATCGTCAGGGATGCCAGCTCGGCAACGGGCAATGCACGCTCCGGCTACGTCTGGCGCCTGGGCGATCCGCTCAATCCTGTATTGCTCAGCTTCCTCAACAGCTCCAAGCTGCAGGGATATAACGCTTCCAGCAGCTCAGCGCAGCTGCTGGTTGGCCTTGAATCGGCCTATGTCAACGACAGCAGCAATGGCGGCTATGGCAGCTTTTCATCAACGCTGAATTCTTTCAATGGTGGCATGACCTATTACGCGCCGGATGGATCACCGGCGCTGACCTATGGCGGCATGCTGCTGGTGCTGATGGACACAGCAGCCGGCCAGGAGTTCTTTTCTTACACCTTTGCACCGATCGGCTCCGACAGCTATCAAGGCAATCAGACGTTGCTGCTATTCCGTGACCCCAATTCCTGGGGCTGGAATGTGATGCTGTTTCTCTCGAATGTGTATCTCGGCAGTTCCAGTTCTGTCAGTGCATCGGCTGCGATCAACGGCACGATGGTGAGCGCATCATCGTTTGTGCCGCCGCCGCCCTCTGGCAGTGTGCAGCAGCTGATCCGCGGCTGCGGCCTTTATGCCGCAAGCCAGGGCTCCGGCCGCTTTGGCCCCAACACCGTCTCGGCCCGGCTGCCATTGCCGCAGTGCCTCTGGCTTGGCAGCAATGCCCTGAGCTCTCCGCGGCGCTTTGGCCGTTGCGCCAATCCCCACGCTTCTGGCGGCACCTTTTATCAGCTCGGCGCTGGCGGCAGCTACTGGGATCTGTGGCTGCTGCTGCCAACGTCAACGCCCGCCGCGATCACGGGCTGGAGCACGGTTGGTTCGATGCCCTGGTCAACGCTGAGCGACCGGCTGTCGTTCTGCCCGCTGGCGCCGCTGCAGCCGTTGCTGTGCGGCCCTGCTGTTGTAAGCGATTTCATCAACGACTTTCCCGGCGTTGCCGTTGGCATCGCCGGGATGGACCAGCAACCTGCCTTTGCCGAGCAGCTCAGCAGCTTCTGTGAGGCTGGTGACGGCGATGGCGGTGGTTCTGGAGGTGGCGGTGGTGGCGGCAGCGCTCGCCCCAGCACCGGCGTGCTCTGGCCCAGGGGGCATGGATGAGCTGCGGCCTGATCCGCCTGCGCTGCGAGCGCCGCTATGGCGAGCAGGGCCCGCAGGCCCTGGTGCCTGACTACCGGCAGTTCGATGTGCCGCCTGGCCGCATCGAGCAGCAGATCCGCCAGTGGTACGAGCAGGCGGGCTGGACCGTTGAGAGCGAGGCGCTTTGAGGGAGTAGCCGGGATCAGCCTCTTTGGGCCCCTGTTCCGGGCAGGAGATGGCCTCCGGCATGCGCAGCGCGCTGCCGGCGGCTAGGGCCCCCGTCTTCTGGAGGTCTGGGCGCGGGCGGCAGGAGCGCC
>JAWOHV010000081.1:0-14371 GCA_046484965.1 Prochlorococcaceae cyanobacterium
CGGTGCTGACCAGAATACTTGTGTTAATCTCCCTATTGTTATTACCGGCACTGCTTCAGATTATGCTTCCGTTCTTTGGACTATCCAATCGGGTAATGGCTCTATTTCCGGTGAAACTACTTTAACCGCAGTCACCCAGCATCTGGTTCAGCATCTGCTGCGGACGATCGTATTGAATGTCCATCAGTTCCCTCGATGATTCCGCGATCCGATCAGATTCGTTAAGCACCCATTCATAAGGTGCCAGCAAGGCGGGGAAGTGGCGGAACAGGATTGGCATCGAGGCATGGATCATGCCTCGATACAGAGCATCTGGGATTTCAAAGCCGTTGATATAGGCTTCAGCCATGGCCATCTGGGTGCCGTTCAAGCCCCTTGCCAGGAGGCGGCTGTAGCGATAGCCCATCGATTTGGGTGAAGGCTGCCGCAAAGCATTGGGATCGAAACTATAAAGATCTGAGGCCTGGTCAAAGCTGGTAGTGGTCATAAACGAAAACCGCGAAGTGAACATTCTTGAATACATCTAGCTACTGCCTTCAGCCGAATGGCCAAAAGGCCTAGATCAGCATCACCGGCTTTTCAACGCGAGACATCTTCCTGTTGCTGGATCAGACGCTGCCGCTCCCGGCCGCAGCAGGCAAGAACCAGAGGCGGGCTATGGCTTGACCTTTCATGGAGTAGCGATTCCCGTTCTTTGAAGGGGGATCAGGATGCCCCGCCGAACCCAGCTCGGCATCGATAACGGCCTTGTCTCCTTTCAGTGCAGAGGGCATGGGCAGAAGGCATGTTGGCGACAAACCAGATTCGCCCGGGGAAACCCTGAAGGCGAAGGTGATCACTTCCGTTGGGGTCGCGCTGAAGACTGCAGTGCTCAAAACTTGCCCCATAAAAATCAAGAGTAGAGCCGAGCAAGCTTTCATGCGTCATGTTAGACATTGCACTCTTTGGGTCAAAGGACATGAGCCAGTGGCTCAGCAATCAGCTTCACCACTAGAAAGAAGCAAGCGGCTGGCAGGCACAGCCGCATCGGGATTCCATCAATCCAGCCACAAGCCTATAACCTGTTGACGGCTTAGCGCCATTAATTTACAAGCAGTTTACGGTATTGCTCCCCCTGGTAAGGGGTTTGGGCGTCGACGAGCAGTGGGGTGATCCAGTGAGGGCAAAGCTTTAGAGCGCTCCTCAAGGCCTGAGGGGCTCCGGGGATGGAGACAAATTGCCGTCATCGAGCAACTGCTGGGCCGATAGCTTGACAATTCATTGGCCTCAGATCAAGGTAGAGATTCGAGGTGATTCATCACCATGGGAATGGCAGCCCGTCATTTCAACCTGTTCGCTCTCTGACCAGGGTAATTAGGCCTAGCTTTCTACACCACGCAAAGGGGCGCGGTTACAATGAACAAAGCAAACAAGTACTGACTGGCTTCGATCTCTGCCATTGTTTTAGTTGTGGGAATTGCTGCCTATGTGAATCAGAAAGATCAGCAGCGTCTGAAAACGGAAGCCCAAGCCCAGACCATGCAGGATCGGGCTAACCGCGAGGAAATGGGACGACAACTAAGCGAGTCGGCCCTGCTGAACGAACTGGACTCCTCCTCACGACGGGAGGCCGCCCTGCAGGCGCAGATCACTGCAATGGATACGGCGAACCGGAACCAGGCTGTCGATGCCCAGCAACAAGAGAAGCAGCAGCGGGCAGAACGGGAACTGCAGAAGCTCAGACGGCAGCGTGCACAGCTTCAGGAACAAGTGAACTGCGAGCGTCAACGTAAGCAGTTCAGCATTGAAAATGCCTAACGGGTCGAAAACGTTCGGTCTTTCCAGGTGATTGTTCCCTTCTCCAGGTTCAGGATCGCCAGCACAAACACCCCTAGGAAGTACAGAACGGGAATCGGAAACACCAGGCAAATCCAGCCGAAGTCCCCCACAACGCGGGTGACGATCAGCAACTGCACGGCAAAAGCTGCGTACAGGATCATGTTGGGCAGCCAGGAGGGGTCGCCCACCATCGGCCAGCCCAGCAGGGAAGCGGGCAGGCACCAGGCTGCCCAAAACAGACCGGAGAGCCAGAGGAGCACGGCCAGCATCCAGGGCCAGCGCACCTCGCCGGCAGCGGTGGCGAAGTTCTTGGAGAAACCCACCACCATGTCCTGGAGGCCGCCCGGATACATGCGGTAGTCGATCAGGCCGGCACCGATGAATGCACTCACTGGCAATCCGGCCTTTTCGTAGAGGTGGCCCATGAACCAGTCCTCCACAACCTTGCTGGCCACCGCGGCATGGCCGCCGATCCGCTCATAGTCGCTACGGGTGGTGGCCATGGCAGGCCCGAAGGCCACACCGCATCCCGGCCCCATCGGAACAGCCATCAACCCCACCAGGTTGAACAGCACCGAAAGTTGCTCGTAGGGTCTTTCGGTGCGGTGGTACGGCTGCACTGACACCAGCCCGCCGAGTGCCTGCTGCGTCGCCACCAGTCGCTCCAGGAAAGCGGGGGCGGGTTCGGTGTCCGCGTCGAGGAACACCAGCACATCGCCCGTGCTGGCCAGAACACCGTTGTGCAGGGCCCAGGTCTTGCCTGCCCATCCCTCCGGCAGAGGCGGGGGCACCAACACCCTCACACCCTCCTGGGTGGCGATGGCCGCTGTGTGATCGGTGGAGTGATCGTCGATGACGATCAACTCGAGTGGATGGAAGCTCTGCCTGCGAAGGGCCGGCAACAGGTTGGGGAGCGTGCGCTCCTCGTTGCGGGCGGGGATCAGCACGGAAACCCTCGGCTGGTTGCGCAGACGGTGTGGTGGGAGTGGTGACAGCCCCCTGCAGAGGGCCCATCCGAGCAGCCAGCGCACCAGCAAGCTGATGGTCATCAACCCCATGACTCAGCCTCTGCGATGGGGACATCCCCAAAGCTATTGGGGCAAACCGCGACGGGTGGGGCTCCGACGTCTCATGATGCAGAGCTGGACCAGCTCCTCCTGCCTGCTGTTTTATCTCAGCATGAGCACATCATGAGGTATCCGCGTAAAATGGAACGGACCCTGCGGTGGCAGGACGGCTGGGTGGGCCTGCGAGCATCGCAGACGCCGGTCTCAGCGAGCTGCAGATAAGGGCACCAGCGATTGCGAGCCCCGGTAGGCGATCGCCTTTCCCCCTTAAAGACGCTCCGGACAAACAATCAGAACCCCATGGTCAAGTTGCTGGGCCTGGTTTGACAGAGTTTCCTTGATGGAGCTGCCCGGCGCAGGGACCTGGATTCAACGGCAACAAATCAAGCAGTCCTGATACCCCATCAGCCCAACTCCGCGCGTAGCTGATCCGCGACCCGCAGGGCGTTGGCGATCACGGTGAGGCCGGGGCCCAGCGCCGGGCAGCTGGGGAACACGCTGGCGTCGGCGATCCAGAGGTTGGCCAGCTCGTGGCAGCGGCCCTGGGGGTTCACCACCGAGCTGGCTGGGTCGGTGCCCATGCGGCAGGTGCCGCAGGCCAGGCCCATCACGCTCAGCGGCGCCTCGCCGCGCGGGTAGATCGGCGCCCGCTGCACCACCGTGGTGGCGGGGTCGGCTTCGGTTTTCTGGATCGTATCGAGCCAGCGATACACCAGCCGGTCGTGGGCCTCGCGGTTGTTGGCGAGATAGGCCACATCGATGCGATCGCCGCGCACCGTCACCCGGTTGTCCGGGTCGGGCAGCACCGCCGTGGTCGCCCACCAGGTGATCGAGCGATCCGCCAGCCACTCCAGCGCCCGATCCGGCAGCAGCCGGCTCACCAGCGACAGCAGCGGCGGCGACTCGGCAAACAGCGGGTCCTGCAACACCCCACCGCCGTTGCGGATCGAACCGAGCGCATAGGGCACGTTTTTGTCGCCCCAGTAGTAGTCGGTGAGGCCCAGGGCCGGGGCGTAGCGGCCGGAATTGGGGCTGCTGGCCCGCTGCAGGATCGCCGTGAGCTGGGGCTTCATCAGGTTGCGGCCCACCTGATCGGAGCCATTGGCCAGCCCGCGCGGATGGCGCTCCCCCGCCGAGCGCAGCAGGATCGCAGCCGTGTTCACCGCGCCCGCCGCCAGCAGCACCTGCTGCCCCTGAAACAGCCAGCGGTCGTCGCCGATGCGCGCCTCCACCGCCTTCACCACCTGGCCGGAGGGGTCCACGTGCAGTGCCTCCACCAGCGCGCCGCTGCGCAGGGTTGCCGGAATGGCCCCGGGGCTGGCCGGTGCAAGGGCCCGCGCCACGCCGAACAGCTCGGCGTCACCGGTGGGATCTGCCTCGCTTTCGCTCCAGCTCAGCGGCAGCCGGTAGGGAAACAGCCCCTGGCGCTCCAGATCGCCGCGCAGCTGCTGCAGTGCCGGCTCGATCGGCCGCGGTCCGTACGGATAGGCACCGGCCCGCGGCGGCGCTGTGGGGTCTTCCGCGGCCTGGCCGTGCACCCTGTAGAGCGCCTCGGCCCGGTCGTAGAAGGGGGCCAGATCGCCGTAGCGCAGCGGCCAGGCCGGCGAGCTGCCCTCCTGCATCGCCACCCCCTCGAATTCGGCCTCGCGCAGCCGCTCCAGCACCGCCGCCCAGATCTTGGTGTTGCCGCCGTGGGCATACACCATCTGGGGGTTGAAGGGATCGCCGTCGCTGCCAAACCAGGGCTGTGGCGGGTGGTAGCGCTGCTTGCGGAACAGGTCCACGTCGGCCACGTTCTGATCCACCAGCGGCAGCACCCCGCCCCGCTCCAGCAACAGCACCGAGCGGCCCGCCTCGGCCAGTTCTGCCGCCAGGGTGCCGCCCGCAGCTCCGCTGCCGATCACCACCACGTCGTACATCCTGTCGTCGATGATCATCGCGATCGCCTCAGGAGCGCTGCCACACGTAAATCAGAACGAACAGCACCACCCAGATCACATCCACGAAGTGCCAGAACAGCGACACGGAGATCACCCCCGCCTCGCCGCCCTCGTAGTTGCCGGGGCGGAAGGAGCGCACCAGCATCAGCCCCATCAGCAGGATGCCGGTGAGCACGTGCAGGCCGTGGAAGCCGGTGAGCAGATAGAAACTGCTGCTGAATACTCCGCTGCCCAGCCCGAAGGGCAGGGCAGCCCACTCCAGCGCCTGGCCCACCAGAAACACCGTGCCCATCGCCATCGTGAGCAGCCACAAGGCCCGGAACAGCCACAGCCGCCGCGCCGCCAGGGCCCGCTCGGCCCCGTAGGCCACGAAGCTGCTGCTTACCAGGATCACCGTGAACAGCAGCGGACCCCGCACCTCCAGCCCCTGCACCCCCTCGGGCAGCCACACCGGAGACGACTGCTTGAACACCGCATAGCCGGCGAAGAAGGCCAGAAAGATGCCGCTCTCGGAGAGCAGGAAGATCACCATCCCGGTGAGGTTGTAGCCGCCGTGGGCATGGCTTGTTGCAGAAGCGTTGCTCATCGGTTTCAAGCCTGCTGGGCGCGGGCGATGTACTCCTCTTCGTGCTCCACCAGCGGCCGCTCCAGGCCGTAACCGTAGGGGCCACTGATCACGGTGGGCACGTGCTTTTCGAAGTTCTCGGCCGGCGGCGGCGAGGGCAGCAGCCACTCCAGACCAATCGCATTCCAGGGGTTGGGTGGTGCCTTGGGGCCCCGGGCCCAGGAGCTCACCATGTTGAGGATGAAGGGAATCGAGGCCACCCCCAGCAGGAAGGCGCCCAGGCTGGCCAGCACGTTGGCCAGGGCGAATTCCGGGTCGTAGGAGGCCACCCGCCGCGGCATGCCCATCAGTCCGGCCCAGTGCATCGGCAGGAAGTTGAGGGCGCTACCGATGAAGGTGAGCACGAAGTGCAGTTTGCCCAGGCCCTCGTAATACATCCGCCCCGTGAACTTGGGGAACCAGTGGTAGATGGCAGCGAACACCCCAAAGGTGATCGTGTTGAAGATCACGTAGTGGAAGTGACCCACCACGAAGTAGGTGTTGCCCACGTGGATGTCCACCGGCACGGTGGCCAGCATCACGCCGGTGATGCCGGCGAAGATGAAGTTCACCAGCCCGCCCAGGCAGAACAGCATCGGTGTGCTCAGCCGCAGCCGACCCCGCCAGAGGGTGGCGATCCAGGCGAACACCTTGATGCCGGTGGGCACCGCGATCAGCATGCTGGTAACCATGAACAGATTGCGCATCCACAGGGGCGTGCCGCTGTAGAACATGTGGTGCACCCACACAATCAGGCTCAGCACGGTGATGGCGAAGGAGGCAATTGCCACCACGTGGTAGCCGAACAGTGGCTTGCGGGCATACACCGGAAACAGCTCCGAAAAGATGCCGAACACCGGCAGCACCATCACATACACGGCCGGGTGCGAATAGAACCAGAAGAAGTGCTGATAGAGCATCGGATCACCGCCACCCTCCGGCCGGAAGAAGCTGGTGCCGAAGCTCAGGTCAAACATCAGCATCAGTGCACCGCCGGTGAGCACCGGCAGCCCCACCAGCTGGATCGTCTGGGCTGCCAGGGCGGACCAGCAAAAGATCGGCAGGCGAAACCAGGTCATACCCGGCGCCCGCATGCGCAGGATCGTGGTGCAGAAGTTCACCGCGCCCATGATCGAGCTCACCCCCGAGAGTGCCACCGCCACGATCCAGAGGAACTGACCGTTGATGAGGTGCCCCAGGGGGTTCTGCAGACTCACCGGCGGATAGGCCCACCAGCCTGAGCCAGATGGCCCGCCCGGCACCAGAAAACTGGCCATCAGGATCAGCCCGAACAGGGGAAACAGCCAGAAGGCCAGGGCATTGAGCCGCGGAAAGGCCATGTCGGGGGCACCGATCATCGGTGGGATCAACAGGTTGTTGAAGCCGTTGAGGACCGGAAACAGAAACAGGAACAGCATCACCGTTCCGTGCATCGTGTAGAGGCCGTTGTACACGGTGGGATCCACCAGATCGGCCGGCGGTGTGATCAGCTCACCGCGCATGATCATCGCCAACAGCCCGCCAATCAGCAGGAAGAACAGCGACGTGGCGATGTACTGAATGCCGATCACCTTGGCGTCGGTGTTGAAGCTGAAAAAGCGCTTCCAGTTGTCGGGCGCGCCCGGCACCGGATGGGGTGCCTTCAGCACCCGAGGCTCAAAGGGAAGGCCGGAGGATGAGGCCATGGGGTTCGGCGGTCAGCCGTCGTGGGGGGCATTTGGGTCGGCGCTCACATGCACCTCGGGCGGCGGTGCCGGCGGCACGGTGGCCCAGCCGCGATCGCCCTGCTCCAGGCGACGGCGGTAGAGCTGCTGGGCCGGATTGGGCGCAGGCCGCAGCGGCTGGCGGGCTGCTTCGGCCAGCCAAGCCCTGAAGACCTCTGGGCTCTCCACCACCACGTCGGTCTGGTTGCTGGCGAAGTAGCCGCCGCTGAACTGGGAATCCCGCAGCCGGTAGCGGCCCTCGCGCGTGGGCGTGAGCCGGTAGTTGATCTCGCTGCCGGGGATCAGGTCTTGCTTGAGCCGGAAGGCCGGCACGTAGAAGCCATGCAGCACATCCAGCGAGATCAGCCGGAATTCAGCCGGCTGATTCAGCGGCAGGTGCAGCTCGGTGCTGCGCACTCCGCCGGGATACACAAACTCCCACGACCACTGGCGGGCGATGACATCGATCGAGCCCTCCGACGGCAGGGCATCAGACCCCGCCGCTTCTGAGGCCATCGCCACCAACTCGGTGCCATGGCTGTGGCCGCCGGTGGTGCGCACCTTGCCGCCCAGGGTGGCCAGGGAGCGGTTCACGCCGATGGCATGCCAGGCGATCGCCATCACCAGCACCAACGGGATCAGGGTCCACACGATCTCCAGGCGCAGGTTGCCCTCGATCGGATCACCGTTCTCCAGGTCGTATTTGGGGGCGCGGTTGAACAGCAGCGTCCACAGGATCACGCTGCAGCAGCCAAGGAAGATGAAGGCGCCGATGCCCGTTTCCAGGGCGAACAGGTCGTCGACCAGGGGCGCCGCGCTGGAAGCCGGCACCGGCAGCCACTGGTGCGACAGCCGAGCCATCGCCACGCTGGCCCAGCCATCGAGGGCCACGGCGCCGGCGATCAGGGCCAGGCCGGCGGTGGGGAAGCGGCGGGCGGGGCTGCTGGTCATGGCAGGGCCTCGCGCAGGTTGGCGCCGGCGGCCAGCAGCTGGTCGGCGCTGATGTGCACGCCGAATTCAGCCGCAAGCTCAGCGCCCAAGGTGCCGTGCACGCCGATCACCGCGAACAACACAATCCCCAGCGCCAGATAGCTCCACTGCACCTGGCGGCCCAGGTCGCGGCGCCAGGCGAAGCGCTGGTAGCCGCGCCACACCGCCATCGCCACGATCACCAGCAGGATCGCCACCCCGCCCACGCCGTGCCAGAGCATCGTGGTGAGGCTCTGCAGACCCAGGCTGCTGGTGACGCCGGGCAGGGGCTCAGCCAGCAGCATCTCGAAGAAGCCCGCCCCCACCGTGAAGAAGCTCACCACGGCGCAGGCCAGCAGGTTGTACCACCCCACATCGTGGAAGCCGGCCCGGGTCACGGGCAGCTGCAGAAAACGGAACAGGCGCTTCTCCAGCGGGTAGAGCGCCCCGACCAGATCAAAGCTGATCGCGATCACGAACAGACCGATCGTGAAGTGCACCAGATTCGGGTGAATCGGCAGGGCGTAGGGCAGCCCGTTAACCCCCAGATCCCCGGCCCACTGCTCAAAGAGAGAGTGCTGCATCACACCAGCCCATCGCGCATCGCCTGCACCACAGGCACCGTGTGCAGCCCGTACACCCAGATCAGCTGACTGCCCAGAACCACCTGCACCACGATCAGGGTGCTCAACACACCACCGGCCCCCAGAAAGGCCAACGGAATCCGCGCCGGATCCTTGCTGCGGATCACGTAGCGCCAGCCCGACATCAGCGCCAGCACGCCGGCCAGCGACCAGCCGATCGTGCTGTGCAGGTTGAGGATGTCGCGCGAGGCGCCATAGGGATTGGCCAGGCCCGCCTCCACCTGGCCAAAGATGATCGCCACGAAGATCGCCGCGGTGGCCACCAGCAGGTTCCAGAAGCTCACCTCAAACAGGGCGCTGCGGCGGGCCAGCACCCCGATCAGATCAAACACGAAGCTGATCAGCCCCATGGCGATCACGAAGTGCACCACGATCGGGTGGATCGTGTCGATCCAGGGAAGGTTGTGATCGTTAAGAGCGGGCAGCAGCTCGAGCATGGAGGGTCTCCGCCCGTTGCGCTACAGGTCCAATGTGGTGCGCTCCGGGCGGGACTGCCTGTGTCCTGTGATGCTTCGCCACAGGCTGGCTGATCCAGGGGGCTGTGGGGCCGGCGGGGCAACCGCTCCAAAAGAGCTCAGCGCCCACCCCGGGCAGCATCAAGACCCCAACAGCGCCTTGCATTCCAACCGTTCCTGGCTTGCATCGCGCCGCTGCCGACGCAGCGTGATCATGCCGGCTAGATGTTCGGCATCATCGGCCACGCCGCAGAAGCGGCCAGAACCCCAGGTGTGCAGCCAGGGCAGACCAAGGAAATAGAGCCCCGGGCTCTGCGTCATGCCGCGGTCATGGGCCGGGTGGCCGGAGCCGTCAAACACAGCCACGTCGATCCAGTGAAAATCGCTGCGGTAGCCGGTGCACCAGATCACAGCCGCCAGAGGGTGGGTGCCCAGGTCAAGCCCAGGATCCGCGCCCGGTACGGGCTGCCAGCAAGGCGAATAGGCCGCTTCCTCCGGAGCCTCGATGCCCTCGCTGGCGATCCAGTTGTCGATGCTGGTGCGGATGCGGCAGTACACCGCATCGGCCTGGTCAAGGTTGGCCGCCAGGTCATCACGAAAGCGGATCTGATCGGCCGTGATCGAAAGGAGCCTTCCATGAAGGTGCATGCCCTCAAGGGCGCGAGCCCGCAGGTCTATCTCTCGGCCCCCATCGCGACCGGTGAGGTAGTGGTTGGTCTTGGAGCGAACGGCCCGTGGGTCGGGATGCTCATCGATCGGCATGGAGTAATAGCCCATGCGATCGAGCCAATCCACCACATCCTTGCCGCGATAGCGGCGGGGTGAGCGTGGTGCGGAACCCACGCTCAGATGCACTTCACGACCGTCGAGGAACAGATCCTCCGCAATCTGACACCCCGATTGTCCGCTGCCCACCACCAGAACCGGGCCTTCAGGCAGAGATGCAGCATTGCGGTACTCACGGGCATCCAGCTGCAGCGTGGATGAAGGCAGACGTGGTGATTCCAGATGCCGGCGGGGAGCGTGATAGCCCCCTGTAGCCACTACAACATGATCAGCCAGGATCTCGCCTTCAGATGTGAATAAGCGGTAGCCAGTGCCGTTGTGCGCGAGTCGATCGACGCTTACACCCTCACGCACATCGGCACCCACGAACGCAGCGAAGCGCTGCATGTAGGCAACAATCTCCGACTTCACCATGAACCCTTCCGGGTCTGGGCCGTCATAGGGAAAATCCGGCAAACGACATTGCCAGTTTGGTGTTACCAGGCAGAACGAATCCCAACGCTGCTGATCCCACGCGTAGCCAACTCTGTTCCTTTCGAGCACCACGGGCCTGACGCCCCGATTCTGCAGGGCGTGCGCAACAGAAAGGCCTGCCTGGCCGCCACCGATTACCACAACGCCATGGTGTCGAGCTTGAGGGCATACGTTCACAGGTAGCCAGCAACGGCAACATTTCATCCTCAACTCATCAAACTTATAAATCCGTATCGATGCGCACGAAACCGCCAAAGCAGCACAGATCTCGCCGAATAAGCCTGTTGGTGGCATCGGCGACATTTCCGCCCGGCCTCGTAAGGCAATGCTCAGTTCGCATTCAGCCTCTCAAGCCCCCATGCCTGCAGTCAGCCGTCCTGCCAACGAGCCGGGCGATTTTCTGGTTGATTACGAGGAGAAGGTCTTTCCCGATGTCAAAGCCGAACCGGGCGAGAAAGCACTGATCACCTTTCACACGGTGGCCTTCGAAGGCTCCATCGGCCTGGTGAACCTGCTCCAGGCAAGTCGCCTGATTAACAAGGGATTTGAAACATCAATTCTTCTTTACGGCCCCGGGGTCACGCTTGGCGTTCAGCGCGGTTTCCCGAAGCTTGGGGATGCGGCCTTCGATGGCCATCTCAACTTCAATGCACGTCTGCAGAAGTTCATGGATCAGGGCGGCAAGGTGTATGCCTGCCGGTTTGCCCTGCAGGCTCTCTACGGCCATGGCGAAGGCGCTTTGATGCCCGGAATCCGGCCGGTCAACCCGCTCGATGTTCTCGACATCGTGTTGATGCATCGCAAGGAGAATGCCTTCATTCTCGACACCTGGACCCTCTGATTCTTCCCGTCATCTGCCTACATGGTCAACACGATCAAGGTTGCTGCAGCTCAGATCCGCCCGGTTCTCTTCAGCCTGGAAGGCTCAGTTCAGCGCCTGCTGTTGGCTATGGAGGAGGCGGCAGGCGAAGGGGTGGAGCTGATCGTTTTCCCCGAAACGTTTCTCCCCTATTACCCCTACTTCTCGTTCGTGGAGCCTGCCGTGCTGATGGGGCGCTCCCATCTGGCGCTCTATGAGCAGGCCGTTACGGTGCCTGGTCAAGCCACCGATGCCGTTGCTGCAGCAGCTCGGCAACACGGCATGCACGTTCTGCTGGGAATCAACGAACGCGATGGCGGCAGTCTCTACAACACCCAGCTCTTGATCGACGCCGGCGGCGAAATCGTGCTCAAACGCCGCAAGATCACACCCACCTACCACGAGCGCATGGTGTGGGGGCAAGGGGATGGATCTGGTCTGAAAGTTGTTTCCACCAGGCTCGGCAAGGTGGGTGCTCTCGCCTGCTGGGAGCACTACAACCCCCTGGCCCGCTTCTCCTTGATGGCCCAGGGCGAGGAGATCCATTGCGCACAGTTTCCTGGCTCCCTGGTGGGTCCGATCTTCAGCGAACAGACGGCCGTCACCATGCGGCATCACGCGCTGGAGGCCGGCTGCTTTGTGATCTGCTCAACAGGCTGGCTCGACCCCGACGACTACAGCACCATCACGGCCGACACCTCTTTGCACAAGGCGTTTCAGGGTGGTTGCCACACCGCTGTGATCAGCCCCGAGGGGCGCTATCTGGCGGGCCCCCTGCCCGATGGCGAAGGGCTCGCCATCGCCGAACTGGATCGTGCCCTGATCACCAAACGCAAACGAATGATGGACAGCGTGGGGCATTACAGCCGCCCTGATCTACTGAGCCTTCGCATCAATCACACACCCGCCGCACAGGCTTCTGCCATGGGAATGGCTGCGGAGCCGCTCGATGCCGCGGCGTTGATGACCTTCAACCAGGAAATGAGTGATGTCTGAACTGGGTCGCTTGATCACGGAGCTGCAGGTGCATGGGGTGGCCGAGCCTGCACTCCCTGGCAACCAAGGCCGGCGTGGGGGCGCTGGCCCTTCCGATCACCGAGCTATCACGATCGATGGCACCACCGTGATGGTGCCCGTTTACAACGCGGCATCGAAATCCTCTCCTTACAGCCTGGAGGCCGATCCGCAGGGCGGCATCGCACTCGCCAGCCGTGCCAGTGAGACGCTCAGCTCCGTAGCTGTCACGAGCGAACCCGCCTTCTACAGCCTCTCCACGGCCGACGGCACCCCCTATCGATCCATCGCGCTCCTGCACGGGCGGGATGTGTTGGCCACCACCCTGCTTCAGACCTGCATTCGCTTCCGCGATCGAACCGACTCCTGTCAGTTCTGTGCCATCGAGCAATCCCTTGAGGACTCCCGCACGATCATCCGCAAGACACCAGAGCAGATCGCGGAGGTGACTGAAACCGCCGTTCGCTTGGATGGCATCAAGCAGCTCGTGATGACAACCGGCACCCCGAACAGCGACGACCGGGGGGCGCGCCTGATGGCTGAAACCGCCATGGCTGTGAAAAGGCGAGTGGACATTCCCATCCAGGCGCAGTGCGAACCACCTGAAGATCCGATCTGGTACTCGCGCATGAAACAGGCCGGGGTCGACAGCCTTGGCATGCATCTGGAGGTTGTGGAGGAAGAGGTGCGGCGCCGGATTCTGCCGGGCAAATCCGAGATCAGCCTCGACGCCTACTACCGCGCCTTCGAACAGGCTGTGGCGGTCTTCGGTCGCGGCCAGGTCTCCACCTACCTGTTGGCCGGGCTCGGCGACAGTGCCGAGTCGCTGATCAGCTGCAGCAAAAAGCTGATTGAGCTGGGGGTTTACCCCTTTGTAGTGCCCTTCGTGCCGATCTCGGGGACTCCCCTTGAGGACCACCCCGCTCCATCCACCGACTTCATGGTGGAGATCTACGCCGCGGTTGCGGACCGGCTCAGGGAGTCGGATATCAGCGCTGAGGCCATGGCCGCCGGATGTGCCAAGTGCGGTGCCTGTTCAGCCCTGTCGTTGTTTGAAACCGATCGTTGAGACCCATGTTCTTCATTGATCCCAGCAGCCATGACATCGGCCGAAGCCCCAGTTCAGCGCCGGCCGTCTTCACCCCTTCGGTGCGTTGGGGGATCGGCATCGACGCCGATGACTTCCGTCTCTCGCCCACGACAAGCTCTGATCGCTTTTCACTTCACCTGCTGAGGCCAAGATCAGCCTTGATCGAGGGTTATTGGCAACTGCGCAGTGCGATCTTCTGCGAAGAGCAGCACCTCTTTGAAGCCAGCGATCTCGACGAGCTCGACGAGCTCGCCTATCCGATCGCGGCCATGCACCACGGGGAGAGCCATGGCGGCCAGGTGGTTGGTGTTGTGCGGATCGTGGAGCAGAGCCCCCGTCTCTGGTATGGGGGTCGCCTCGGCGTTCATCACGCCTTCCGCCGCCACAACCAGATCGGCAAAGGGTTGATCTGGAAAGCGGTCACCACGGCCCATGGCTGGGGTTGCGATCGTTTTCTGGCCACCGTGCAGATTCAGAACGTGAGCTTCTTCCAACGGCTGCACTGGTCATCCATCGATGAATTGGAGATCCAAGGCATCCGTCATCACCTGATGGAGGCTGATCTGCACTACTACCTGCCCTCAAAAGAGCGCCGTCCCTACAGCCTGCAGGTTGCATGAGAAGCGTCAAAGATCCAAACCTGGCAGGCCAGCTCAGGGCCCTCAGTGGCCTGCAGGCAAAACGCGACATCCAGGCAGCGGCAGCTGTCTTTGCCCACCAACCCTTCCCCGAGCTTGGTGTCGCTGCCCTGCTCGGCGATGACGCGGCATTGCTACCGGCACAGAGCGGCGCTCTGCTGCTGGCCTGTGAAGGGATGCACCCGGATCTGGTGGATGACGACCCCTGGTTCGCCGGCTGGAGTGCTGTGCTGGTGAACCTCAGCGACATCGCCGCCATGGGTGGCCGGCCCTTGGGCCTGGTCAACAGCGTCTGGAGTGTGGGTGAGCA
>JAWOHV010000105.1:0-6126 GCA_046484965.1 Prochlorococcaceae cyanobacterium
AGATCGATTGTTTCAAGGTCGATGCCATCGATCAGGATTCTCCCCTCGCTTGGGCTGTAGAGGCCAACCAGCAGGTCGGCAATGGAACTTTTGCCGGCACCGCTGCCACCAACGAGGGCCACAGTGTGACCTTTCGGCAAACTGAAGTTAAGGCGTGAGAGGGCGGGGGCAAGGTTGTCGGTGTAGCGCAATTCAACGTTCTCGAAGCTTATATTTCTCTTGATGCCGGCGAATGAGGTGCCTCCGATCCGCCGGAACTGCTTATCTCTAGGTTCGAGAATCTTGTTGAGAAAGTTAATGTTGCCACTGTTAGCAGATAAACCATTGAAGCAGGAGGATATCCCGGAAAGTCGGGAATTGAGCCGCTGCAGCGCCAGCATAAATGTTACAAGGTTTGGCAGAACGCCGGCGCTGCGGTTGTCAAATACGACTAGGCTGAGAGTAGCTATCAGCGCAAAGGCCGCCACCGGTAACACCCTGGATACCGGATCGATAATCTGAACAAGTTTGCCGCGGCGACGCAGGCTCAGTTCGAGATCCCGCAGGCTGCCCTTGAGGCGGTTGATGGCCATCTGAAGTTGGCCGCTGCTGTGGAGTAGTCGAAGAGCCTGAATGTCTTCAATGACTCGGCTGTTAACTGATACCTCTATATCAACAACCCTGTTTGCTGCAAGGCGGATGCGGGGCAGCAACTGTTTTTGGACAAGACCGATTACTGCGCTCAATCCCAGCGCGGCAAGCATCAGCCATGGTGAAAGCTTGAGCAGGATTGCCAGATACATGGCAATCATCAATAAACCCACGAGTAGCTGGTTGATGATGTTGATCTGGGTTGCTACGGCCTCTGGGCCTTTGCTCACGAATTCACTCAGGTTGCCTATGCGGTAACTGCTGGCACAGGGAAAGCTGAATGAGAGGATCTGAGTGTGGATGCGACCAGTTACAACAGCTCTGCAGCGAGCCATGAAGTATTCGAGGCTTACGCTATTGAGGTAGAGGGTTAGGCTTTGGCCGATCTGCAGCGCCAGGGCCAACACCATCAGGGCGATGAACGTCGCCGCCGACGGCAAGGTATGCAGCAGGCCCTCCAGCCCGGGGATGGCGTTCAACAACGGGCTGGTTTTTGAGACCATCCCTCCAGCCGACTTGCTGTTTTCCGAGATCCACTCCACGGCCATGAAGATCACCCCCAAGGTGGCACCTTCGGTAAGGGCCTGGCCGATGCTGCTCGTCATATTGACTGCGATCAGCTTCCACTGTTGCCGGGCTGTGTGGCGGATCAGGCGCGAGGCGGGCCTCTGGTCGAGGAACACCTCGAGCAGGCGGCGAACATTGCGTCTCAGCGGCGTTGGCAGCAAAGAGAAGGCCATGGCAGGTGCTCAGCGGCGCAGGGAGGGTTCAGCCTGTTGCTGTTGGAACAGGGCTGCTGTGGCAGCAAGCCCCTGCTCCAGGGGGATTGAGGCCCGCCAGCCGAGGCCGGCGAGGCGGCTCACATCGAGCAGCTTGCGGGGGGTGCCATCGGGCTGGGAGCTGTCCCAGTGGATGGCGCCTTTGAAGCCGGTGGCGGACGCCACCATGGCGGCCAGCTCGGCGATCGTGAGATCGCTGCCGCTGCCCACGTTGAGGAACTCCAGCGCTGAGCCGGCGTCATCGCTGGGGGCGCCTGGGGCCGCCGGATCCCAGTGCTCGAGGCAGAACAGGGCGGCGGCGGCCAGGTCGTCGACGTGCAGGAATTCGCGGCGGGGGCTGCCCGATCCCCAGCAGCTGACGGCCGCATCGCCCCGTGCGGCCGCCTCATGGAAGCGGCGGATCAGGGCGGGCAGCACGTGGGAGTTGGTGGGGTGGTAGTTGTCGCCCGGGCCGTAGAGGTTGGTGGGCATCAGGCTGATCGCATCAAAGCCGTGCTGGGCGCGCAGGGCGCGGCAGAGCTGGATGCCGGCGATCTTGGCGATCGCATACCACTGGTTGCTGGGCTCAAGAGCCCCAGTGAGCAGGGCCTCCTCGCGGATCGGTTGCTCGGCGAACTTGGGGTAGATGCAGCTCGAGCCCAGAAACAGCAGCCGCCGCACACCGGAGCGCCAGGCGCTCTCGATCACATGGTTCTGGATCTTGAGGTTCTCGAGCAGGAAGTCGGCCGGGTAGGTGGCGTTGGCATGGATGCCGCCCACCTTGGCGGCGGCGAGAACCACCACTGCCGGGCATTCCCGAGCAAACCAGGCGGATACGGCTACCGGATCGAGCAGATCAAGCTCGCTGCGGCTCGGGGTGAGTAGCGCTCCGCCGCTGGCTGGATCGCCATAGCCTGCTGCGGCCAGGGCCCGCAGGATGGCACTGCCGGCCATGCCGCGGCTGCCGGCCACAAAGATGCGGTCGGTTTGCGAGATCAGGGTTTGCGAGATCAGGCTTGGCGAGATGGCTGGGGAGCTGCTCATCTGCCCGGCCCCCCGCGCGCCTGCTCGATGGCCAGCGGGCTGGTGGGCGGGTTTTCCATCGAGCCCACCACCGCAAAGCCCTTGAGCCGCAGGATCGCTTCTTTTTTGGCTTCCTCCTTATCGGCGGCCACCATTTCGGCCACCAGCTCTTCGAGGGTGGTGGTGGGCGTCCAGCCGAGCTTCTCGCGGGCCCTGGTCGGATCGCCGAGCAGGGTTTCCACTTCAGCCGGGCGGAAGTAGCGCGGGTCGATGCGCACCACCACCTCATTGCTGCCGGCGCGGCGGCCGATCTCGTTCACGCCCTCTCCCTGCCAGTCGATGCCGCCCCAGCCGAGCTCGAGGGCCGTGAGTTCGATGAAGCGGCGCACCGTCTCCTGGCGGCCGGTGGCGATCACGAAGTCTTCCGGGGGGCCTTGCTGCTGGAGCATGCGCCACTGCATCTCCACATAATCTCGGGCGTGGCCCCAGTCGCGCAGCGAATCGAGGTTGCCCATGTAGAGGCAGTCGTCGAGGCCGGCATCGATGCGGGCCAGGCCGCGGCTGATCTTGCGGGTTACAAACGTTTCGCCGCGGCGCGGTGATTCGTGGTTGAAGAGGATGCCGTTGCAGGCATACATGCCGTAGGCCTCGCGGTAGTTCACCGTGATCCAGTAGCCGTAGAGCTTGGCCACGCCGTAGGGCGAGCGGGGATAGAAGGGTGTGCTCTCCTTCTGGGGGATCTCCTGCACCAGGCCGTAGAGCTCGGAGGTGGAGGCCTGGTAGATGCGGGTTTTGCTCGATAGGCCGAGGATGCGCACGGCCTCGAGGATGCGCAGCGGGCCGAGGGCGTCGCAGTTGGCGGTGTACTCCGGACTCTCGAAGGAAACGGCTACATGGCTCTGGGCGCCGAGGTTGTAGATCTCATCGGGCTGCACCTGCTGGATGATCCGGATCAGGTTGGAGCTGTCTGTGAGGTCGCCGTAGTGGAGCACCAGGCGCGGCGGTTGACCCTGGGAGCCCGTTTCGTGGGGATCCTGGTAGAGGTGATCGATGCGCTGGGTGTTGAAGCTGCTGGCGCGGCGCTTGATGCCATGCACCGTGTAGCCCTTCTCGAGCAGCAGCTCGGCCAGATAGGAGCCGTCCTGGCCGGCGATGCCGGTGATCAGGGCGGTTTTGCCACAGGGTGGTGCTACAGACATGGAGTGATCACAGATATTGGTAGTGGAGCGGGCCGGAGCGGCAAGGGGCTATGGCGGCCCGCTACCCGGCACTGAACGGGCGCGAGCGATGCTCAAGCGCCTCAGATCACAATTCATGCTGGCTGCTGCGGCCGTTGCTGCATGAATGGTGTTGGTGAGCACACTGCATAGATGCTGAGAAGTAGCCCGGGATGGCTCGATTTCGAGCACCATGCCAACCTTTTCAAGCATGACGCCAATCTTCCGGTAGAAGATTCTGCGGTTTTGGTAGGGATTCCTGGCCGATCGCCTCCAGCAGCTGCAGCTGGGATGTGAGTGGCGAACTGAGTGGGTGAATGGCCATCATGTAATCGAGAGCCTGCAGGCGGGAAAGGTGCCGCTGGCGCATCAGCCAGGCGATGCACACCAGCGGCGAGCGTTCCACCGATGCCACGCAGTGCACGAACACCGGCGCCAGCTCCGCTTCGAGCTGCTCGAGCGTTTGCACGGCGAACAGCAGCTCGGCGGCAGTGTTGCTGAGGCTGCTGCGGTGGTCGGCGAGCACCACGCGGCGGCAGTGGAACTGGGCTTCGAGGCCGGGCGGCGGTGGCGCCTCGCTGCTGGCACAGAGGCTGAGGATGCTGCGCACACCCTCCTCCCGCAGCTGGAACAGATGGGCGCTGCGAACCGGTGCTGATCCAAGCGCGAGGCGCCCTCGGATCACCCAGTCGAAGTCCAAGGCAGTCACGCTGCTGCTCCGGATCAGTTGTTGTCGTTGTTGTCGCGAATCAGCTGGTAAAGGCTGGCGGCGTTCACTATGCCGGTGAGCGGCTGGCCAACGGCGTTGATCGCATCAGAAACCTGGGCCAGGCCGGAGCGGTTCACGATCACTGTGTCGCCGTTGCGCAGCGGTGGGTTGAAGCGGTTTGAGGCGCCCTGGGAGAGGTTGAGGGGATAGGAGCGGCGGGTGGCGGTGCCATTGCGGTTGATCCGCACCAGCTCCACGTTGGTGCGGTTGGCGCGCCAGTTCACGGCACCACCGGCGGCCAGGATTGCCTGGATCAGCGGCGTGGCCGATGGCAGTGCTTTGGTGCCGGGAGACACCACCTCACCCACCACGTTCACGTTGATCGAGGTGGGGGCGAGGGTGGTTTCGGAGAGCTCGATCGTTTCCAGCACCGGCTCGGTGGCGATCTCGAGGCGGATCGTGTCGCCGTCGAAGAGCAGGGGGTTCTGGGTTTGGTCGCCTTCGAGGATCAGGTCCATCAGGTTCACCCGGGCGCGCTTGAAGCGCGGCACCTCGCCGGGCAGGCGGCGCTGCAGGGTCACGTTGCGCAGGTCGGCGAAGGGGGTGATGCCGCCGGCCTTCTGAATCGCATCAACAAGGGTGGGCAGGCCGGTGATCGATACGGCTGCCTCGGTGGCGGATTGTTCGCTGGTGGTGAGGGTGTAGAGGCCGGGGCGCTCCACCTGACCAACCACCGAGATGCGCAGCGGCCGCGGTGTGGTGAGGGTGAGCTGCAGTTCAGGGCGCAGCAGCTGGCGCTTGTAGAGGGATTCGAGCCAGTTGGTGGCCTGGGCCAGCGAAAGGCCGGCCAGGCGCACCGGCCCTAGCAGGGGCAGTGAGGCGGTGCCGTCGTTGAGAATCTGCACAGGGCCCGTGAGCTCGGCGGCACCGAGGAAGCGCAGGGTGAGGCCGTCGCCGGCGCCGAGGATGTACACGTCGTCCTGCACCTCAGGCAGGACGCGTGGCGGCGGCGGGGCGCTGCGGGCGGCGCGTTCAGCGGGCTGAACAGGCAGCGGTGTGGTCGCCTCAACTTGAACAGCTGCAGGAACAACCGCAGGAACAGCTGCAGGTACAACCGCAGGCTTGGCAGCCGGCTTGCTGTGGGCCTGCTGGATCGGCGTTAATTTTGCCGGTGTCACGGCCGCCACCCCTGGTGCCAAGGGCACCAGGGCGATGCTGGAGGCGATCAGCAGGGAGCCGCCGGCCAGTGGGGTTATCGGTATGAGGCGAGGCATCGCCAAAGGGAGGTATTGAGCGCAAATTAGCCATCTAAATGGAGCTCGCCCACCTGGTCAGATTGGTGGCTGGCACAGAGGCGCCCCATCCGATCAAGCCAGCTGCCTGACGTTTGGCTACTCCATGTCTATGGTTTGGAGATATCTGGGTAGGGATTGAGCGTCGTGGCTGAACTGGTGCCTAATCAGGCTGGAATGTTAACTCCCAATCCCCAGGCTGGCGGAGCCCTGCCGGTGGCGGCCTCGAGCGCGATGGTGCCGGTCACCGACCTGGTGCAGGTGCATGAGCTGCCCGGCGAGCGGGAGGAGGGCTTCAACCTTCAGGAGCTCTGGCAAGCGGTGCGGCGTCGCCAGCGGCTGGCGCTGGCGGTGGGTGGCACGGTGCTGGCCCTGAGCACGGTTCTGGCGCTCTACAAACGGATCACGGCGCCGGTTTACGAGGGCTCGTTCCAGATGCTGATCTCCGATCCGATCAGCACCGGCAGCCGCGCCGGTGGCGGCGGCGGCGTGGAGGG
>JAWOHV010000178.1:0-12333 GCA_046484965.1 Prochlorococcaceae cyanobacterium
GAGCACCGCCACCTCACCCGCGTTTTGATCGAGGTCGATCCGGTAGGCGCCACGAACTCCGGCCAGCACGGCATCGACCGCCGCCGGTTCGGAGGCGTAGACCGCCAGCGGTGCCGCTGGATCGAAGCCAAGTGTGATCGGCTGGCCAAGGCTGGCGAGCACCAACCGGTCGGGCCAGGTGGAGGAGACCACCACCAGCCCGAAGCTGCCCCGGGCCAGCTCCATGAACTGCATCACCGCGCGATAAGGATCGTTGCGCAGAAACGCTTCAATGCTGGCGTCGATCCAGCGGCGCAGCAGCTCCGGGCCCTGGCGGCCCAGCCGAATGTCATTCGCGAGCCAGAGCAGGATCTGATCCGTGAGTCGATGAACGGCGGGATCGCCGGGAACGAAGGCGGCCCAGGGATGATCCGCCAGCACCGCCTGGAAGCCCGCCTCAAAGGAGGCCGTCCAGCGTTCCAGCTCCTCAGAAGAGGGCGCCGGGCCGTCGTGGGGGAACACCTGTTGGGCCGCGAGGCGCACCGCCGCATACCAATCCCCCTGGGTGATCAGCAGATCCATCAGGCCGGCAATCTTGGGCGAGTCCCCCACTGCCGCATGGCCCTGGTGCAGCACCCGCTCCAACCAGCGGCCCACGTCGGTGAACTCCAGTTCGGCCGTCGCCAATTTGTAGTGCTCGAAGTCGCCGTTGTGGGTAATGCGGTGTTCAACGGTGCGCCAGGCGCTGGACCAACGCCCCGCCGTACGGCTCCAGAGACGCCGCCGTTGGGCGGGGCACCAGCGATGCCAGTGGGTCTCAATCAGCGCTGGCGGACTGCTTGTGCCGAAGCGGTAGTGGCAGGCAGCCAGCAGACCGGTGGGCAGGGGGCGGCAGCCAACCCGGGCGACCTCGCGGCGGCGGCGGGCGAAGCCAGCCTCCAAGGCGGCGGTGAGATGGCCCCGCTTGGCGTTGACCAGCTTGTGACCCACGAAGTTGGGAGCCCCCTGGCGATCGCCAATCAAGAGCAAAGCGCCAGCCGCCTGGGCGCCGCGGATTTCGGTTTGCAGGCCCATGGTGCGCAGGCGCTTGATCGCACAGGGCGGCAGGAGTTCGCCAGGTGTGGATGGGACCGGGCCACTGATCAGGCCGAAGTTGCCGCAGTGGAGCCGGCTGGCGCGGCCACTCAACATTGCGCTCCAATCGGAGCGGGATGCCAGCAGCAGCGCCCCATTGGCGGCGATCGCAGCGGCCACAATCTCCGGGGGCAGGCCATCGGCGAGGGGCCCCATCAGCGCCATGATCGCCAGGGAATTGAACACCAAACCGCCGGCTGCCTTCAGCCGCACGCGCCACGGGGTGGGCGCACCTACCTCAAGCCAGGGGAAGGGCAGGACTGATCCATCGGCCAGGCCAGTCGGGGCCAGTGGCACCAGCCTGCTGAGCAGCTCGGCCCCTGAGCGGTGCTCCAACAGGTTTGCCCACCGCAACGCCGAGGCGTCGCCGTCGACCAGCGCCCGCACAAAGGTGTGCCCGGCGCCATGGAGCAGTTCGGCGCAGCTCCAGCTCAGGCGAATGACGATGGAGAGCGCGAGAAGGCCCCAGACAGAGACCGTCGAATCCAAGCCAGGGTTGCTGCAGAGGCCAACGGCCACGGCGATGAGTTCCGGCCAAGCCCGCGACATCCACGCGTTGAATGACGTGGATTGAACAGAGGCTGTCAAGGATTCGGCAGCATGGATCAAACCACTGGTGAGAGGTGTAAATCCATGGCTTTGTGTAGCTGTCGTCGCACCTGCTAGCCGTCGATTTTCATCCTCTTCTGCTGGATCGGGAGCAAGGCTGGCCTCTGCGGTGCTGCCGCATGGACCCAGCGAAGGTGTGCCCGGTTCTCTGCTGGACTCGTTAATGTCAGCATGCGCTTTAAGGGTATCTCCACTGAGCGTGAGCAGTGGCTTAACGGTGTCTTTCAGCAGGTTGCGATCCAACACCAGCTCCATCTGGGTGGTGAGGCCTACGCGCCTTACTGTGCAGAAGTTGCCGCCAACGGACACACTGATCCCCGACAGCGACATCCGCATCACTCCGCCGCGGTTCTTCAGGCTCACCGGCACGGCTATGGGGGTACGGTATTTGCCGACAATGCCCTTCCCCACTATCTTGCAGACCCCGCTGTTGATCAGCATGTCGCTGGGGCCTCGCAGCGGCCGCCCCTGGCGGAGGGCCAAAGCACTCTCTCCTGCCCAGAGCAGGGCTTTGACGGCGGCGAGGGGCGCCGCAGTACCTGGAACGAGAAAAAAGGGGCCAAGACGGCGCAGCGGGGGCCAGGCAATGAACTGATTTGCAGCAATCGATCCACCGTTGAATGCAACTGATACCGCGGCATCTTTCTCCGACCGCATACACAGCCAACAGGTCATACCCTGCACAAGGTACAAACATAAGATATCAAGTGGTCGAGCATTTGCACCGCTTGGCGGACTGAATGTGACCACAATCACAATAAGGATACTAAATTGCGGGCCGGAAGTGACCGCAGTCACAATAAAGCCGTATAAATAGATACGCGTTGCAGGAATGAGCCTCTTAGTCGTTAGGGAGACTCCGGAAACTCAGCCCAACTGCGGGAGGATAGGGGCCTGATCGCTTGCCAGGACTGGAGTGATGCTTGGAAAGCAGCTCGGCTTTAGCGATTACTGGCAGACGACAGCCCAATAGCGCGAGAAGTTTCTCCATGAGATGGAGCAGGTGGTTCCTTGGCAGGCGCTGCTTGCTTGCGCTGATCGAAGTGCCGACCATGCGCCGCTTTGCAGGGATTAACCTGATCAGCGACCGGATTCCTGATGAGACCACGATCCTGGCGTTTCGACACTTGCTTGAGAAGTACGTCCTCGGCAAGCAGATCCACTGCTGCGCAGAAGACTTCGTCGATGAGACGGTTAAAGCCCACCTCAAGCAACGGGGCATGGCCATGAAGCAAGGCACCATCATCGAGGCCACCTTGATCGCTGCTCACAGTTCCACCAAGAACGGTGATAGCCTTCAACTACATTTCCAAAATCGACAAGACTTGCCAGGATAATTTCGGAATCGCAATCGCGAGGGCCTCTGGTCGTGTGCGTTAAGTGGGCGATTCAAAAAAGCCATTCACGATCAGATCCTGCTCTAATCTGTTTATGAATGGCCTCGACCCTGGAAGACTTGGCATGGAGCTGATGGCAATCAAGATCGATGTTGCCCCCTGCGGCAAAGCATTCGAGGCCCTCACCCTGCAGCGGAAAAGCGGCGAGCCCCGCAAGCCAATCATCAATACCGGTGCCATCTCCGCCGGCCAGGTCCTCCTCGATGCCCACCAAGTGGCACTTCAACACAAGCTCAGCTGGGCTGACATTCTGATCGCCGAAGCCGTCATTCGCAGCGCCTACAGCCTGGGCACTGCGCAGTTCTTCAAACCCCTGGCGACCCCGCCAACCGATCCAGCAGCTCCAGCTGCCGCGGCAGGCACACCGTTCTGAGGTCGTAGCCGGCCACCGCATCGCGGCGGGCCGCCTCCCCCAGGGGGCGATGGGCAGCAGGATCCGCCAGCACCGCCGCGATCTGCTGGGCAAGGGCCTCGCCAGCGAAGAAATCCACCAGCAGGCCGTTCTCGCCGTGGCGGATCACCTCCTGCACCGGCGGGGTGGCCGAGCCGATCACCACGGCGCCGCAAGCCATCGCCTCCAGCAGGCTCCAACTGAGCACAAAGGGATAGGTGAGATACACGTGGCAGGCCGCCACCCGGAAGAGGTCGTGCAGCACCGGATGGGGCACCTGGCCCACGAAATGGATGCGGCTCAGATCGAGCCGCCCCCCCAGCTCCTGCAGCATCAACTGCTTCCAGCTGCCGCCGCCCGGCGGCGGGCTGCCGTAGCTCACCCCCTCGGCGCCCACGATCAGCACATGGGCGTTGGGCCGCAGCTGCTGCAGCCGCGGCAGCATGCGCATGAACCCATGGAAGCCCCGGTAGGGCTCGAGGTTGCGGGCCACGAAGCTCACCAGCTCATCGCCCGGCCGGAAGCTCACACCGGCCCTCTGCAGGCTGATCGAGGAATCTGGCCGGGGCGCGATCAGCTCGGTGTCGATGCCCTCGTGGATCACGCTGATCCGATCGCGGAATTCAGCCGGTGCGGTGGAGGCCTGCCAGGCGGTGGGGGCCAGGCCCCAGTCGAGGTCGTGGAAGGCCAGCAGCTGGGGGGCGCGCTTGAGCCGCAGGCGCGTGCGGGCTGCCCAATCCGGGGAGCTGAATTCCGGATCGAAACCCACATCACCGCCATCCATCTGATACACAAACTCCACCTGGTGGAGCACGGGCACCGCGGGCAGCAGGTCCTTGATACCGAGCAGCTCGCCCCAGCCGGGGTGGCCCACCACCAGATCGGGCTGCAGACCCTCGCCGATCAACCGCGCCAGCAGCCGGCCCACGGCCTCAGCGCGCAGGATTTTGGTTTGAAAATCCGCCGCCCACGGGTGGCAGGCGGGCACGCCCCCGGCCGGCAGGGGGTCGTAGCGATGCAAAGGGATCCCTGGCAGGGCCTGGGCGGTGGGACCACCGATGGCCAGCACCTGATCGCCGCGCTGCCGCAGGGCCGCCGCCAGGTGGCGGTACTGGCCGGGGAAGTTCTGGTGGACGAACAGCACCTGCATCAGATCCACCACCGCGCTGGACCCACCCCTAGCAGCCACGATCGCCGCAAACCTTCGTTACAATTCTGAGACCTTATGTTACGAAGGTCATGGGTGAGCTGATCGAAGTGGGCGGCGACCTGCAGGGTGCCTACGGGCTGATCTCAGCTCTGGTAAGCGTTCTCGCCCTGGGCATGTTCGCGCTGTTGCAGGGCGAGGAGCAAAACGACGACGACGACTCCAACCCCGGCGGCGGCCTGATGCAGCCCGTGGCCTGAGCTTCCGGCCCGAGTCCAGCCCCAAGCAACCTCAGGAGCCTGGTTCTTCAGCATTCAGATTCCCAGCAGCCAGCTGTTGACGCCAAGCAGCCGGCATCAGCACCAGAAATAAGCCCCACCAGGCCAGCACCACCAGAGCAACCAAGGCGCTGAGCCACCAGAGTTGTAGAAGTAGCCAGCTGGCGGCAATGGCCAGGCAACCGCTGAGCAGAATTGACCAGGGCTGACACCACCAGCTTTTGTGTTGCCAGATCGAACCGGAGCTTTGAGGTGCGGTTTGGGCTGAGGCCATAGCTCCAGAACTCAGCAGCGCACCGAGCAAGAGTGGCACATTGAGCAGAGGTTCAAGCTCGGACCCCGGCCTTCGCGTTCTGCAGCGACAGACACAACAGCAGGCGCCGTCGTTCGCTGGGATAGTTCAGTTCCGATGACAGCCATGAGCTACGAACCCGGCACCAGCGACTGCCGCGTGCTGATCGCCTGCAAGGCCCAGATCGAATCGATGCTGCTCGATCTCGTGCGGATCGATGACGCCGAGCACATCCGCAGCCAGCTGGTGGGGATCCACAACCAGCTCGAGGGCCTTCATGAACTGCGTCGCTCCCGCAAGACCCTCGTAGCCAACGGCGTTCCTGCCGGCAGCTACCCGAACACGTAGTGAAGGTGACAGTCGGGATCTGTCACACAGCCCAAACTATGCTGAGATCACCACAGCGAGGCCGATGGCCTTCCCTAGCCAACTCCCGATCAACGGATCGGGCGCCAGCCGCCTGCAGCAGCCGCGGCTTTATCGCCTCGTGGACCAGGAAGGCGGGCCCCATCCCGTGCTCGACGATCTCTACGACACCCTTGATGCCGCCTGGAGTGAAGCGATCGATTGGTGGTGCGAACAGTTCGGACCCCAGACCGGCCCGATGAATATCGGCGTGGAGGTGAGCACCGGCAGCGGCAACTGGCGCACCCTGCGCCACCCGGGCAGCTGAGCCTTCTAGGGTCAATTGTTGCTGCAGCCCCGGAGCATTGAGGCGTACCGCTTCTCCAGTCTGC
Organism: Prochlorococcaceae cyanobacterium; assembly: GCA_046484965.1. Lineage (GTDB taxonomy): Bacteria > Cyanobacteriota > Cyanobacteriia > PCC-6307 > Cyanobiaceae > JAWOHV01. The sequence continues at coordinate 5,965 of JAWOHV010000178.1, forward strand.
CCTGCATTTGTGGCGCTTGCCCTGGTTGCCCTCAGCCAGCTCTACGCCACTGCCGCACCCCGCTCCCCAGCGGCCAATCCAAGCCCTGCTGGCCTGGAGCCCAAAAGCCCCAGCCGAGCCAGCACCGGAGCCGGCGTCTGGACCACCAGCTACGCCCAGCTGCTCTCCTTCCTTGTTGATGGCAAGATCAGCGACCGCAGCCTTGCTGTCCTCGTGGCACGGTCCGGCTGGTCGGCCGAACCCCTGCGCCGGGCCCTGATCAAGCCCTACAGCATCGATCTGGCCCTGTTGGCGGCCTACCTGCGCAGCAGGGAGGGGGAGCAGTTCCTCTCAAGCCAGGTGGGCAGCTATGCCCCCTTCGCCGCGCCAGCCAAAGCGGTGGAGGGGCTCCGTTCTGCCCTGCTGGCCGATGCGGCAGATGGCACCCTCTCCGCCGCCGGGGTGATGGCGCAGCTACCCACCGATTTCCGGCTCGCCCGCATCGCCGGGGTGGCCAGCGGTGCGATGGACACCTGCTCACCCCAGCTCGGGGCCCTCCCCGGCGAAGACGACCAGATCGATTCCGGCCTCGTCAGTGAGCGGCGCACTTCCCTGCTCTCCTGGTATGCGTTCCTGCCCGCCTGCCTGCAGGAGCGCAGCTACCGGCCGCGCCCGGCCCAGACGCCAGCCTCGCCTTGATCGAGCCGGGGAGGAGGCAGCAACACGGGGGCTGGATCCAGCGCCACCACAACATCTCCCTGGCGACGGCGCAGCTCGAAGTGCAGGTGCGGCGTGGTCGCCTGGCCGCTGCGACCGACTCGCCCCACAGGGCTCCCCGCCGCCAGCCGCTCTCCGGGACGCACCGCCACATCAGCCAGGTGGGCATAGAGGGTCTGCCAACCGCGGCCGTGCTCAAGGATCAGCGTGAGGCCGTAGCCATCCACCATCTCCACCAGGCTCACCACACCAGCGAGGGCCGCCAGCACAGGCGTTCCCTCCCCAACCACCAGATCGAGGCCCGTGTGCATCCGCCAGGCCTGCCGACTCTGCGCATAGCGCCAGCCATAGGGATCAAGCTCCACTGCGGCGAGGCTCAGGGGATAGTGAAGCCGCAGGGGCTGGCCGGGGATGGCACCCCGATCGGGGCGAAAAAGCGACAGCCGGGCGGCATCGAGCTCACGGCTGCGCCCCAGATCCCCAACCACCACCTGCTGGGGCAAGGGCGGCGCACCGCCAGCCGCCGGAACAGCAGCAGCCGGGCCAGCCGCAGCAGCCAAAGGGCATAGGCCCAGCAAGGCTGCCAGGCCCCACAACCAGCGCCGCGAAGGGGGACTCATGGCGGAGGTTTAACGCCTACCAGGCGCCGAAGCCAGCGGCGCCAGAGCTTCAGAAAGGCCGTGGGTCGTAGATCGGCATGCGCGCAAAGCCCAGCGGCGCTCCCTCAGGCTGCGGACCATCCGGAAAGGCCGTCACGGCAAACAGATAGGTGTCGGCCTGGCCTGGATTGCGTTGGGGGCGCAGCGCCACTGTCACCGTTTGGCCGGGCGCCACCGGTTCGAGGAAGCGAATCATGAACAAACGCGCCTGCGCCTCGAAGCTCACCTCCAGGGGCAGCGAACGTCCCTCCCGCCGCGGCTCTCCGAGAAAAGCCCTGCTGCGTTCCACCAGAAACGGGAAACTCCAATCCACACCATGGCTCTGCTGAATGCGCAGGCCGCCGAGGGAAGCTCCGGCGGCCGGCGGCACCAGCAAGGTGAAGTAGTACTCCCCACCCGCCTCCCAGGCGTTGGAGTAGTAGTTGCGAAAGGTGAGCTTCAGCGGTGGGGAGCTGAAGTAGGTGCGACCCCGCAGCTCCAGGGCCGGCGCCGGGACGAGCGCCAGCGCAGATGCAGCGGAGATCCCCAGCGCGCAGCGCAAGCCATAGTCAAGCCAGGAAAGGAGCGGGGTTCTGATCACGGCGGTGCTGGCTGGGAAGGGGCGGGCCCTGTGCCGGGCCATCGAGGCTGGCGGTGTCCTCCAGAGCCTGACGCAGCCGGCGGGCCGCATGCAGGCCCATGTCGCGCGGGACGCTGATGCGGTCGCGCAGGTAGCGCAGGCCAGCGGCCGATCCGACCGGCGGAGCACAAGCTCGCCCCTCGATCAGGCGGGTCAAGGCACAGCGCAGGGCACGCTCAAAACGGCTGTCTTCATCGGGGTTCACGGCCACCAGGGTGCGGTGGTGGCGCACAACCCTGGCCAGGGCCTCCGCCGCAGCCCCTGCAGGCCCTGGCTCACACCATGGCCCCGAGTCGATCAGGGCAGCCTGCTGCCGCTGGGGCTCAGTGCCGCTGGCGTAGCAACCGCCCATCTGGGGCGGCAGATCGTGGGCGTGGGTATGGGCATCCCCCTGGGTGCCCAGATAGGTGGGGCGCCGCTCGAGGGCCTCGAACCAACGATCGATGGTGCCATGGCGACCGCGCAGGTTGTAGCCCTTGTAGTAGCGAAGTGAAGCTTGCATGCGCTCCACGTAGGGGATGAACACCAGATCCGCGGTGCTGAAGCCATCGGCGCTGCCGGCCTCGGCCGGCGCCAGCAGGAACGGACCATCCGAAGCTTGCAGGGCCCGATCAAGGCGGGCGGCCACCTGATCGAAAAGGGTCATCGCCCGCTCTTCCGCCGCAGCCGTTGCCGCCGGCACGCACAACCACTGACACCAGGCGCGGAACAGCAGCCGCTCCAGCTGCCGCAGCGGCAGCACCCGGGGATCAGCCATGCCAACCCCCAGCGGTGCGAAGGCCGCCTCAAGCGCCTCCAGAATCCGATCGCTTTCGATGATCAGGCGCCCATCGAGCTCCAGAGCCGGCAGCATGCCGGACGGCACCAGCTGGCGGTACCAAGGCTCCTTCTCGCCGTAGCAGTGCATCGTCACCTTGCGGATCCGATAAGGCACCCGTCTCTCCTCCAGCCAGAGCCAAACCTTCTGGCAGTAGGGGCACCAGGCGTGATGGTCGCGATAGAGCGTCACCCGCACAGCCGACTCAGGCTGGCCGAAGAGGCGCAGGCGGGCCTGGGCGCTGGTGGGACCCTCAACCAAGTCGGGCTGCGGGGCAGCCAGAGCAGCCAGGTCCGGCCACGAGAGGGGCTCGGCGGAGAAAGCGATCAAAGCGGCCCGGATGCAGCAGCCTCAGTTTTAAAGGTTCGCACTTCTTGAGGGCTCTAAGGCGGAGCTGCCATCAGGCAGCCTGCTGCTTGCCCTCGTCGAGGTCGGGCAGCAACCGCAGGCACACCGCCTCAAACACCTCGCGGCAATGGGTCTGGCGCCGGGCCATCGACTCATCACTGCGGCACTCGATATCAACAACACCGGAAATGGCGTGCTCACTCCAATCGCAGTGGACGATCACGTGCTCACGGCTGCCGATCTGGCGGCTGGGCGGCTCGGTGGCCAGCAACCCTGATTTACCCCTCAGCCCTGGTTCCACTGCAAGGCCAATGGCCTGGAGATGGCCGGCCAGATGGCGGTGCACATCGTGATTATCAGCCTGGAAAGGAAGCTGGGCGCGGTAGTAGGCCATCCGGTTCGGCCAGTCCAGAGGTCGGCAAAATTAGAGCGCATCCTGGCTGCGATGGCCAGCCCGGTGCCCTGAAGGCCTTGATGTCAACACCGAATTGGCCAGGATTGAAACTGAGCAGCGCCACAAGGCTCAAGGTTGTCTGTGCCTGGAGGGGAAAACGGCCTGCAGCACGGGCCAGCTGGTCGCAATGGCGCTTCTCGGGATGGGTTTGCAACCAGAGCAAACCGAGCACCGAGCCGGGCAACAGGCGAACTCGCCGCTCAAAAGGCAGCAGCGTGAGATCCACAAACGTTACTGGCTGAGCCAATGAACGGCCCTGCAGGGAAATTCCATGGAGCTGGGCCAACCAAAAAAGCGAGGGGTGACTGCGGCCATGGACCCGGCCCAAAGACTCAGCCTGCCGAGCAGGCGACGCCAAGGCGGCCGCGCTGTTCATTGCAAACAAACTGGCCATCCCCTAACCAACCTGGGTGAACTCCGCGGGAGGGTCGCCAAACTGCTGCCGCGTGCAGAAGGAATCGAGCAAGCCGGCAGGGATCGCCCCATTTTTGGTAGCGAATGGAACATTAAGGGGGGCAAACGTACTGCATGCTCTTGGAGCTGGCCCAAACGTGGCCTTCAAGCCCTGTGCAGCCCCTGTGTCGAACTACCCAATGACCTCAGCCTCGCACGCCTCCAGACGCTCGGCGCCTCGCCGTCTCAAGGAGGCGAGTTTGCTCGAGGCCCCAGGCTTGCTCCTGAGCAAAGTCCGCGGCCTCTCCTCGCAGCGCAGCCTCATCTGGCTGGCCTGCGTTCCCCTGGCTCTTTTCGGCCTCGGAGTGTTCAATCTCTCGGCCCACGCGGCGGAACTGCCGGAGCTCACTCCGGCCTTTCTGTCGAACAACATGTTCATCTTTATCTGCGCGATTCTGGTCGTTTTCATGAACGCCGGCTTCGCCATGGTGGAGGCGGGAATGTGCCGGTCAAAAAATGCTGTAAACATATTGATGAAGAACTTGCTTGTTTTCGCCTTGGCGGCCAGTGCCTATTGGCTTATTGGTTACTCGCTGATGTATGGCGATGCCATTGCTGGCAGCTGGCTCTTCTTCAAGGGAATTTTCTTCGACCCAACGGTTACGGCCGAAATGGTCAAGGAAGGCAGCCTCGTTCCAAGTGTTGATTTCTTTTTCCAGGTGGCCTTCGCAGCCACAGCCGCCACAATTGTTTCCGGCCTTGTAGCAGAACGAATTAAGTTCAACGAATTTGTTTGGTTCTCGTTGATACTGGTTGCTTTCATCTATCCAATCGCTGGATCCTGGAAGTGGAACTCTGAAGGCTGGCTCAACAAACTTGGTTTTATTGATTTTGCCGGCTCCACTCTGGTGCATTCTGTTGGCGCTTGGGCCGGCATTGTTGGGGCTATAATCCTTGGTCCTAGAATTGGAAAGTTTATTGATAACAAAACCCATGCCATCCCTGGCCACAATATGGCCATTGCAACTCTTGGTTGCTTGATTCTGTGGATCGGCTGGTATGGATTCAATCCAGGATCCGCTTTGGCGATGAATGAAACAGTTCCCTACATTGCTGTTACTACAACCCTTGGCGCCGCTGGAGGTGGTATCGCAGCCACGCTGGCATCCGAACTTCCCGGCTTCGGCCCCGATAAGCGTCCTGGTAAGCCCGATCTCACCATGACTGTCAACGGCATCCTTGTTGGTTTGGTGAGTGTTACCGCTGGCTGCGATGACATATCAATGCCAGCTGCCTGGGTGATGGGCTTCATCGGCGGCATTCTGGTGGTGTTCTCCGTTACCTTCATCGACAGCCTCAAGATTGACGACCCTGTGGGCGCCTTCTCTGTTCATGGCGTTGGCGGTATCTGGGGTACGATTGCTGTTGGACTGTTCAACCAAACAAAGGGTCTGTTTTACGGCCAAGGGTTGGGCCAATTAGGCATTCAGATTCTTGGCGCATTTGTTTATGCAGTTTTTGCCGTTATCACTTCTTGGATTGTTTGGTCGATTCTCAGTGCCTTTGCTGGAGGCATCCGCGTCGAAGATGACGAGGAGATTGAAGGCCTCGACCTCAGCGAGCATGGCATGGAAGCCTATCCTGACTTCGCTTCCGCCAACCGCTGAAACCCCTGATCCCAGATCTGATCTCAGGCTCTCTGCCTACTTCACCTAGAGCGCAGCACCCACGGCTAAGAGCCGTGGGTGGTCTGTGTTCCGAGAAATAACCGCTCTTCTCTTTCACCCCAGAGTTCCAGAACCATGAAGCAAATCACGGCTGTCATTCGAGGCACCAAGCTTGACGCGGTTAAATCCGCCCTGGTGGCTATCGATGTCGTAGGCATGACGGTAACCGATGTGCGCGGCTTTGGTCGCCAGAAGGGTCACACCGAGAAATACCGAGGCACCGAATTCACGGTAGAATTTCTACCCAAGGTTCATATCGTCACCGTTGTGAGCGACGAAAAGGTAGCTGCCGCTGTCAGCGCCATCACGAACGCTGCCCGAACGGGTGAAATCGGTGATGGCAAGATTTTTATTACCCCGGTGGAGCAAGTGGTGCGTATCCGCACCGGAGATGGCGGCGAATCTGCCCTCTGATGCCGAAGCCGACACCACTCGGCAACCCCCTGGGACTCCGGGGGGTTTTATTGAAAATTTCTTCTTTACCAACTTGCCGACAGCAAAGGATCAGGCCATGGCCAAGGCAGATCAATAGGTGAATGGCTTCGAAGCTCCAAAAGCGTTCAGCCGATCAAATCCCGCCTCAGCAAGTCGATGCGCACGGCTAGCTCAGCCAGCTTCTGTTGACGCAGGGCTTGGTGCGAGAGGAAACCAAGCAG
>JAWOHV010000192.1:0-7403 GCA_046484965.1 Prochlorococcaceae cyanobacterium
GCTCCCCCTGGCGCGCCTCGGCCACCAGCTGCTCCAGCTCGGCGCGAACATCCGTCAGCGCCGCCACCACCGCTCCCCCATCGAGGGGGGGCAGGTCCTCCTCGAAATCCACCCGCGCCTCCAGTTCGGCCAGCTGATCGAGCAGCCGCTCCCGCAGGGCGCCGATGCGCCGCTGCAGGCCGCCGTCGAGGCCCGCCATCGCCAGCTGGGCGGCGCGGCGGCTGCGGGCGCTCACCAGCTCGCCGATCGCCTCAGCCCGGGTGAGATCAAGGCGGCCGTTCAGAAAGGCCCGCTGGCTGAATTCCCCTGGCAGCGCCCGCCGGGCGCCGGCCGCCAGCACCAGCTCCAGCACCCGTTGCACCGCCACCAGGCCGCCATGGCCATGGAGTTCCAGCACGTCCTCGCGGGTGAAGCTGCGCGGCGCCTGCATCCAGAGCAGCAGCACCTCATCCACCCGCTCGCCGCTGGCGGGATCCACCACATGGCCGTAGAGCACCCGGTGGCTCTCCCACACCGGCCGGCCGAGGGGCCGGAACAGACGGCGGCCGATGGCACAGGCCTGCGGGCCGGAAATTCTTACGATGGCCACACTCCCCTCTCCGGCGGCCACCGCCGTTGCCACAGCTGCAATGGTGTCGTCACCGCCCCAACGCACCAGTTCGAACTCCGTGACACCTCGCAGCCGCCAGTCTCGGTGGCCGACTCGCAGACTGCGCCAGGCCGCTGCCTGGCTTTGGCGCCAGGAGGGCAGCCCGGGCCAGCGGGCCCGGGGCCTGGCCGCCGGGGTGTTCTGGGGTTGCTTCCCCTTCTTCGGCCTGCAAACCCTGCTGGGGATTGCCCTGGCCTCCCTGCTGCGCGGCAATCACCTGCTCGCCGCCGCCGGCACCTGGATCAGCAACCCGTTCACCTACGTGCCCCTCTACTGGTTCAACTACCAGCTGGGTTGCCTGTTGCTCGGCCCTGGAAAAGGCTGGCCTGGCCTGGCCGCCCTGCGTGGTGACGGGGTATGGGACCTTGGCTGGGATTTGGCCAGCAGGCTGCTGCTGGGCTCCACCATCGCGGGGCTGGCCGCAGCCATCGCCAGCGGCTGGATCTGCTGGCATTGGCTGCAGCGCTCAACCGCACCTACGTCCCCGCACTGAAGCCAGGGCAAACCATCAGATCGATGTGGCCGCCGTGGGGCTGGCGCCACTCCCGGAACTCCTCCGCCAGGGCCTGCTGGTCGCGGCTGGCGTCGCTGGCCTCCAGATCCAGAAGGCGCTGATGCACCAGGTCAAGGGTGTCGTCGATCAGCTGGGCGGCCTGTTCGGAGGTCATGGCGGGGCGGCAACGGAACACAACGGATTGGCTTGATCCGGTTGTAACGAAGGGTGCCGGGACTGGCTGTAGCACCGAACACGGCAATGGCTGCCTGTGGGCAGATGGCCATCAACGGCGCTCAGCGCGCCAGGCCGGCCCCACCCAGGCCGGCACCGGGGCGCACCCCCAGCCCGGAGGCCGGGCCACCCACGCCACCAGCTCCCAGGCCTGGCGCCGGCGTTACCCCCACCCCGGCCGCAGGCGCCACACCAACGCCAGGGGCTCCAACACCGGGAACAGGGGCCAGGCCCACGCCGGCGGCACCAGCGCCGGCACCGGGCCTCACACCAACGCCGGAGGCCGGACCGCCGAGCCCGCCGCGGATCGGCTGGGCCTGCGCCGGTTCGACCGAGAGCAAAAACGGCAGCAGCAGCCCGGCCAGGAGGGAAAACGACATGGGGAGGAGTCAGCGAAACCCCGTCCTAGCAACGCTGCCAGCGCCGCAGCTTCAGACTCAGCCGATGCCGGTACGGGCCAGGTCAAGCACATCCGCCATCGAGCGGATCTGGTTGAGCGTGCTGGTGAGCTGGCTGGCATTCAGCAGCTCCACCCGCAGATCGATGCGGGCTGGCCGGCCGGCGGTGGTGCGCACGCGGGCGTCGCTCACGTTGATGCGGTGATCGGAGAGGCGGGTGAGGATGTCCTTGAGTACGCCAACCCGATCGAGCACATCGATGCGCAGCTGCACCGGATAGCGGCGCTGGGGGGATTCGGCTGCTGGGTTCCAGCGCACCGGCAGGCGGCGTTCTGGCGGCACCTGGGCCACGTTGGCGCAATCCTGACGGTGGATGGTGATGCCGTGGTTGCCGAGCGCCACGGTGCCCACGATCTCCTCCCCCGGCAGGGGGCTGCAGCAGCCGCCAAGGCGGTAATCGAGGCCCTCGAGGCCCAGGATCGGGCTCGCCGCCAGCGAACTGGAAGGCGTTGCTGCAGCCGAATGAGCGGCCGCGTGGGCAGGCTGGGCGGCCACCACCGCGGCGGCCACCTGCTCATTGCTGAGCACCGGTGCGGCCGCCTCACTGGCCAAGCGCAGCTCCTCGCGCAGGCGGTTGAGCACCTGGTGCAGGGTGACCCCGCCAAAGCCCAGCGTTGCCAGCAGCTCCTCGGCGCTCACCAGGTTGCAGCGGCGGGCCACCTTGGCCATCGCTTCGCCATGCAGCAGGGCATCGAAGCCATCGCGCCCCAACTCACGCTCGAGCATCTCGGTGCCGCGCAGGATGTTCTCCTCGCGGTGGCTGCGCTTATACCAATGGCGGATGCGGTTGCGCGCCGTTGGGGTAGCCACGAAATTGAGCCAGTCGAGGCTGGGGTGAGCCGACTTGGCGGTGATCACCTGCACGAAGTCGCCGTTCTGCAGCGGCGTTGCCAGCGGGCAGAGGCGGTCGTTGATGCGCACCCCCTGGCAGTGGTTGCCCACCTCCGAGTGGATCCGGTAGGCGAAATCCACCGCCGTGGAGCCCTTGCGCAGGCCCACCACATCGCCCTGGGGCGTGAACACAAACACCTCTTCATCGAAGAGGTCTTCCTTGATCGAAGCGAGGAAATCGCTGCTGTCTTCACCAACGCCGTCCTTCTGCCAGTCCACCAGCTGGCGCAGCCAGTTGAAGCGCTCCGCGTCATTGCCGGTGGCTGCCGGTGAACCGCCTTCCTTGTATTTCCAGTGGGCGGCGATGCCGTATTCGGCCACCTGGTGCATATCGGCGGTGCGGATCTGCACTTCGATCGGTCGGTGGCGGCCGATCACCGCCGTATGCAGCGACTGGTAGCCATTGGGCTTGGGCAACCCGATGTAGTCCTTGAAGCGTCCGGGTATCGGCCTGAAGGTGTCATGCACCACCGCCAGGGCCCGATAACAGCTCTCGAGGTTGGGGCAGAGGATCCGCAGGGCGGCCACGTCGTAGATCTCGTGGAACGCCTTCTGCTGGCGCTGCATCTTGCTCCAGATGCCATAGAGGTGCTTGGGCCGGCCGCTCACCTCGCAGTCGGCCAACCCGATCGAAATCAGCCGCTCGCGCAGCAGGTTCACCGTGGTGGCGAGGCGCTCCTCCCGCTCGCTGCGCTTGGTGGCCACCTGCTGCTTCACATCGCTGTAGGCCTCGGGTTCGAGGATCTTGAAGGCCAGATCCTCCAGCTCCCACTTGAAGCGGCCGATACCGAGGCGATTGGCCAGGGGGGCATAGATCTCGCGCGTTTCGCGGGCGATGCGCTGCTGCTTCTCGGGCACCAGCGCCCCGAGGGTGCGCATGTTGTGCAACCGATCGGCCAGCTTCACCAGCACCACGCGGATATCGCTGGCCATCGCCAGAAACATCCGCCGCAGGTTTTCGGCCTGGGCTTCGGTTTTGTTGGTGAAGTGAATGCCGCCGAGCTTGGTGACGCCCTCCACCAGGGCCCGCACCTCTGCGCCGAAGTGTTGCTCGATCAGCTCCGGTGTCACGTCGGTGTCTTCGACAACGTCGTGCAGGAAACCGGCCGCAATCACGCCGGCGCTGGCACCGATGTCGCGCAGCAGATCGGCTACCGCCACCGGATGGCAGATGTAGGGCTCGCCGCTGGCCCGCACCTGGCCCTCATGCAGCTGGAAGGCGAAGTGGAAAGCGGCCGCCAGCAACGCCTCAGCATCGGTGGGGCAGCTGTCACCGGCCCCGGGGGGCACGTGCTGTATGCAGCTCTGCAGCCAGTCCGGCAGGGGAATGCCGTAGTCGCTCGGCGAGGCGAAGCGCTGGCGAAGCAGCAGCGGCGGCGGGCCCTCGGCCCCCGCGCCCGGCTCCAGGGTGGCTCCTGGGCTGGCCAGCTCTGCCGAAGCCACCTCGAGCATGCGACCCTGCAGAGATTATCCATCGTATGCAGGTGCGGCCACCGCTGCGCCGCTGCCCATGGCCGCACCCAAGCGATCCGGAGCGATCCTCAGCCTGCAGCAGCTGGTGGTGCGCTATCCCGGCGCGGCCGCCGCCACCCTCGATGGCCTGAACCTGCAGCTCTGCGCCGGCGAACGGCTCGCCCTGGTGGGCCCCTCCGGCTGCGGCAAGAGCACCGTGGCCCGCGCCGTGCTGCAGCTGCTGCCGGAGGGCAGTGTGTGCACAGGGGGCCTCGAGCTGGCCGGCCAGGATCCGCGGCGCCTGAAGCGCCCGGCCCTGCGCCGCCTGCGGGGGGAGGCGGTGGGGCTGGTGTTCCAGGACCCGATGACGCGGCTCAACCCGCTGCTCACGATCGGCGACCACCTGGGCGACACCCTGGCCGCCCATCGCCCCAGCTGGACTCGCCGGCAGCGGCACGAGCGGGCCGAGGCGCTGCTGGAGCGGGTGGGGATCACCCCGGAGCGCTACGGCAGCTACCCCCATGAATTCAGCGGCGGCATGCGCCAGCGGCTGGCGATCGCCCTGGCGATGGCCCTGGAGCCGCCGCTGGTGATCGCCGATGAACCCACCACCAGCCTCGATGTGGCCGTGGCGGGCCAGGTGATGGCCGAACTCAGCGAGCTCTGCGCCGAAGCCGGCAGCGCCCTGCTGCTGATCAGCCACGATCTGGCCATGGCCGGACGCTGGTGCGAGCGCATCGCCGTGCTCGATCAGGGCCGGTTGATCGAGGAGGCGCCGGCCCTGCAGCTGCTCACCGCACCGAGCTCGCCCCTGGCCCAGCGGCTGGTGGCCCGTGCCCGCGAACGGGAGGGCAGCCAGCGGCCGCCGCCGCCGCCGGCGCCGCTGCTGCTGGAGCTCGAGCAGCTGCGCTGCTGGCATCCACTGCCCTCCCTCCCCTGGCAGCAGCGCTGGCTGAAGGCCGTCGACAACGTGAGCCTGCAGCTGCAGGCTGGCGAAACGGTGGGGCTGGTGGGGTCGTCGGGCTGCGGCAAGAGCACCCTCTGCCGCGCCCTGATCGGATTGGCACCGGTGCGCGGTGGCAGCGTGCGGCTGCAGGGCCAGGACCTGCTCCAACTGCGCGGTGCTGTCCTGCGCCGGGCCCGCCGCGGCATCCAGATGGTGTTTCAGGACCCGTTGGCCTGCCTCAACCCCCAGATGGCCGTGGGCGAAGCGATCGCCGATCCGCTGCGCATCCATGGGCTCGCCGGCCGGGCCGAGGCCCGAGAGCGGGCCCGCGACCTGCTCACCGCCGTGGGGCTGACGCCGCCGGAGGCCTTCGAGAAGCGCTTGCCGCGCCAGCTCTCGGGCGGCCAACAGCAGCGGGTGGCAATCGCCCGGGCCCTGATCCTGGAGCCGAAGCTGCTGCTCTGTGATGAGAGCGTGAGCATGCTCGACGCGGAAGTGCAGGCCGATGTGCTGGCTTTGCTGCGGGATCTGCAGCAACGGCTGGGCCTGGGCCTGCTGTTTGTGACCCACGACCTGAGCGTGGCCAGCGGCTTCTGCCACCGGGTGATCGTGCTCGACGGCGGCCGCATCGTGGAGGAAGGGCCCGGGGCGCGGCTGCTGAGCCATCCCCAGGCAGCGATCACCCGCACCCTGGTGGAGGCCTGCCCGCGCCTGCCGGTGCTGGCCTGAGCGATGGCTCCACTGGGGCCTGAACCGATGTCCCAAAGGCTGCTGCGGCTGATCCGGCTGCTGCTGCTCGCCCAGGCGATCGGCGGCGGTGTGGCCCTGGGGATCTGGCTCTACGGCCGGGAGATCGCCGCCGTGAATGGGGTGCGGCTGCAGCTCGCCGCCCTTCTGCCACGCCAACTTGTGCTGCCGCTGATCGGCCTGCTGGGCGGCGCCGCCGCCGGCGCCCTCATCAGTGGCGTCGAACCCGCGGCCAAGGGTTCTGGCATTGTTCAGGTGCTGCTCTACCTGCGGGGGCTGCCGGTGCCGATGGGGCTGCGGGTGGCAGCGGTCAAGCTGCTGGCCAGCGGCATCGCCATCGGCAGCGGCCTGCCGGTGGGGCCAGAGGGTCCCTCGATTCAGATCGGTGCCTCGATCGCCCACGACAGTGCCCGGATGATCACCGGCGGTCGACAGCGGCGGCTGGCGGTGGCGATCGGCAGCGGCGCCGGCCTGGCGGCTGTGTTCCATGCGCCCCTGGGGGGGCTGGCTTACATCCTCGAGGAGCTTTTGGGTCGCGCCAACCTGCGCATCAATACCATCGCGGCCTTGGCCACCTTCGTGGCTGTGGCCTGGACTCGCCTGCTCAACAGCCATGGCGACGGACCGCTGTGGCTGCGCAATCTGCAACCGACCATCGCCTTCCCTTCGCTGTTGAACGAGCTGCGGCTGGTGGATCTGCCGATCCTGCTGGCCCTCGGTGTGATCGCTGCCCTGCTGGCGGTGCTCTACCAGCGCGGCATTCTGCGGCTGCGCCAGCGTCTGATGCGCCTGCAGCTGGCGGCCTGGCAGCTGCTGCCGCTGGCGGGGCTGCTGATCGGCCTCGGCTGGTCGCTGCTGCCGGCCAGCTTCGACGACCCCGACCGGCTCGGCTTCGCGGCCCTGATGGGCCTCAACAACAGCGGCCAGGCGCTGCTGGCGCTGGTGGTGCAGGCCCTCGGCACCGGAATCGCCGTGGCCGCCGAGGCGCCGGGCGGTTTCCTGGCCCCGGCCCTGGTGGTGGGCGCCTCGCTGGGGGGCCTGGTACAGCAGCTCTGCCAGATGCTCTGGCATTACGCCCCGGCCACCCTGCTCTTCGCCGGCGGCGGTGCCTTCCTGGCGGCCCTGACCCGCACCCCCCTGACGGCGATTCTGCTCAGCTACGAACTGAGCAAGGACTACGCCCTGCTGCTGCCGATCGGCTTCGCCGTGGTGACGGCGATCGCCGTCGCCGACCTGCTTGAGCGCCAGACCTTCATCCAGGTGCTGGAAGCGGAGGCGACCGAGGAGCTGGGCCGATCCGCCCCGCGCTAGGCCCGATCAGGGCCCGAACGTCGCCCCGGCGCCCAGGGGAGGCGAGAGCACCTGCGGGGCAGGACTCTGGTCAGCAAAGATTCCAAGCTCAGGCATCGACTCCTGGTCCTCGATCTGCTGGAGACGGCTGAGCGGCTGGGGGCCGGCGAAGGGAGGGGCCGCACTGCAGGCGGTGAGCAGGATCAGCATCAGGGCAGCGAGCAACGACCTGATCGCCCCAGG
>JAWOHV010000070.1:0-8182 GCA_046484965.1 Prochlorococcaceae cyanobacterium
TCACCCGCAAGCGCATCGAGCGCCGACTCCGGGCGAGCGGCCTCGGCCGCGCGTACATCCCGTCATTCTCGAGCCGGACGATCGTGTACAAGGGCCTGATGGTCGGCGATGCGCTCGCCACCTTCTACCGTGACCTGGCCGATCCCGACTACGTCACCGCGATCGCCATCTTCCACGGCCTGATCAGCCCCGCCTGGCTGGGGGAGCGGGCCGAGGATCAGCAGCGTCTGCAACTTGTGCTGGCCCTGCTGCAGCGCCACCGCGGCCGGCCCACCGAGCCTGTGGATGCCCTGCTGCGGCTGCTGTCGCTGCACCATCCCGAGGGGCGATCAGCCCAGCTGGGGCTTGATCCTCGGCTGCGGCACCTCAGCCTGGCCCTTGCCGAGCAGCATGGCCTGCTGAATCCCGGCCTGGCGGCCCAGCTGGGCTGGACTACCGGGCAGGATCCGATCCCCCCGCTGCTGCCCCTGCCTGCTGCGATCCGGCCATGACTCGCCTGCTGTTGCACATCGGATCGCCCAAGGCGGGCTCCTCGGCGATCCAGGCCAGCCTGCTGGAGGGGGCCGAGCAGCTGCGTCAGCAGCACGGGCTGCTGGTGTGCCCGCCCAACCCCTTTCGCCGTTCCCTGCCCTCAGGGTTTCTGGCGGCCTGCCACCTGCCGCCGGAAACCCTGCCGCGTTACCTGGCTGCGCGCCGCCGCCGCGACCCGCAGCAGTTTGGGCGCGACGTGCGGGCCTATCAACAGCTGCTGCGGGATGTGCTGCTGCTGGGCCGACCGCTGGGGCATCTGCGCTGGCGGCGCCTCTGGCGCCTCAAACGGGATCTGCTGCCCAGCCCTTCGCGCTCGGTGGTGCTCTCCTCGGAATACCTCTGGCGCTACCCACCTGAGGCCATCCACAGGCTCCGGCAGCAATTTGAGGCGATGGGAGTAAAGGAATTCAAGGTGGTGGCCTACGTGCGCGAACCCGTTTCCGCCTACGGATCCTTCCTGCAGCAGTGGCTGCGACTCTCTGATGATCTGGAGCGTTACAACCCCTGGCTCTGGCGCTATCGGGTGCGCGAGAACCTGGAGGCCTGGGGTGCGGTCTTCGGCCCGGATGAGCTGGTGGTTCGCGCCTTCAGCCGGGATCAGCTCAGGGGCGGTTCGGTGGTGTGCGATTTCTACAACTGCTGCTCCGAGTGGCTGGGGGAAGTGGTGGCGGGGCCCGAGACAGCCGGGGTGAATGAATCGCTGAGCATCGAGGCCCTCACCCTGGTGCAGCAGGTGCTGGCCGGCATCCCCCCGGAGCAGCGGCTCGATCAGGGATGGGTGCAACGGATGGGGCGGTTCCGAAAGATGCTGCATCAGGCGGGCGGCGATCTCCCCTGCCAGGGGGTCGCGCTTCAGCCCTGGGTCTGTCGCCAGGTGTGGCAGAGGCATGCCGACGACCTGGCCTGGCTGCAGAGCCACCATGGCGTTGCCTTCCAGGCACCTGCGGCGCTCGATCTTGAGGCCTCGCTGCCCTCCCGGCGCGAGGGCTTCCAGCTCTGGGACCTGCTGGTGCCGCCAGCCGATCCCTCCTTGGTTGATCAACTGGCCCATCGCCAGCTGGAGGGCCTGCTGCGGGAAGGCCTTCCCTGAGAGCGGTGGCATCACTGGCCACCAGTAGGGTGAGCTTGGCTTCCATGTTTGCTTGTGTCCCAGTCGCGCCGCCGCCAGCTGCATGGGACCTTCTACCCGCTCTATCGCCTGACGGCCCCCCTGAGGCCCTTGCCCGATGCGTTGATCATCGGGGCGATGAAAAGCGGCACCACCAGTCTCAATGCCTGGCTTCGGCAGCACCCGCAGGTGCTATTCCCCTGCCGCAAGGAGCTGCACTATTTCGATCAGAATTCCAATCGCAGCGTTGGCTGGTACCGCAGCCACTTCCCCCTGCTCCGTCAACTGCAGAAGCCTGCCGGTGGTTTCTGCACTCTCGAAGCCACTCCCGCCTATCTCTACAGGCCCGAGGTGCCGGAGAGGATGCATGCGCTTTTGCCCGAGGCCCGGCTGATAGCCATTCTGCGCAATCCGGTGCAGCGTGCTATCTCTCACTACGACCATCGCCATCGCCATAAGCGCGAGCTTCGCTCCCTCGCGGAGGCCCTCACAGCGCCCCACGGTGTGGACGGGCTGGGCAACAAGGTGCCCGACAATCTTTATAAACACCGCGGCCATTATGCCGAGCAGATTGCAAGGGTGTTGAGCTGCTATCCGCGCGAACAACTGCTTGTTCTGCGCAGTGAAGACCTCTTCGCGGATCCCGATGCTGCCTATCGCCGGGTGCTGGAATTTTTACAGATTGACCCTAGCCATGCCCTGGCGGATCGAAAGCCCCGCAACGTAAGTCGTCAGAAGCATGAGGTGCCGGCGGCGGTGATCGAACACCTCGAGGAGCATTTCCGAGGCCCCAATGCCGCCCTGGGGCGCCTGCTCCCCGAATTCCCCCTCTGGTCGGCCTGACGGCGCCTCTCCCTGCAGTTGCCATGAGCTTCCTCGCCGGCCTCAACGACGCCCAGCGCAAGGCGGTGGATCACCACACCGGCCCGCTGCTGGTGGTGGCCGGTGCCGGCAGCGGCAAGACCCGCGCCCTCACCCATCGCATCGCCCACCTGGTGGGCCAGCACGGCGTGGACCCGGCCGAGCTGTTGGCGGTGACCTTCACCAACAAGGCCGCCCGCGAGATGAAGGAGCGGCTGGAGCTGCTGCTGGCCCAGAAGCTGGCCCAGAGCCAGTTCGGCCAGCCCTGGAGCACCCTGCCGCCGGTGGAGCAGCGCCAGCTGCGCAGCCGCATCTATCGCGAGGTGATCAAGGACCTCTGGATCGGCACCTTCCACGCCCTGTTTGCGCGGCTGCTGCGCTTCGACATCGACAAGTTCAAGGATCCTGAGGGCCTCAGCTGGACGCGACAGTTCTCGATCTACGACGAGGCTGACGCCCAGAGCCTGGTGAAGGAGATCGTGACCCAGGAGCTGGGCCTCGATCCCAAGCGCTTCGAGCCCAAGAAGGTGCGCTGGGCGATCAGCAACGCCAAGAACCAGCTCTGGATGCCTGAGCAGCTGGAGGCCGATGCCGGCGGCCAGCGGGGCAAGTTGATGGCCGAAACCTATCGCCGCTACAGGCGCGCCCTGGCGGCCAACAACGCCCTCGATTTCGATGATCTGCTGCTCTTCCCCGTGCAGCTGCTGCGCCAGAACGAGCAGGTGCGCAACTACTGGCACCGCCGCTTTCGCCATGTGCTGGTGGATGAATACCAGGACACCAACCGCACCCAGTATGAGCTGATCAAGCTGCTGGTGACCGACGGCCAGGACCCGGAGATCTACAACAATTGGGAGGGGCGTTCGGTGTTCGTGGTGGGCGACGCCGACCAGAGCATCTATAGCTTCCGCGCCGCTGATTTCACGATCTTGATGGGCTTTCAGGACGACTTCGGCGATGGCGCCCCGGATGAAGCCACCCGCACGATGGTGAAGCTTGAGGATAATTATCGCTCCACCGCCACGATCCTGGAGGCGGCCAACGCCCTGATTTCCAACAATTCTGAGCGGATCGACAAGGTGCTGCGCCCCACCCGCGGCGAGGGCGAGCCGATCACCCTCACCCGCTGCGACGACGAGATCGCCGAGGCCGAGGCGGTGGTGCATCGCATGCGCATGCTGGAGGCCGCCCACGCTGAGCTGCGCTGGGGCGAGATGGCCGTTCTTTATCGCACCAATGCCCAGAGCCGGGCGATGGAGGAATCGCTGGTGCGCTGGGGCATCCCCTACATCGTGGTGGGCGGGCTGCGCTTCTACGACCGGCGCGAGATCAAGGATGTGCTGGCTTACCTGCGGTTGCTGGTGAATCCGGCCGATACCGTGAGCCTGCTGCGGGTGCTCAATGTGCCTCGGCGCGGCATCGGCAAAACCACGGTTGAGCGGCTCACCGATGCGGCCAACCAGTTGGGGATGCCCCTCTGGGAGGTGGTGAGCGATCCGGAGGCCGTGCGCAGCCTGGGGGGGCGCTCCGCCCGCGGGCTGCTGCAGTTCCATGAATTGCTCAGCGACCTGCAGCGCAGGATTCAGGACGCACCCCCCTCCGAGCTGGTGCAGCGGGTGATGGAGCAGAGCGGTTACCTGGCGGAGCTGATCGCCGATGGCACCGACGAGGCTGAGGAGCGGCGCCGCAACCTGCAGGAGCTGGTGAACGCCGCGCTCCAATACCAGGAAGAGAACGAGGAGGGTTCGCTCGAGGGCTTCCTGGCTTCGGCGGCCCTGGCCAGCGATGCCGACAGCAAGGACACTGAGCAGGACCGGGTCACCCTGATGACCCTGCACGCCAGCAAGGGCCTTGAGTTTCCAGTGGTCTTCCTGGTGGGGCTCGAGCAGGGGCTGTTTCCCAGCTATCGCTCCCTGGAGGATCCTTCGGCCCTGGAGGAAGAGCGGCGCCTCTGCTATGTGGGCATCACCCGCGCCAAGGAGCGGCTTTTTCTCTCCCATGCCAGCGAGCGGCGCCTCTGGGGTGGCATGCGCGAGCCGGCGGTGCCTTCGGTGTTCCTCTCGGAACTGCCGGAGGAGCTGGTGCAGGGCGACATTCCCCGCAGCGGCGGCGCGGCGATCCGGCGCGAGCAGCGGGTGGATCGGCTCACGCGGGTGGATCGGGAGGAAAGCCGCCGGGTGGCGGCCGGGGGCAGCGCCGGTGAGGCGTCCAACGCTGTGCGCCGCAGGGGCTCCTCCAAAACCTGGGCCGTGGGCGATCGCCTCAGCCATGCCGCCTTCGGCGAAGGGCAGGTGACCCACCTGTTCGGCAGTGGTGAGAAGATTTCGATCGCGGTGAAATTCGAAGGCATGGGGCCAAAGATTCTCGACCCGCGCCTGGCACCGATTGATCCGCTCTGATCACCATGTTTCAGATGAGCTTTAAATCTCATTCCCAGATGCTTCGGGCTCTCTGGTTTCTTGCTGTGGCAGCTGGCTGCCTTTTTGCATTCAAAACCTTGGCCGCAATTCCACTCACCAGTCTCTGGAACGATGAGCTGCGCACAGTTGAGAAATCATTTCAGCCATCGCTGGGATTTTTATATGGATATTTGCGGCGTGATGTGCATCCTCCTTTGTACTATTTCCTGCTCTGGGGTGCTGGCAAGCTGTTTGGGGAAACTGTTATTGTTTTGCGCTCTTTTTCTTGGATATGTTATCTCCTTGGCGCTGGCTCTTTGGCCTTGGCCTGTTGGGCTTGGGGGCGATCTCAAGTCGCGGTCGCTGTGGCGGCTCTTCTGGCTTTAGCGCTGCCCTTTACGGTCCGTTTTGCAGTTGAAGGAAAGGCTTACGCCCTGGTTTGCGGCTTGCTCTCGCTTGCTGTTTTATTCCGTGTGCGCCTGATTCGTGGCGATTCAACTGCTGCGCTTCCCTATGGCCTCTTCTGGTCTGCTGCGGCCCTTACCCACTACTACGGCGTTGGATTGCTGCTTTGTCAGGCTGCCCTTGATGTCTGGCGGCGGCGGCCCACCGTCAGGCCCCTTGCCTGGGCCTTGCTCCTGCCAACGCTCTGGATGCTGGCGAATCTTTCCTATCTGCTTGGTTCTGGTGGGCGCGCCTGGATCAGCCCCGCTTCGCCGCTGCTGCTGCTGAAGGTGTTGCGGATTGCCCTTGGGGCTCACTGGCCGGTTGTTCTGCTCGCCTGTGGGGTGCTTGCGCTGCTGTTCTGGCGGCAGCCGACTTCGAGGTTGGAAGCTGCTTCTGTGCTTGTAAAGGATTGGGGCGTAGATGCAGGACTGCTGCTGCTTGTGGGAACTTTTGCGGTTTCTTTGCTGAAGCCTTCTGCTGTTGATCGCTATTATATTGTTTTGGTGCCAGCGTTCATTGGCGCCTTTTCGTGCTGGCTCGGGCTCCAGGTTCAAGCTTCTGGGGTTGGCTCTTGGCGTCGCGGCCTGGTGGCTGCAATGTTTGCGGCAATTCTTGTTTTGTTCTGGCACGATTCTTACCGTGCCATAGCCCCGCTGGCCCGGATGGATGGCCATCGTAAAGGTAATGATTTTCGCAGCCTTGCACTCATGGCGGCCTATTCACCGCACAAATACTCTCCTCAGTGCCGTCAGCTCAATGCCTACGATCATCTGCTGGTTCAAGAGAATTTGAGCAGGCCGTTGGCGCCCTGGGCCTGCATGCCTTTGCTGGGTCGCGTTGTGGATCCAGCCTTTGCGGACCAGTTCCCTCGCTTGCCAGGCGAGCTGGTTGCTCTGGCGGTAACCGGTCGTAGAACTTCCGCCGAAACGGTTCTGGGGCCATTCCGGCAGGCGCTCGAATCCCAGGGTTTTGAATGCGGTTTGGATCAACAGTCAACCCCGAGCGCTTCGCTGTTTAACTGCCGGTTCCGTGATCGGCGCTGATCTTCCCTGGATTGAGCCGTTTCTGGCCGTGATGGCGCCATTGCCGGCTCGCCTGGCCCTGGTGGGTGGAGCAGTGCGAGATCTTTTGCTGCATCGACGCCACAACCACCCATGGATTGGATTGCCGGACCTGGATTTGGTCGTAGACCACGGCTGGCCGGGAGATCGGGCCCTGCCGCCTGCCCATCGCCTTGCTTTGGCCCTTGAAGCCCAAGGGCATGTGAGCGCACTTCAGTTGCACGCTGCCTACGGAACGGCCGAGTTGGTGTTCCAGGGTTTCGCCCTGGATCTGGCCAGCGCCCGCCAGGAAACCTATCCAGCTCCCGGTGAAAATCCCTGCGTCAATTTTGCTGAGCTGGAGCAAGATCTTTCGCGCCGGGATTTCACGATCAACGCCATGGCTCTGGTGTTTCTGCCGCAGGGCAAGAATGAGCCATCGGCGCAGTTTGAACCCCTGTTGTGTGACCCAGCCGGTGGGCTCGAGGATCTGGCTGCCCGTCGATTGCGTTTTCTCCACGCTGCAAGCGTGCGCGATGATCCAACCCGCCTGGTGCGCGCCGCCCGCTATGCAGCCCGTCTGGGGTTCCAGCTGGCGCCGGAGAGTTGGCAGCAGGTGCGCCAAACGCTTGCCGATTGGCCCTGGCTCTGGACTCCGGCGGATGAGCCTTCACTGGCCCCGCCTGCCCTGGCTACCCGGCTGCGCATGGAACTCGAGCTGTTGCTCGAGCGCGAGCCCTGGCGTGAGGCCCTGGGCCATCTGCAGGCCTGGGGGGGGCTGACCCTGCTGGATGAAGGAATTCAGAACGATGCCGGCTGGCGGCGGCGGTTGCAGTGGGCCCAGCGGTTTGATGTGCCCTTGTTGCCAGCTTTGTTGGTGGCGGCCAACGATCCTCTGGGGGTGGCCGAGCGCCTGCAGGTGCCCCACCGAATGCATCGCCTGATTCAGCAGTGGCTCAGCCTGCGGCAGCGCCTGCAGGAGCGGGCCCTGGAAGGCGCCTGGCAGCCCTCGCGCTGGTGTGGCTTTCTGGAGGCGCCTGGTCTCTCGGCTGAAGCGGTGGCCCTGGCCCTGGCCAGTGGCCTGGGCCCTCGCCGGCCCCTGCTGCGCTGGTTGCTGCGCTGGCGCCACAGCCGTTCACCCCAGTCGGCCGCCCAGCTGATCGCCGCAGGGGTTCCCCGCGGGCCGGAGCTGGGAAGGCGGCTCCAGGAGCTGCGGGCTGCTGCCCTGGACGCAACCGAAGGCGGTAGCGCGCGCTCTGTCTGTCGGCAGCAAAGCTCTCCGTAACATCCCAGGCATGCCCTGCGGCTGCCAGCGTGCCCGTCCTGCTCACATCCAGCTCTGTCCACTGCGGCAGCTGCCAGCACAGCAGTCGGTTGAAAGGCTGCCTACCCAAGGGCGATCAACGCGAACGCCCTAGTGGGGCTGGTGCCGCGCTTTGAGCCTCGCAGCTGCTTCCCCTGCTGCCGCTGAGCCCGCCGGCCCCTTGCCCCTGGTGGGGGTGGTGATTCCGGTGTTCAACGATTGGCTCCGATTGCAGTGCTGTCTGGAGGCCCTGGCCCGGCAGGACTACCCCAGCGCCCGGCTGCGGCTGCGGGTGGTGGATAACGGATCCAGCGACTGGCCAGAGGCTGCCCATTTTCCGTTGCCACTGGAGCTGCTCCACTGCAGCGAGCCGGGTTCCTACCGGGCCCGCAACCTGGCGGCCCTGAACTGGGATGTGGAGCTGCTGGCCTTCACCGATGCCGACTGCCGGCCCGCAGCCAGCCCGGCGCCGGCCGGCAATCGGCATCGGTGA
>JAWOHV010000172.1:0-3710 GCA_046484965.1 Prochlorococcaceae cyanobacterium
GGTGATCGCCCTGCCGATGGCCCTCGCCTTCGGTGTGGCCTCCGGTGCCGGCGCCGCCGCCGGCCTCTGGGGGGCCGTGCTGGTGGGCCTGTTTGCCGCCTTGTTCGGCGGCACGCCATCGCTGATCTCCGAGCCCACCGGGCCGATGACGGTGGTGTTCACCGCCGTGATCGCCAGCTTCAGCGCCAGCGATCCGCAGAACGGCCTGGCCATCGCCTTCACCGTGGTGATGCTGGCCGGCGTGTTCCAGATCGCCTTCGGCTTCCTGAAGCTGGGCCGCTACATCACCCAGATGCCCTACACGGTGATCTCGGGCTTCATGAGTGGCATCGGCATCATCCTGATCATCCTGCAGCTGGGCCCCTTCCTGGGCCAGGCCATCCCCAAGGGCGGTGTGATCAGCACCCTCAACGCCCTACCCCAGCTGATTGGGAACGCCCGCCAGCCGGAGGTGGTTCTGGCTCTGATCACCCTGGCCATCCTCTGGTTCACTCCGGCGGCGATCAAGAAAATCGCCCCACCCCAGCTGATTGCGCTGGTGGCCGGCACGCTGCTCTCCCTCACCCTGCTCAGCGGTGGCGGTGGGGCTGGCGGCGAGGAGATCCGCCGCATCGGCGAAATCGCCTCGGGCTTCCCCCAGCTGCGCATGCCCTACTTCGAGCTGGGACAAGCGAGCAAAATGCTGATTGATGCTGCCGTGCTTGGCATGCTCGGCTGCATCGATGCCCTGCTCACGGCGGTGATCGCCGACAGCATCACCCGCACCGAGCACGACTCCAACAAGGAGCTGATCGGCCAGGGCCTGGGCAACCTGGTGTCCGGCCTGTTCGGCGGCCTGCCCGGTGCCGGAGCCACCATGGGCACGGTGGTGAACATCCAGGCCGGCGGCCGCAGCGCCCTCTCGGGCATCAGCCGGGCCGTGATCCTGATGGTGGTGATCCTGGCTTTTACGGGTGTTGCAGCCCAGATCCCCCAGGCGGTGCTGGCTGGCATCGCCCTCAAGGTGGGTGTCGACATCGTCGACTGGGGCTTCCTCAAGCGCGCCCACCGGATCTCGCCGAAGGGGGCGTTGATCATGTATCTGGTGATCGCCCTCACCGTGCTGGTGGATCTGATCGCCGCCGTGGGCATCGGCGTGTTCATCGCCAACATCCTCACGATCGACAAGATGAGCGCCCTGCAGGCCAAAACCGTGAAGTCGGTGAGCACGGGCGACGGTGAACTCGATATCCCAGCAGATGAAAAGGCGCTTCTGGATCAAGGCAAGGGTCAGGTGCTGCTCTTCCAGCTCAATGGCGCCATGCTCTTCGGCGTAGCCAAGGCGATCGCGCGCGAGCACAACGCCATCGGCGAGTGCAAGGCCGTGATCTTTGATCTCTCTGAGGTGTCCCATTTGGGGGTAACCGCGGCCCTGGCCGTGGAGAACGCCGTGGAGGAAGCCGTGGAGAAGGGCCGCACGGTTTTTGTGGTGGGGGCCAGTGGCACCACCCAGCGCCGACTGGAGCAGCTAGGGCTCTATAAAAAGCTGCCGGCGGAGCACACCAGCCTCAGCCGTCGCGAGGCCCTGCAACGGGCCGTGGATGGCTTGGCCTGAGGCTTGAGCGCCAACCCCACGGGGCCCGGCTTGGCCGGGCCCCTTTTTTATTCACGCTGATTACGCATGGAACTGTTCAACGACAAGCGTTTTCTTACCATCATCCATGGCTATGAAAGGCAGCTGGCAAAGCTTTTGGCCCTGCTGCTCGCTGCGGTGATCGGCTTGGCTTCAATTGAGCTGTTGCTGAAAACAAGTGTTCAAATCGTTCAGTTGGAAACCAGCTGGTTTGATGGAGGCTTGATCAAGCTGCTTGATCGGCTGTTGCTGATCTTTATCGCCTTGGAAGTGCTGCAGAACATTACCGCCTATCTTCGTGATCAGGTGGTGCAGATCGAACTCGTGCTGCTCACGGCTCTCACTGCCGTTGGCAGGAAGGTGATTGTGCTGCCACCGGGTACTGAAAATAAACCCCAGCTCATGGCGGGATTTGGCGTGATTGTGGTGGGGATTGCCGCGGCTTATTGGCTGGTGCGGCGGGCCAGGCAGGGGAGCGGGGATGCTTGATTCGGCGCCAATGATCAGCTGCGCTGATCGCGGAGATTGGAGCTTCTGGTCAATAGGCGCTCTTTAAAATGCCCATGCTTGAAGACTATTCAGTAACGTGATTCGACCAATTCACAGACAGTCCAAAGATGCCTGCGCCACAGAAGCGCCCCAGGGGCCGCTGGGACGCAATTGCTGAGCACATGCGGCTGATTGGCCCCATTCCATTGCTCAGCGCTGCCGAGGAAATCAGCCTGGCCCGCCTGGTGCAGCGCGGCTGCAGGGCTACAGATGTGGCTCAGGAGATGACCTTGAGGGCGGGCGGTACAGCGCCAAGCCTGGAAGCCTGGGCCCAGCAGGCCAGCATGGAAGTGAGCCAGCTGCAGCAGTGCCTGCGGCAGGCCAGCCAGGCCCGCAGCCGCATGGTGCTCGCCAACATCCGCCTGGTGGTGAGCATGGCCCGCCGCTACCAGCACACCCCTGCAGATCTGGAGGATCTGATCCAGGAGGGCACGATCGGGTTGATTCGGGCGGTGGAGCGCTTTGATCCCAGCCGTGGCTACCGCTTCTCCACCTATGCCACCTGGTGGATCCGCGATGGCATCGGCAGCGCCCTGGTGGCCAAGGGGCGCACGATCCGCCTGCCTGCCTCGATGGTGAATCAGCTGCATCGGCTGCGCCAGAGCCAGCAGTCGCTCAGCCAGCAGCTGGGGCGTGACCCAAGCCTGGAGGAGCTTGCCGCTGCCACTGGCCTGAAGCCCCTCGACATCCGTGAGGTGCTGTTCAGGGCCCAGGAACCCCTGAGCCTCGATGGCCTGGCCTGTGAGCTCAGCAAGCCCCTGGAGCAGCTGGATGCTGACCAGCTGGATGACTCCTCGATGCGCCAGGACATTCAGCAGCTGCTGGAAGAACTGCCCGAGCAGGAGGCCGAGCTGCTGCGCTTGCGCTACGGCATCGAAGCAGGGGAGCCCTTGAGCCTGAGTGCTGCAGCCCGGCAGATGGGGATCACCCGGGACAGGGCCCGGGGCCTGGAACGGCGGGCCAATGCCTCGATCCGTCGGCTTTCCTCAGGCTTCCTCGACTATCTCGAAGCCTGAGGTTGGGGCCCCCTAAATGACGGTGCCATCACGCAGCGTGGTGTTCTTTTCGATCACCACGATGCCGTCTTTGATTGTGAAGCCAAGTTCATGGCGATCGGCCTCATGGACCCGGTCCTTGTTGATCACCTGAACATTGGCGCCGATGCGCACGTTCTTGTCGAGAATCGCTCGCCTCACCAGTGATCCGGCTCCGATGCCGAGGGGCACGCCGCCGCGCGATCGCACCAGGCTCCGCTCTGGTTCCGATTCATAGCTATCGGCCCCCATGGCCAGCGTGTCCTCCAGCACGGCGCCCTCCTCCACACGCAGGCCCAGACCGAGAACCCTGTGCTCGCTCACACAGCGCTCCAGGATGCAGCCTTCGCTCAGAACAGCGTGGCGCAGGCGGGATTCACGCACCTGGCTGGGCGGCAGGGAGCGTGAGCGGGTGTAGATCGGGGCGTGCTGGTCGTAGAAGCTGAAGAGTGGCCGCTTACGGCGCCTTTATCATTCCCCAGGTTTTCGGTGAACAGATCAAGATGGCTACCCCT
>JAWOHV010000210.1:0-4347 GCA_046484965.1 Prochlorococcaceae cyanobacterium
AGCAGCAGCATCGAATGGGCTGCGGTCGGGCTGCGGCCCACCAGCTCCAACCAGGGGTCTGCGGGGCCGTCGAGGTCGGGCAGATCCGTAGCAGCAATGGCAAAGGTATGCAGATCAGCCCCCGGCAGCGACAGCAGGGTGACGCTCAGGGCCGGCTCGTCCTCCAGCTCCCGGGGCGTGCCCGTGGCCTCAGTGCCCACCACCCCGCCTCCGGCACAGCCCAGCCAGTGGCGCGCCTGCAGGCGCTGCTGCAGCAAGGGCAGCAGCCGCGGCAGATCACTGGCGAAGCTGGTGGACACGAACACCAGGGCCAGATCGGCGGGGCCGCAGCCGCGCAGCTCGCTGCAGGCGGCATCAACGGCCGCCTGCAGGGAAGCTCCCCGGGCGAGTGCCGTGCGGCACCAGGCCCGCGGGGCAGGGCGCCGAAGCCAAGAGCTCAGGAACGGGGCCACCATCTCCAGGACCTTACGCCCCGGTACAGGCCGCGGATAATGGCGCCTATCTGAACCGTGCCGTTTGTCCGACCTGCTCTACCGCTCGCTCGTATGGCTGGATTACCGCCTGGCGGTGCTGTTTTTCGTGGCCATGCCGCTGGTGCTGCTGGTGTGGTCCTCGCTGCGGCGGGAGGGGGCCCTGGTGCGCCTGCTGCTGCTCTATTGGAAAACGGCCAGCCTGCTGGCGATCACGGTGCTGCTGCTCAGTGATGGCCGTCCCCTGGGATATCTGTTGGGGGTGGTGGCCCAGCTGCTGATCGTGGCCACGCTCTGGTTCTGGGTGGATCTCAACGAGGAACTGGCCGATCTCCCCCCCTGGCGCCCCCTGCCGCTCACGATGCGCCTCTGGCGCTGGGCTGTGACCCTGCTGGGGCTGCTGGGGGCCCTGATCAGCGCCACGGCACTCGGTTGCCTGGGAGCCTCGCTGCAGACAACGGTCTGCCAGGTCTGGCAGGAGGCCCCCCGGGCCCTGCTGGGCTGGTTTGATCTGGTGTTCGGCTTCCTCTTCGGAGGCAACTGGACGCCCTCGCTCTCGGCCTTCGTGGGCTACCTGGGGCTGGTGGCCTACGGGGTGGGCCTGCTGCAGTGGTTGTTGGTGCGTCTTCCCCGTCAGGGAAGGGTGGCCGGTGGCTTCTGAGCTGGCTTTGCTGCAGGCCTTGGAGGAGTGCAGCCGCAGCCGGCCCGATCGGGTGCTGCGGCTGAGGGGGGTGCTCCGCGCGGGAGGGCCAGGCGAGGAGCCGTTCGAACTGCTGATCTTCCGCGGTTTCTCCAGCAGCACCACCCATCCCACAGGCTTCGATCCCGACCAGCCGGTGCTGGCGCAGGAATTGGTGCTGCGCAGCGCCGAGCTGCTGGCCGGGCCCCTGAATCCGGAGGCCGAGCAGCTGCTGGCCGGCCCGGAGTTGCCGGCGGCCTTCCTCGAGCCGGCGGCCTGGTGCTGATCCGATCGCGGCGTCGCCAGCGACAACGGTGACAACAGTGACAACAGTGGCGCCCGCGGGCAGCTCAGCCGGCCGCGCTCAGCACGCTGACGCAGCGCCCGCAGAGGCTGGGGTGGCTGGCGTGCTGGCCGATGTCGGTTTCGTAGTGCCAGCAGCGCTCGCATTTCTCGCCCCCGGCCCGGGCAACCCACAGCCTGAGGCCGCCCTCGCTGGCCTCGGCCAGTACGCCGGCCGGCGGCTCAGCGCCGATCTGCAGGGCTGAAACCAGCAGCCAGTCGGCCAGGTTGTCAACGTCGCTGTGGCGGCTGGATTTCAGCCAGGCCAAGGCCTGGCCCAGGCCGGCACTGCCATCGCCGGCCGTCAGCTGCAGCTGCACCTGCGCTTCCAGCGACGCACCCAACTGGCCGCCGGCGCGGCAGCTCTCCAGCTGGCGGTTCACCAGGGCCCGCAGCTCCAGGATGGCGGCCATCGGCGTTTCCAGTTCAGGCTGGTGCCATTCCGCGGGCGCCGTCGGCCAGCCCCGCTCAAACACCGAGGCCTCGGCCACCGGGTAGGGCAGGTTCTGCCAGATGTCTTCGGCCATGTGGCAGAGCACCGGTGCGATCAGCCCAGCCAGGCGCTCCACCACCAGGCTCAGCACGGTCTGGCAGCTGCGGCGGCGGAATTCCGCGGCCCCGCTCACATACAGGCGGTCCTTGGCGATGTCGAGGTAGACGTTGGAGAGGTCGACGACGCAGAAGTTCTGCAGCGCCTGGAAGAAGCGGTAGAACTCGAAGCGCTCGAAATCCCCGGTTACCGCATCGATCAGGGCGGCGGTGCGCTGCAGCATCCACTGGTCCAGCAGCGGCAGCTCGGCGTAGGCCACGGCATCGCCGCCTTCGGCCTGGGGGCGCGGGTCGAAGTCGTGCAGGTTGCCCAGCAGGTAGCGGGCCGTGTTGCGCACCTTGCGGTACACGTCGGCCAGCTGCTTGACGATCCCCGGACCCAGGGGCACATCGGCGGAGTAATCCACCGAGCTCACCCACAGCCGCAGCACGTCGGCGCCGTAGGCGGGCTCCTGCTTTTGGTTGTTGCCGCCCTCCACCAGCACCGCCGGATCGACGACATTGCCCAGCGATTTGCTCATCTTGCGGCCCTTCTCATCGAGGGTGAAGCCGTGGGTGAGCACCCGCTTGTAGGGAGCATGGCCGTTAACAGCCACCGAGGTGAGCAGGCTGCTCTGGAACCAGCCGCGGTGCTGGTCGCTGCCCTCGAGATACAGATCGGCGGGGTAGTGGAGTTCCGGGGCGCGGGCTTCAGCGCCGGCGATGCCGCCGAGCACCCCGGCCCACGACGAGCCGGAGTCGAACCACACGTCCATGGTGTCGGTGCCCTTGCGCCATTGGCTGGCTTCGGCGGCGTAGGCCTCGGGCAGCAGAGCGGCTTCGTCGCGCTGCCACCACACATCACCGCCGTGCTCGGCAATCAGGGCCTGGATGTGGCGGAGGGTGCCTTCGTTGAGCAGCACCTCGCCGGTTGTGCGGTGATAAAACACCGGAATCGGCACGCCCCAGGTGCGCTGGCGGCTGATGCACCAGTCGCCCCGCTCGCTCACCATCGCCTCGATCCGGTTGCGGCCGCTGGCCGGCAGCCACTCCACCGCCGCGATCGCCTCAAGGGCGGCGGTGCGGAAGCCCTCCACCGAGGCGAACCACTGCTCGGTGGCGCGGAAGATCGTGGGCTTCTTGGTGCGCCAGTCGTAGGGGTAGCGGTGCTCGTAGCGCTCCTGCTTGAGCAGCAGGCCGGTGGCCTCCAGGGCCGCGATGATCGTGGGGTTGGCGTCCTTGAGCACGTTGGTGCCGGCGAAGGGGCCGGCTTCGGCTGTGAGAGTGCCGGCCTCATCCACTGGGCAGAGCACCGGTAGACCCGCCTTTTTGCCGGTGTTGAAGTCGTCGACGCCGTGGCCGGGGGCGGTGTGCACCAGGCCTGTGCCTGTTTCGGTGGTGATGTAGTCGCCGCCGATCAGCACCGGGCTGGAGCGCTCCAGCAGCGGGTGGCGGTAGACGATCCCCTCCAGAGCGGCGCCCTTCACGGTGAGCAGCGGGGTGAGCGTGAGCCCCAGGCTGGTTTCCAGGCCCTCGCGCAGCTCGGCGGCCACCACCAGGTGGCTGGCGGCAGGGGCTGCACCCTCACCGCGGGTGGCCACGGCGCAGATGGCATAGTCGAGCCGATCATTCACCGACACCGCCAGGTTGGCCGGCAGGGTCCAGGGGGTGGTGGTCCAGATCGCCACCGCCAGGCCACCGCTGGCCGTGGCCGCCTCGGGGCTGAGGCCGGCGGCGGCCAGCCTGGCCGCCAGGGCCGCGGGCAGCTCCACCACCGGAAAGGCCACGTACACGCTCGGCGAGGTGTGGCCGTCGGGGTATTCGAGCTCGGCCTCCGCCAGGGCCGTGCGGGAGCTGGGGCTCCAGTGCACCGGCTTGAGGCCGCGGTAGATGTGCCCAGCCAGCACCATGGCGCCGAACACGCTGATCTGGGCGGCCTCGTAGTTCTTCTGCAGGGTGAGGTAGGGCTGATCCCAGTCGGCCCAGATGCCCCAGCGCTTGAAGCCCGCCTTCTGGCCCTCCACCTGCTCGAGGGCGTAGGCGTGGGCCTTCTGGCGCAGGCTCACGGGGGTGAGCTCGGCCCGCTCGCTGCTGCTCAGACCCTGCAGCACCTTGAGCTCGATCAGCAGGCCGTGGCAGTCCCAGCCCGGCACAAAGCGGGCCTTCTTGCCCTGCAAGAGGGCGGTCTTGTTGATGATGTCCTTGAGGATCTTGTTGAGGGCATGGCCCACGTGCAGGGCGCCGTTGGCGTAGGGCGGCCCGTCGTGCAGGGTGAAGCTGGGGCCGGGGTTGTGCCGGCTGAGGCGCTCGTAGAGCCCCTGCTCGGCC
>JAWOHV010000228.1:0-2579 GCA_046484965.1 Prochlorococcaceae cyanobacterium
ACCTGAACTGTGGGGATCGAGGCCGCGCCGGCGGCACTCCGCTTCGAAGGCGCGCTCCAGCATGAAGGCCTGCACCTCAAGGGGACGCCAGGCATCGAAGATCGCCAGCTGCCAGCCACCGCTGCGGGCGGCCAGGGCCTCCTGGGCCAGCAGCAGCCGCCGCAGCACCCCCTCACGCAGGCGGAAGGGGCTGAGACCCTCTCCGTAGGGGGCTCCGAGGGCCTGGTAGGGGTGGGGCTCCAGGCGCAGCAGCGCCGTGGGTAATTCCAGCAGCGGCTCATCGCATGACTGGATCGGCAGCTGGTTCCAGGGACGCGGGGCCATTGGTAGCAAACAAAGCTTGGACTTGGGCTTGGGGCTTGGACTTGAGCTTGGGGCTAGGGCTTGGGCTTGGGCTTGGGCTTGGGGCTTAATTCAATCGGGCAGCAGCCACCTGACGGTGCCGCTGTTCGGCCAGGGCCGCAGCCAGCTGCGGATGGGCCGCCAGCTCAGGATCGCGCTCCAGGATGGCGCGGGCCATCGCCCGGGTTTCTTCGAGCACCTCGCCATCGTCGGTGAGGCTGGCCAGCGCCAGGTCCGGCAGCCCCGACTGACGGGTGCCGAGCACCTGGCCCGGCCCGCGCAGCCGCAGATCCATCTCGGCAATCTCGAAGCCATCGCTGGAGCGCACCAACACCTCCAGCCGCTGGCGGGCCTCGGCATTATTGCCATCGTTCACCAGCAGGCAGTGGGAGGCGGCGGCACCGCGACCCACCCGACCGCGCAGCTGGTGCAGCTGGGCCAGGCCGAAGCGCTCGGCATGCTCGATCAACATCACACTCGCCTGCGGCACATCCACCCCCACCTCCACCACGGTGGTGGAAACCAGCACCTGGGTTTGGCCTGTGGCGAAGGCCCTGATCGCCGCCTGCTTGTCCTCCCCGCGGAGGCGCCCGTGCAGCAAACCCACCTGCAGATCAGGAAAAACCTCCTCCTGCAGCTCGCGGTGCACCTGGCAGGCCGACTGCAGATCCAGCTTCTCCGACTCCTCCACCAGCGGCAGCACCACGTAGGCGCGCTGACCGAGGGCCACCTGCTCGCGGATCAGGGCATGGGCTTGCGGGCGCTGGCTGCTGCGCAGCAGCTGGGTGCGCACGGGCGTACGACCGGGGGGCAATTCATCGATCTGGCTCACATCCAGATCGCCATGGAGCGAAAGCGCCAGGGTGCGCGGAATCGGGGTTGCCGTCATCGTGAGCAGGTGGGGCTGCAAGCCCTTGGCCAGCAGGCGATTGCGTTGCCGCACCCCGAAGCGGTGCTGTTCATCCACCACCACCAGGCCCAGACGGGCGAACTGCACTGGATCCTCCAGCAGCGCGTGGGTGCCCACCAGCAACTGGATCTGCCCATTGGCGAGGTCGGTGAGCAGCTGGCGGCGACGGCGGGCCGGCGTCGAGCCGGTGAGCAGCTCCACGTTCACATGCAACTGCGGCAGCCATAGAGCCAGCTTCTGGTAGTGCTGCTCGGCCAGCACCTCTGTGGGAGCCATCAACGCACCCTGACAACCTGCCTCGATCGCGCTGAGCAGGGCGGCCAGGGCCACCACGGTCTTGCCGCTGCCCACGTCACCCTGCACCAGCCGGGCCATCGGCTGCGGCCGGGCCAGGTCGGCGCGGATCTCGGCCAACACTCGCTGCTGGGCGCCGGTGAACGGAAAGGGCAGCAGCTCAAGCAGGTCGGCCACCAGGCTGGCGCGGTCGCTGGGCAGCTGCAGAACGGGGGCCGGCCTGGAGCGCAGCTGTTGGCGCCGCTGGGCCAGTCCCAGCTGCAGCAGCAGAAATTCATCAAACACCAGGCGCCGGCGGGCCTGCTGCAGGCTCTCCTGATCGCTCGGCTGGTGGATCTGGACCAGGGCCTCTGGGAGCGCCACCAGGTTGCTGGCGCGGCGCAAGGGCTCCGGCAGGGGATCGGGCCAGCGCTCAGCCAGCGGCAGCACCGCCTGAACCGCTGCGCGCAGCCGATCGGCACCCAGCCCCTCGGTGAGCCCATAGACGGGAAGCAGCCGGCCGATGGCCTCACTGCGCAGCGGTGCCTGCGGATGCTCGAGCGCCTCGATCAGGGGATCCTGGAAGCAGGGCCCGTAGGGACTGTCCTTGACCAGGCCACTGATCGCCACGGTGGCTCCGCTGGGGTACTGGCGTTGCTGGGCCTGAAGCCAACCCGGCGCACTGAAGCGCTTGCCGGCGAAAAAGCGCGATACCCGCAGCCTGCCGGTGATGTCCTGGACCTGCAGCTCCAGGATCGAGAGATTCGGGTTACGGGGGCTGGTGAAGGCGTGGCAGCGACGCACTGTGGCCACGATCGTGGCTGTGCGGCCCACCTCCAGGCCGGCAATGCGCACCAGATGGGCGTAGTCGAGATAGTCGCGGGGGTAGTAGCGCAGCAGGTCGCGCGCCAGCAGCAGCCCGAGGGCCGCCAGGCGGCTGGCGGTCTTGGGGCCGATGCTGCGCACCTCCACCAGGGGCGTGTCGGCCTCGAGGCGCCCGCTGGCGGCAGAGCCTGCCGGCGCGGCCCCGACAGAGAGTTTCAGCCGTGGCGGC
>JAWOHV010000032.1:0-16189 GCA_046484965.1 Prochlorococcaceae cyanobacterium
TGCACCTGCCGCAGCCGCCCTGGGCAGGCATGGAATTCCAGCCCGGCAACCCCTGGCCCCGGGGGCATCTGCAGCGGCTCGGCGCTGCCGGGCTGCACCAGCTGCTGCTGCAATTGCTCGAGCAGCGAGGGCTGCCGGCCCTGGTGGCGGGCGGCGCTGGCGGCGCCCAGGAACAGGTCCTGCTCCTGCCAGGAGCCCAGTTGGCTGGCGCCGCTGCCCTCGAGCAGCTGCTGGAATTCCGCCCCGAGCCGGCCAAAGCGGGCCTCCAGGCGCGGCGCCTCCAGCAGCCATTCCTCCCCGAGCGGCGTCAGGCTTGCCGCGGCTTCGCTGCCCTCGAGGCGCTGCCAGAGATCGCGGCAGGGCGTGAGCAGGTAAAGCTCCACGGTCATCACCCCGGAGAGGGCCTGCAGCAGCTCCACCTGGATCGGGGCAAGGCTGCTCAGCCCGAACAGGCGCAGGGGGCCGGCGGCGCTGAGAGCCGAGAGGTGAGCTGGGGTCTGGCCAGCTGCTGCCGCCTGCTGCAGCTGCGCGATCGCGTTCCTCGCCCGCAGGCCGAAGGGGAGCACGGCCAGCCGCTGCTGCAGCTGGCGAAACAGAAGCGGCTGCCACTTCTGCTGTGGCGGCAGGGGCTGGCCGCGGCCAGGGCCGCGGCGCTCAGCCAGCCAGTCGGCCACCATCTCCGGCCGGTAGAGGCTGTAGTCGTCGAAGGCATCGGCAATCGCCCGGCCGAGTTGCCAGAGGGGCAGGTCGAGAACCGTGGCTCCGGCAGCAGCGCTGCCATGGCCGCGCTCCTCCAGCCAACGCTGCAGCAGCTGCGCCTCGGGTTGCTGCACCAGCGGCGGCAGCAGCTCCAGCAGCGGCCACACCAGCTGGCTTGCCCGCCAGGGATCATCGCGGCTTGGAGGCACGTCGAGCACCTGATCCACGAGGCGGCGCAGCTGGCTGCCCGGGAAGGGGAAGCGCAGGTTGGCGGCAATGCCGCCGATGCCGATCGCCAGCTGCTCCCCCAGCCAGCGGCTGGTGGGCCAGGTGTTCACCACCACCTCCACCTGGGCGAAGGGGGGCGGGGCAGAGAGCTGCAGTTGCTGGGCCAGGAGCTGGGCCAGCAGTTCGGCCCGGTTGCTTCTGTAAACGATCAGCAAGGCAGACCGCTGGGGCGGGGGATGGCCAGCGCTGGATCCAGGCCCAGCCGCTGGCGTGGTCCTGGTACAGCAACCACCTGCTGGGTTTCGGGGCAGTAGGCCGTGAGCTTGCCGCCGTAGCAGGCACCGGTGTCGATCATCACGATGCGGCCAATCCGGCGCACCTCGGCCACCGGCGTGTGGCCGATCACCACATCCCCGAAGCGGCCGTCGTAGTTCTGCCAGAAGGGGGCACGGATGCTCAGGTCGGGCTGCCAGGTTCTGGGATCGAAGCCGGCATGGGTGGCCACCCAGCCCTGGCCCCAGTAGGCGCGGGGCAGGTTGGCGAGCCGCTCCAGCCAGGGGCGGCAGAGCCGATCGCCCAGCTGGCGATAGGTGTCACTGCCGGCCAGGGCCCGCTCGGCCAGCCAGTTGCCCCGCCGCAGGGCCGCCACCAGGTCGGCCTCGTGGTTGCCCATCAGCCAGGTGGCGCGGCCCTGCTCCACCAGCTCCCACACCCGCTCCATGGTGAGCAGGATCTGGGAGCCGCGGTTGATCAGGTCGCCGCAGAACACCAGGTGGTCGCTGGGCCCGGCGGCGGCCGTCAGGGCGTGCAGCAGGCGGATGAGGCTGTCGGCGCAGCCGTGCACATCGCCGATGACCCAATGTTTGTTTCCGGACGTCATAAGGACGGCTCCTTAAGTCAATTCTGGCCCGCTGGGGGCGAATCTGTCAGCCCCCCCGATCGCTGCGCCGCTGGTACGTTGAGAAAACGCCCGTGGCGGCTGGATGGAGCCGATCGATCCCCGAACCCTGAGCACCTACAAGCGGGTGCAGCTACTGGTGCGGGCCCTCAACGGTGCCAAGCGCACCAACGAGGCCCTGGCCCGCTGCAGCGAAGGCGAGGCGATGGTGGAGGTGCTGCTGGAGGCCTCCAGCAAGCTGGGGCTGGGGCTCAGCCGTGAGGATCTGCTCAACACCCCACCGATCCGCGATTGGATCTGGTGGAAGAACAAAGAAGCCGTGCTCACCATCGGCGACGACACACCCCGCTACCAGCAGGACGGCCGCCAGGGGCGGACGGAGCCGGGGGAACGGCGCAAATTTCTCGGGCTTTTCTGAGTCTCAGGATCGGCTCAGCGGCCCCTCTGGCACGCTCCTAGGCGGCGCTGGCCAATGGGTCGCTGATCGCGGCGCTGGGGGCCTCGAAGCTGCCCGTGATCACAAACTCCAGCCGCAGCTTCAGAAAGGTGATGAAGGTGTCGTCGCTGGACACCACCGCTGCTGCCGGCCGCGGCACGTTGCTGGCCGCGGCTGCCAGCTCGGGGGCCTCCAGGAAGGCGGGGCGGCGCACCAGCCAGAAGTCGATCGCCTTGCCGGTTTCGCCGTAGTTGCGCAGCCGCTCGCGCAACACCTCCTCGAGCGGTTCCTCCTCGGTGAGGAAGCGCTCGCTGGCGGCCACGAAGTGGTAGGTGGTCATGGCTGGCTGCTGCCGAAGAGGGGATCGCGGCGGGGATTCTGAACCAGCGCCTTCATTTCGCTCACCGCCTTCTGGAGCCCCACCGCCAGGGCCCGGGCCACGATCGTGTGGCCGATGTTGAGTTCCTCCATCCCCTCGATCGCCGCCACCGGCTCCACATTCTGGTAGGTGAGGCCATGGCCGGCGTTGAGCCGCAGGCCGAGGCTGCGGGCGATGAAGCTGCCCTCGTGCAACCTGGCCAATTCGCGCGGCTGATCGGCCCAGGGGGCTTCGGCGTAGCTGCCGGTGTGCAGTTCCACCCAGCGGGCACCGCAGGCGGCGCAGGCTTCCAGCTGGGGGCCTGCGGCATCCACGAACAGGCTTACGCCGATGCCGGCCGCCTGCAGGCGGCCCACCAGGGCGGTGATGGGCTCCAGCTGGCCGGCCACATCGAGGCCGCCCTCGGTGGTCACCTCCTGGCGCCGCTCCGGCACCAGGGTCACCATGTCGGGCTTGAGGCGCAGCGCGATCGCCTCCATCTCGGCGGTGGCGGCCATCTCCAGGTTGAGGCGGCTGCGCACGGTTGCACGCAGCAGCTCCACGTCGCGGTCCTGGATGTGGCGGCGGTCTTCGCGCAGGTGCACGGTGATGCCATCGGCGCCGCCGAGCTCGGCCAGCAGGGCATAGGTCACCGGGTCGGGTTCCACCGTGCGGCGGGCCTGGCGCACATTGGCGATGTGGTCGATGTTGACGCCGAGGCTGGCCATGGACAGGGCTGGATGGGGTATGAGGTAGCCGCAGCGATCCTATGGAGCGTCCGCCGCAGCAACTGCCCCCCCGCTGCACTGGCGGAGATGACCATCCCTAGCCTGGCCGGAGTGCTTCGGTTCACAGCGAACCGGTTCGGTGGTGACAGCCCAGATGGCTCTAGTGGCCCGTGAGCGCCGACTGTGCAACGGCATTAACCCCTGGCTGGCGCCGGCGGCCATGGTGCTCACCCAGGACGTGGCCCTGCGGGGCTACTTTCGCGATGTGACCGTGGTGGGACAGGAGAACCTGCCCAGCGAGGGGGCCCTGCTGCTGGCCCCCACCCATCGCGCCCGCTGGGATGCGCTGCTGCTGCCCCATGTCGCTGGTCGCCGCCGCACTGGTCGCGACTGCCGCTTCATGGTGAGCAGCGACGAGATGACGGGCCTGCAGGGCTGGTTTCTGCACCGTCTGGGCTGCTTCCCGGTGAACCCGCGCAAGCCCGCCACCGCCTCGCTGCGCTACGCGATCGATCTGCTCGAGTGCGGTGAGCAGCTGGTGGTGTTTCCGGAGGGCCAGATCCGTCAGGAGGACACGCCGTTGCGGCTGCGGCCCGGGCTGGCACGGTTGGCGTTGCTGGCCCGCAGCCAGGGGGTGAGCGTGAAGGTGGTGCCGGTGGGCATCGCCTATGGCCATCCCCGGCCGCGGCTGGGCGATTCCGTGGTCCTCTGCATCGGAGCGCCCCTGCCGGTGGCCCAGTTGTCGGCTCCAGGCCGCAGCGATTCCCCGCCGGTGGCGGGTTTCAACGCCCAGCTGGCCGAGGCGATGCTGCTGGCCGAGAGCCAGGCCCGTGATCTGGTGGGGCGCCCCCTGGTTTCGGCCTAGAGTTTCAAGCCCCTGTGAATGCTCCGTGCAACGGTCGCTTCTCGCCCTCGGCCTGGCCCTCTCGGCGGCGGCCACTCCCCTGATGGCGCCGGCGCCGCTGCGGGCCCAGGAGGCCAGCACGGCCCCGGCCTCGGCAGCCGGCCTCAACCTGGCGGCGGTGAAGGCGCTGCTGGCCCGCGGCGATGCGGCTGCCGCCAGCGGCAACCTCGACGAGGCCCGCAAGATCTATGACCAGGCCCGTGATGCCTGCCGTCGCCTGCTGGGCTTCTACCGCGACCTGAGCGGTTCCTTCCGGGGCCTGGATGCCCGCATCCCCCGCGAGATGGACCAGAAGGGCCGCGATGCCCTGGAGCTGCTTTCAGAAGCGAACCTGCGCCTGGCGGCAGTGTTCCGCCGCCAGAATCAGCCGGAGGTGGCCATCCCGCTGCTTGTTGAAGTGGTCAAGGTGATGACGCCCTCCAGTGA
Source organism: Prochlorococcaceae cyanobacterium (assembly GCA_046484965.1). Taxonomy (GTDB): domain Bacteria; phylum Cyanobacteriota; class Cyanobacteriia; order PCC-6307; family Cyanobiaceae; genus JAWOHV01. The sequence continues at coordinate 4,678 of JAWOHV010000032.1, forward strand.
GGTGGGCCGCAAGGCTTATCAGAACCTGGTGGAGTTGGGCTTCGTCTCGACCCCCTACGCCGGTCCGGCCGGCAGCTAGGCCCGCAGGCCTGCGCCAGCTTCTAGATTCACCTGTCAGATAGGCGTCTGTGATGGTGCATCCCGATCAGGTCAAGGAGGCGATCAGCCGTGCCTTGCCCGATGCCACTGTGCAGGTGGACGATCTCACCGGCGGTGGCGACCACCTGTCGGTGACGGTTGTGTCCGGCGCCTTCGCTGGCCTCAGCCGCGTCCGCCAGCACCAGTTGGTGTATGGCGCTCTGCGCCAGGAGCTGGCCAGCGAGGCCATCCACGCCCTGGCCCTGCAGACCTCCACCCCCGCCTGAGCTCCTACCCCCGATCCCCCCTTCCCCATGGATGACAGCACCCGCCAACGCATCGAGGCCCTGATCAATGCCAGCCCGATCGTCGTGTTCATGAAGGGCAACAAGCTGATGCCCCAGTGCGGCTTCTCAAACAACGTCGTTCAGATCCTGAACGCCTTGGCCGTGCCCTTCGAAACCTTTGATGTGCTCGCCGATGCGGAGGTTCGTCAGGGAATCAAGGAATTCTCCGAGTGGCCCACGATTCCCCAGGTCTACGTGCAGGGGGAATTTCTCGGTGGCTCCGACATCCTGATCGAGCTTTACAACTCGGGCGAGCTGCGCGAAAAGATCGCTGTTGCCATGGCCTCTTGAGCGGCCCGAACCAAATCCAGACTCAGTTGCGGCCGCTTTCGTAGAGGGTGCTGAGGTTGCCGTCGGGCCCGACGAAGCTGGAGGGATCGAGGATCCAACGGTCCACCAGCTCTTCCAGCCGGCGTTGGGAAATCGGGTCGAGAATGGCGGAGCGACGCAGGGCGTGCAAATACCCATCGGCGTAGATGCGCAGCTCCGAGGGGCTGTGGTAGCGGCTTGCCAGCGACTGGCAGGCATCGCACAGCGACTGGAAGTAACGGATGGCGTCGGGGTTCTGGAGGCTTGTCATGGGCGGGGATTGGGATCCCCCACGGCAGGGAGGGACAGATTGAAAGGCATCGCCTGATACCGGAGAGCGGCAGGATCGCTCGTTAGCGTACGAAAATCAAACCTTCTTGGGGTGATCCCGACGGCCAGTCCAAATCCTGTTCCAGCTGCCATTCTGGCGTCTGCTGTTGCCGCACCGAAGCGCGTGTTGGTGGTGGATCCCCACCCCACCCTGCGTACGGTTCTCGCCCATCGCCTGCGCCAGGATGGCCACCTCACCGCCGCGGTGGCCCAGGCCAGTGAGGCAATTCAGCTCTGCCACGATCAGGCCCCCGACCTGCTGGTGAGCGCCGAGCTCCTGGAGGAAACCTCGGCGTTGCGGCTGGCGGCCCAGCTGCGCTGTCCGGTGATGGTGCTCACGGCCCGCTCCGGTTCCGAGCCTGTGGTGGCCCTGCTCGATGCCGGCGCCGACGACGTGCTGCGTAAACCCTTCGGGCTGGAGGAACTGGCGGCCCGGGCCCGCACCCTGCTGCGCCGCAGCGGCAGCGGCCTTCAGGAGCGGGTCTGCGTGGGCCCCCTGGAGGTGCACCTGCTCCTGCGTCAGGTGACCCTGCGGGAGCAGCCGGTGGAGCTGAGTCCGCGCGAATTCGCCCTGCTCTGTGCCCTGCTGATGCCGCCGGGCATGGTGCGCAGCCGCCAGGAACTGCTGCGGATGGCCTGGCCACCCTTCAGTGGTGGGCCCCGTTCGGTGGACACTCAGGTGCTCACCTTGCGCCGCAAGCTTGAGCAGGCCGGCCTGGGCGAGGGCGGTGGCATCGAAACGGTGCGCCAGCAGGGCTACCGCTTCAGCCTCGACAGCCTGCCCGATGCCGAAGATGGACCCACCGCCGGCGGTCCGCAGTCGGCGCTCAACTCCCTGTCGCGAAACTGAGGCTCCAGATCCCCCAGGCCAGTTCGCCGGCCAGCATCGCCCCACTCAGGCCGGCCAGGAGCTGGTAGGTCCAGGGTGGGCTGATCCGGCCGATGGCGCCGGTGCTTAGGCCTGTTTGCTGCTCAAAGCGGGCCAGGAACGCCTCGAAGCGGGCAATCCGCTGGGGCAGCAGGAAGGCCCGTTCACCACTGCGCAGATAAAACACCCGCCCCCCCTGGCTGGTGGCCACCGGCGTGAGCGCCTCGATGGCGCCCCACTCCAGCTGCCAGCCGCGCCTCAGCAGCCAGGCGCACCAGGCGGGATGGCCCACGCGTATGCCGGCGGCATCGAGCACCACCTGTTCACTGGTGGCGGCCCACACCAGCAGCAGGCCCAGGGGCACGGCCAGAGCGAGGGCCAGCTGCAGCTCCGGCGGGGCCAGCAGGGGCAGCGGCAGCACCAGGGCCAGATAGAGGGCGATCAGGGTGAAGCGGATCAGGGGCGCCATCCCATAGCTCTCGCTGCCTGGCTGGCCGGGGCCTGTGCTCATCGATCCTCAGGCGAGCCGGGCAGCGGTTCGAGCTGCTCCGGCGGGCTGTAGCGGCCGCCGAACACCTCGGCTTCGCGGCCTTTCCAGAACTCGCCGAGGCGCATCAGGTCGGCGTGGGCCTCCTGAAGTCTCTCCAGGTAGTCGTTGGGAGCCATTGTGTCTTTGGCCTCCTTGAGCTTGCTGAGCCGCAGCAGCTGCAGCATCCAGGGTTTGGCGAGCTCGCCGCGCTGCTCGAGGTAGCGGGCCAGCTCGGCGGCGCTGGGCTGTTGGGGGGATTGGGCCATGAACAAAAGCCTATGGGCTTGGACGCTGAAGCGGGGGCCTGGCTGGGGCTCAGGCCGGCAACGCCAGCGGGCTCAAGCGGGTAGCGACCAGGGGTTGAGCCCCAGATCGGCGCCGATGCGGTGGGCGCAGGCAAAGCCGCTGAAGGCCACCGCATTGAGGCCCTGGCCGGGGAAGCAGGAATCGCCTACGCAGTAGAGGCCGCGCAGGCCGGTGCGGTTGAAGGGCATCGGCAGCAGGCCGGGTAGGCGCAGCGCCGGGATCGGCCCGTAGCTGCCGCCCATGCGGCCGAGGAAGCGGCGGTGGCTTCGGGGGGTGCCCACCTCCCGGTGGCGGATGGCGCCCTTCAGCCCGGGCAGGATCGCCTCCAGCCGGTCGATCAGCCGATCGGCGTCGGCTTCTTTTTTGGCGCGGTACTCAGCGGGTGAAAGATCCTGCCAGTGCTCCATCGAGCTGGGGGTGAAGCTGTGCAGGATGTGGCGGCCCGCCGGTGCCAGGCAGGGATCCAGCAGGGTTGGCATCGAAACGAACACCACCCCCTGCTCGGCCTCCATCTCCTCCCAGCGCTCCAGCAGCAGGTGGTGGCAGTGGAAGCCTTCGGGCACCACGGCCGCATCGATGCCCAGGTGCAGTGATAGAAACGAGGGCGATGGTTTGTAGCGCCGCCGCCAGGTGGTTTCGGCTTTTGGGGTGTGCTCGGCATCCACCAGCTTGCCAAAGGTGTCCCAGCGGGTGGCGTTGCTCACCACGCGGCGGGCTCGGATGGTTTCGCCGCTGGCCAGCTGCACGCCAACGGCTTGGGCGGTGGGGCCCTGCCCCTCGATCAGCACCTCGGTGACGCGGCTTCGGTAGCGAATGGCCCCGCCATGGCTCTCCAGCCCCGCCACCAGCTTTTCGGCGATCACCCCCACGCCGCCCTTGGGGTAGTTGATGCCACCGGCATGGCGATCGGTGAACACCATGCCGGCGTTGATCATCGGCGTGAGATCCGCCGGCATCACGCTCCAGCAGAAGCACTCCATATCGATCAACTTGAGCAGGGCCGCATCCTTGATATGGGCGCGGGCCACATCGCCCACGTTCACCGGCAGCCAGCGGGCCAGGCCCAGGCAGGCCAGCGGCGCCCGGAAAAACACTTTGGCCAGGTAGGCCGGATCCTCGAGCGACAGCAGCGGCATCGCATCAAGGCAGCGGAACACCTGAGCGCAGGTGTCGTAGAAGGCGCGAATGCCTTTGGCCTCGTGGGGGAACAGGGCGGTGAGATCGGCGAGGAAGCGTTCGTAATCGCGGTCCACCGCCACATTGAGGCCGCCGGGCAGGTGGTATTCCAGCTGGGCCGGATCGGGGATCGTTTCGCAGTGCTGGCCAACATCAGCCAGGGCGCGGGTGAGCAGGTTTGTGTGGCCCTTCTCGCCGAAGCCGAAGATCATCGAGGCGCCCACATCAAAGGTGTAGCCCTCGCGCTTGAAGCTCCCCCCCGAGCCCCCGGGAATCAGGTAGCGCTCCAGCACCAGCACCTTGGCGCCCTTGGCGGCCAGCTGGCTGGCGGTCACCAGGCCGCCGATGCCGCTGCCGATCACGAGTACGTCCCAGGTGGGGGCGGGGCTGGCGGTCACCGGAGGGCAGCGGCAGGTACGGCCGACCCTAGGAAGGGGGCCAGATCCGCCAGCGCCCGGTCGCGGTAGGCGCCGTAGCGCTCGCGTTTGCCCTGGATGCGGCTGGCCAGCTCCGGCAGCAGGCCGAAGTTGGGGGGCATGGGCTGGAAGCCGCCCCGTTTGCCCGTGCCGCCGCAGGGAGCCTCGGCGATGAAGTGGGTGAGGGCGCCGATCATCGTGGTAGGCGGCAGGCTGATCGGCTCCTGCCCCAGCGCCAGCCGGGCGGCGTTGGTGCCGGCCAGCCAGCCGCCGGCCACCGCCGCGGCGTAGCCCTCGGTGCCGGTGAGTTGCCCGGCGGCCAGCAGGGTGGGGCGCTGGCGGAACTGCAGGCTGGCATCGAGCAGCTGGGGCGATTCCAGAAAGGTGTTGCGGTGCATCACGCCGAAGCGCACGAATTCGGCGTTCTCCAGCCCCGGGATCAGCCGCAGCACTCGCTTCTGCTCGCCCCACTTGAGGTTGGTCTGGAAGCCCACCAGGTTCCAGAGGCGGCCGTCCTTGTCTTCCTGGCGCAGCTGCACTACGGCGTAGGCGCGCTTGGCGCGGCGCACATCGCGGTCGTTCACATCACCCCAGCGGGGGTCCCAGAGGCCGATCGGCTTGAGCGGGCCGTAGCGCATCGTGTCTTCGCCGCGGCGGGCTAGCTCCTCGATCGGCAGGCAACCCTCGAAAAAGTGGGCGCTCTCCTGCTCGAAATCCTTGAGTTCGGCCTGCTCGGCAGAGAGCAGCGCCTCGCGGAAAGCAAGGAACTGCTCCTGATCCATCGGGCAGTTGATGTAGTCGGCATCGCCCTTGTCATAGCGGCTCGCCCGGAAGGCCACCGAAAGGTCGATGCTCTCGCCCTCCACGATCGGGCTGGCGGCATCGAAGAAGTGGCAGTCGGCCCGGCCGGTGAAGGCCCGCAGCTGCTCGGTCAAGGGCTCAGAGGTGAGCGGGCCGGTGGCCAGCACCGTGATCTGTTCGGCTGGGGGCAGCTCGGTGGCCTCGCGGCGCTCCACCGTGACCAGCGGGTGCTGCTCGATGGTCGCGGTGAGGGCGGCGCTGTAGCGGCCCCGATCCACTGCCAGGGCTCCGCCGGCCGGCACGGCATGGGCATCTGCGGTGCTGATCACCAGGGAGCCGAGGCGCCGCAGCTCTTCTTGCAGCAGGCCGGCGGCCCGGTCGCTGCTCAGGGCTCCGAAGCTGTTGCTGCACACCAGCTCGGCAAATTCGCTGCTGTGGTGGGCGGGGGAGCGGCGCACAGGCCGCATCTCCAGCAGCTGCACAGCAACGCCTGCCCGGGCGATCTGCCAGGCGGCTTCGGTGCCGGCCAGGCCGGCACCGATCACCAACACCATCGGCTTGGTAACGGCCTCAGGCGCGGGCGCGCTTGAGCATCAGCTGCAGTTGACCCACTGCGGCGCGGCCGATGTGGAACACGGCCCAACTGGCGGCAAGAAGGATCGGAGCGGCAACCAGCAGCAGCCGTGCGTCCATGGGAGGCCAAAAGGAAGATTTCTTGATCCTAAGGACTGGCCGGCCCGCCAGCGTGGCCTAGCCGCTAAAGGAAATCAGGCGAAACCCAGCTCCTGGCTGCGTCCGGCGTGGGCCATCGCCAGCTGGCGGTAGCTGCGGGCGTGCTGGCGCTGAGCGGCGATCGCCTCGGCGCCCAGCTGCCGCTTCAAAGACGCCGGTGCCCCCATCACCAGGGCACCGGCTGGCACGTCCTTGGTGACCACCGCGCCCGCCGCCACCAGGGCTCCGGCTCCCACGGTCACTCCGTTGAGCACCACCGCCCCGATGCCGATCAGGCAGCCGTCTTCAAGGGTGGCTCCATGCACCACGGCCCGATGGCCGATGGTCACATCGGCCCCGATCGTTACCGGCTGGCCGGGATCGCCATGCAGCACCGCGCCTTCCTGCACGTTGCTGCCGGCGCCGATCACGATCGGGCAGAGATCACCCCGGGCCACGGCCGTGGGCCAGAGGCTGGCACCGGCGGCCACTCGCACATCGCCGATCACCACGGCGGATTCGGCCACCCAGGCATCGGCATGGATCTGGGGATCAGGCCAGGGGAAGGGGGGCATGGCGGCAAGTCGAGGGGTCTGCAGGGCCCCATCCTCAGGGCCCGCTGTCGCCCCTTGGATCAGGCCCCCTCCGGGTGATACGTTCGCTTGGTGCCCAGCGGGCGCGGGTCGCTAGCTCAGCGGTAGAGCACTCGGCTTTTAACCGATTGGTCCTGAGTTCGAATCTCAGGCGACCCATTCCAGTCACGGCCTGTTTTTGGCTCCAGATCCCTCTCAGGGAGCTGGATCTCATGAATCGCCAAGATCCGACAGGTCGGGACACGAGACGACCACTTCGGACCCCATTTGACCCATTTCTGTACCTAGGTACAGATCTCCCACGCGTCTCGTCTCGTGAGACGGGGAGGCGTTGATGCAGCCCCGTAGTGCTCTGCAGCAGGCCTCCTGTCGCTTGCGCCTTGCTGCCTGTCCTTACCGGATTCGGCTACACCCAGGGCGGAACAGCCCCTACTACTACGTGTACGAAACCCGTACAGGTGGTCGCAGTCAGTCCGCCCGTGGCTATCGGATCGACCGGGATGGTGATCTCGGCGAATTGGTAGAGCTGTTGCTCGCGGCCCAGCGAAATCTGCTGCGCGGGGGCCCAGGGCTCGACTGGCGGCGGCTGCACCTGGCTCCGGGTGAACAACCTCCTGCTGATTGCGGCCCCTTGCAGACATGGGGGGAGATCAGATCGCTGATCAAAGCCGACATTGCTCCTGGTGGCCCCAAGGCCAAGGACCGCAACCCCTTCTCCTGCTTCACCGACCGGGGTTACTTCGGGCGCGCCTATCCCGATGAGGCCTTTGCTCGCACGGAGGAGCTGGAGCGCTTCTGTCTGCACACCCCGGCGTCGCTGGATGCGCAGGCCCGCGATCGCTCCCAGCCGCTGGTGCCCCGCAAGACCAACACCAGCAGCTTTCACGGGGTGGTGCAGATGGTGAACTACCTGGCCAAGCGGGGGATCTCCATCGCCACGCCGGAGCTGCGCGCCAAGCTCGAGGGTCTGAAAGCCTCCGCGGGCAGGGTCCGCACCCCGTCACCACGCTTCATCCCATCCACGGCTGAAGTGCAGGCCTGGCTGGATCAGGTGCATCAGGAGAACCCCTTGCGGGGCTGGGTGATGGCGATCATTGCCTGCTACGGCCTGCGGGCCCATGAGGTGTGGCACATCGAGCGGCTGCCGGGGGAAAGCAGCGTCGAGCCCACCTTCCTGCAGATCAGCATGTTTGAAAGCCATGGTGAACAGGCCACCAAGACCGGCCACCGCTTTGCCCTGCCGCTCCCCGAGGCATGGCTGGAGCGTTACCGCCTCAATGACGTGGCCTACTCGCGGGGGATGCTGGCCGAATTGCGCCGTCGCCACCCCATCCGCACGGCGGAAGCCAGCGACGGCAGCGTGCAGTTCTGGAACAACGCCGCCCTGGGCCGGGTGGTGGTGCACTGGCTGCACCACGCCACCAAGCCCGCCGGCGAGATCAAGGCCAGGCTGCTCGGCTGGCATCAACCCCGCAGCCTCCCAGGTCGCCCCCAACCCGCGCCGGTGCAGGGCCGCTGCAAGGCCTATGACCTCCGCCACGCCTGGGCGATTCGTGCCCGCGAGACAACCACCTGGTCGACGGCTCTCAAGGCCCAGGCGATGGGGCACAGCGAGGTGATCCACGCCCGCCGCTATCTGGTGGAGCAGACCGCCCAGCAGATCGAGCGGGGGATGGCGTTGCAGAAAGCGCTCGATGAGGGCCAGCGCCCAGCTGCTGCTGGACCAACAGGAATGGTGCCGCCGGCCGCGCCATCCCCCCAGCTCTCGGTGGTTTCACCTCCAGCGCCTTCCGCAGCGCTGCAGGAAGGGCTCACCCCCGAGCTGCTGGAACTCGCGCGGCAACTGATGGCCCTCAGCGCGCGGGTCTGATGGCCAGTCCCTCGGCAGCTGGGCTTCTCGTCGGGTTTGTGTTTGGGTTCCCGACTGGATTCCCGTCAATCAGCTTGCGTTGCAATGGGTTACCTGTCAGGTTCCAAGAGTCATTGATCCTGCTCTTTCTCTGGTCTTTTAGGATTACCCAATGGGAACCTATTGCAAGATCACGACATAGCTACTGGCGGTCAGTTAATGGCGGATTTCTGCGGTTAATGTCCCGGCAAGTCGCTTGATGACGAACAATGGAGTTCACCCATTCGACCCGGGAAGCCTGCAAGGAGCTGCGGATCAGCGACCGCACCCTGCTGCGGCTGCGGCGGGATGGGGTGTTGCGGCCCGGCGATCACTACAGGGCCGCTGGCGCTGGGCTGCACCGCCCCACCCTGCTCTGGAATGTCCCAGAAGTGGAAAAGGCCCTGGCGCGCCGCAGCCGCAGGGTGCTGATCGCCCAGCGCCCGGCCGCCCGTCCCTGCTCAGATGGATCGAGCTCAGGCCGAGACGCCGCTGCCGCCGAGCAGGAGCCTGGCTTCTTCCATTGAGCGCACCACCCCGGCGCGGCCGCCGAGCTGCTGCACCAGCTGCAGGAACTTCTCCTGCTCCTCCCTGATTCGGCCCCTGGTGGTCTTCACCTCAAGGGCGGAGAAGACCGCCAGCGTCTGGCCGAGGTGCTCGGGGCCGATCACCACCTGGCGCAGGCCGATCAGATCGCTGCTGCCCTTGCACAGTCCGTAGGTGACCAGCCGGCCCCGCTCATCGCGCAAGGCACCGACGTTGTTGCGCCACAGCCGCACCGGGCCGCGGCCCAGCTCCAGGCGGATCCGCTGCTGCAGCTCCTGCTCGCTCATGCCAGCAGACCCCATTGGCCCCGTGTTTGACGTCTGGCGATCACGTGCCGCGCCCAGCCCTTCGGGTTCTTCATGCCGCGCTGGGCGCCGAGGGCCTCCAGCTCAGCCGCCGTGCGGGCCTGGCTCTGCTCGCGGCGGCGTTGGCGGCGCAGCTCCTGCTGGCTGAGCTCCGTCAGCTCGCCGGCCACCGTCACCAGCTGGCGCTTCTCCGGCCTGAACTGGTGGCCGCATTCCGGGCAGAGGCTGACAGCACTGGCCATGGCGCAGAAGCACTCCGGGCAGGTCTTCACGGAGGGGGCTTTGCTCTGCTCGCGCCTGCGCACCCCTTCCAGGCTCCACTTCTGCTCATCGAGGTGGTGGCCGAGGCGCTCGATGTTGCCCACGTGATCGAGGATCACCGCCTCCTTGCCTGGCTGGGGCCGCAGGCAGCGGCCGATCATCTGCAGGTGCAGCGCCAGGCTCTGGGTGGGCCGCAGCAACAGGCAGCCCCCCACCGACGGCACATCCACCCCCTCACCGATCAGGCTGCAGCTGGTGAGCACCTGCAGCTCCCCGCTGCCGAGCTGCTCCAGCAAGCGCCGCCGCTGCAGGGTGTCCATCGAGCCATCGATCGAGGCCGCGGCCACGCCCCGCCCCGAGAAGGCCTCGGCCACCGCCTGCGCGTGGGCGATCGAGCAGCAGAAGGCGATGGCCGTGCGGCCGCTCAGGTGGCTGAGGTAGTGGCTGACGGCATCGCCAAGGATGCGGCTGCCGCCCAGCTCACCGGCGGCCTGCCTCAGATCGAAATCCCCCATCCGCCGCCGCAGGCCCTTCACGGAGAACCCAAGCGGTGGGGCAAACACCCGCGCCGGCGCCAGATAGCCCTCGGCGCTGAGCCAGGCGGCACTGGGTCCGAGCACCAGGGCGGAATAGAACTCGCCGAGGCCGCGGCCATCGCCCCGCACCGGCGTGGCCGTGACGCCCAGCAGCAGGGCCCGCTCAAAGTGGCCGATCACCTTGGCCCAGGTGCCGGCATTGCTGTGGTGGGCCTCATCCACCACCAGCAGCTGGAACAGATCGGCCGGCAGCTGCGCCAGCCGCCGGGCCAGGGTCTGGACGCTGGCCACCTGCACTGGCGCCGCCAGGTTCATCGAGCGGCCGGCGGCGATCACCCCATGGCGCACGCCCATCGCAGCCAGGGACCGGCAGGCCTGATCGAGCAGTTCGGCCCGGTGCACCAGCACGGCGATGCGGTTGCCGCGGGCGGCCGCCTGCTCGGCGATGTGGCTGAACACGACTGTCTTGCCGCCACCGGTGGGCAACACAAAGACCACGGCGCGATGGCCGGCCATGAAAGCCAGCCGCACCCGTTCGACGGCCTCCTGCTGGTAGGGACGCAGGCTGTAGGACACGCCGGCACGGCAGCACCATGCCGCAGTTTAGGGCTCCCGAAACAGCAGCTAGTCTTTCGGGCAAGCATTGTGCTGTCACCATGAAGCGCGTCCAGCTGCAGCTGCCGGAGGCTGTGGTCTCCTGGATTGACGACCACGCCGCGGGCATCGAGAGCCGCGCCTCCTTCGTGCGGCGCACCCTGGTGGCGGTGATGCGCCGGGAAGGCCGACCGCTGCCATCGCCTCCATCGGCATTGCCCGCGGCAACGGACGAGCCCAGGCGCTGATGGCCACCGATGTAATGGCAGCCGCGGCAGGCCAGTGGCCGCGGCTGCTGATCGAGCTCGCCGCTCTGGCACCGGAGCAGCTGGAGAACCGCCATCAGCCCTGCCCCGCCTGCGGCGGCACGGACCGCTACCGCTGGGACCGCGATGACGGCCCGGGCGGCTGGTTCTGCAACCAGTGCGGCGGCCGCGATCAGCGCGGTGGTGGCGGCAGCGGCATGGATCTGCTGCTGCGCCTTACCGGCTGGGACTTCGCCACCGCCGCCCGCCGCATCGAGGCCCACCTGGCTCTGCCGGCAGCACAGGCCGCTGCTTTCCCAGCTCCAGTGCCGCAGAAGCCGGCCAGCACCGCCCGCAAGGCAGGCCGCCCTGCCCGCATCCCAGACACCCCACCGCCGGATGCCCCGCCGCCGGAGCTGGGCCGCGCCAGCGGCCAGTGGTGCTACACCGATGCGGCCGGAGCACCCCTGTTCTGGGTGCAGCGGCTGGACCTCCTGCAAGGCGGCCGGCGCCGCAAGCTGTTCGTGCAGCGCACCTGGCTGGCTGGGGGCTGGCACTTCCCCTCCCGCCGCGATCCGTTTCGCTCCGACTGGCCGGCCCCCAGACCGCTCTACCGCCTGGCGGAACTGGAGCGTCACTTCTGGGCGCCGGTGCTGATCACCGAGGGGGAGAA
>JAWOHV010000039.1:0-8366 GCA_046484965.1 Prochlorococcaceae cyanobacterium
CCTGGGCGGCGTTGTTGAACACGCCGGCCTTGGCTGCATCGGCGGCCACGGCGGTGATGGTGTCCTCCAGGCTCTTGGCCTCCAGCTCGCTGCCGGCCACCAGGTTGTTGAGGTTGGTGACGTAAGCGTTGTGGTGCTTGCCGTGGTGGAACTCGAGGGTCTGGCGGGAGATGTGGGGCTCCAGCGCGTCGAGGGCGTAGGGCAGCGCGGGAAGCGTGTGAGCCATGGAACGGGAACAGGTGCTTGGTGTTACCGGCCGGAAGACCAGGCGGCAATGGAATCCTAACGATTTGGCGCCGGCCGGATCAGCCGCCGATCCGCAGCAGTTCCACTTCGAAGATCAGCGTGGCGTTGGGGGGAATCACGCCGCCGGCGCCACGGTCGCCGTAGGCCAGGTCGGGGGGGATCACCAGCTTGCGCTTGCCGCCCACCCGCATGCCGGCCACGCCCTCATCCCAGCCCTTGATCACCCGGCCGCCACCGAGGGGGAAGGAGAAGGGGCCGCGGCCGTAGCTGCTGTCGAATTCCTTGCCGTTGGTGAGGGTTCCGCGGTAGTTCACTTCCACCGTCTGGCCCGCCGTGGCCTCGGCGCCCTCGCCCAGCACCAGGTCGGTGATGCGCAGGCCACTGGGGCTGGTTCGCTCCTTGGGCGCTTCCATCTCGCCTCCCAGGGCGGCTGCGCCGCTGCTCTGGGCGATCGGTTCGTTGGAGGCCATGGCAAAGAGGGTGGGGTTGGGATCGTTGGGGTCGAGTTCGAAGCGCCCGGCAGGCCGGGGAGCTGCCGCCTGCTGCTGCCTGGCTTCAACCGTGCTGGCGGCCATCGTGCTGGCTGCAGTCGTGGTGGCTGCCACGCTGGAGGGGGCCACCAGCTGACTCACGAAGGCCACCAGCAGGAAGGTCAGGCAGAGGGCCGAGCTGATCAGGATTTCGCGCATGCCGAGGGCTGAGCTGTAGTGGCGATTCTGCCAGCCTCAGTCGGGCGGGAAATCGGTGCGATGCAGCGGCTGCACATCGGCAGGGCCTTCGCCATCGTTGCGGCGCCGCAGGGCCTGCTCGAGCCGGTCGATTCGGCCTCGCAGCTCGTCGAGCTCCTTCTGGCGAGCCAGGCCCACATCCTGGAGGAAGTGGTCGAGGTTGCGCTCCAGCTGGCGCTCCATCTGCTGCTCGATTTCAGGGGTTTCGCCGCGCAGGGTCCGCAGCACCTCATCCACCAGCGCGGTGGCCTGGGTGGGGTCGAGCCGGCCGCTGCGCACCCACTCCTGGGTGACGTTGCGCAGGCGATCGGCCACCAGCGAGGTGGTGCCCAGGCCCCGCAGCAGCAGTTGCTGGAGGAGTTTGCCTTGATCCATTGCCGTTAGCGCGAAGGGATGGTGCATGACCAACACCGACCTTGGCGCTTCCTAGGTTGGAGGGATATGGCAGAGAACCGGCGGTTCTGGGTGATGGCCGCCCTTGGTGGTGGTGTGCTGGCCGGCGTGGCCCTGCCTCCCCTGGCCCTGGCGCCGCTGCTCTGGCTGGCGCTGGTGCCGCTCTGGTCGTTGGCCCAGCGGCCCCGGGCTGGGGCCGCGCCGCTGCTGGCGGGGCTCTGGGGGCTGGCGGCCGTGCTGGTGGGTCACCGCTGGCTGCTCTGGCTCCATCCGCTCGACTGGGTGGGGGTTCCCGGGCCCCTGAGCCTGCCGCTCTGCCTGCTGATCTGGCTGCTCTGCGGCCTGGCCGGGGCCTTGTTGGTGGCTGCCTGGGCCGTTTTGGTGCGGCGGCTTGATGGCCGGCGGCTGAGCACCGCCCTGCTGGCCGCCCTGGTGTGGGGGCTGGTGGAGGTGGCCCTCGCCCGCGGCCCGCTGTTCTGGATCGGCCTGGGGGCGGCGGCCCTGCCGCTGGATCCACCCCTGGCCGGCCTCGGTGCGATCGGTGGCAGCGGCCTGGTGGCGGCAGCCCAGCTGTTGATGGCCTGGGCCCTGTGGCGGCTGCTGCTGCCTGGCCCCCAGCGCCGGCGTCGTCTGCTGCTGATCACCCTGCTGCTGTTGGGCCTCCATGGCGCCGGTGCCTGGGCCCTGGCCGCCAATGGCGCGCCGCCACTACCACCGCTGCAGCCCGTCCCGCAGCGCTGGCTGGTGCTGCAGCCGGCCATCCCCACCCGCGAGAAGTTTGAGCCCCTGCAGCAGGGGCGGCTGTTGCGGCTGCTGCAGGGGGCCCAGCGCGAGGCTGCCGGCGCCGCTGCCGATGGCCTGCTGCTGCCGGAGGGGGCCCTCGCCCTGGGCCAGCAGCTGCCCGAGCCGGCGGCATTGGAGGTGCTCAGCGGCGGTTTCCGGCTGGTGGGCAACCAGCAGCGCAGCAGCCTGCTGCGCTTCCCGCTCGGCGGGCGCCAGCCGCTGCCCGGCATCGACAAGCATCGGCTGGTGCCGCTGGGGGAATGGGTGCCGGGGGCGGGGATGCTCTCCTGGGCCGGCCTTTCGGCGGTGGGGGGCTTGAGCCCTGGCGTGCCTTCAAGGTTGCTGGCGCGCCCGCAGGGGTCGATCGCGGTGGCCATCTGCTACGAGCTTTCCGATGGAGCGGCCCTGGCCCGTGCCGTGCGCCAGGGGGCGGGCTGGTTGGTGGCCACTGCCAACCTCGATCCCTACCCCAGTCAGCTGCGGGGGCAGTTTCAGGCCCTGGCGCGCCAGCGGGCGATCGAAACGGGGCGTTGGCTGGTGAGCGCCGCCAACACGGGTCCCAGCCTGGTGGTGGATGCCCAGGGCCGGTTGCGGCAACAGCTGCCTGCGGCCGTTGCCACCACGGGCCTGATGGAGGTGCTGCCCCTGGCCCGGCTCACGCCCTACGACCGCTGGGGCGAGCGGCCGCTGTTGCTGCTGCTGCTGGCCCTGGGGATCGGCCGCTGGCTTGGCTTCTGGATAGGGCGTTCGGCAACGACGACAGGGGTGGCGACAGGGGTGGGGCCTGGAGTGGCGACGGCCGAATCGGGCGGCGCTCCGGCAGGGCCGCCAGCACCGCCGAGAGGCTGAGCAGGCTGGCAAGCAGCACCCACCAGGGCAGCGGCCGCTGGGCCATCCGCGACAGGCCGCTGCGGCCGTGCTGGCGTGCGGAGCGGGCCGCACGGATTCCCAACGGCTCACCGCAGCGGCCGCAGACCAGGCGGCCGGCAAGGCTGCGGTCGGCACGAACCGCCCAGCTGCCGCAGTTCGGACAGGCCATCGTGCGCTGCAGAACTCCCTGGATCGCCGCCATGCTGGCGGGCGGGGAGCATGACTTGCGGCAGGCTGTTCTGCACCCCTGACGGCCCCCAGCTCGCAACCTGCCATGACCCGTCAACCTTTGCTGCACCCGCTGCTGGTCCTGGGGCTGCTGCCAACGCTGTCCCTGTTGCCGCCAACCGCTTTGGCACAAACGGCCCTGGCCCAGGCGCCGCCGCCCCAGCTCGCTGTTCCGAGCAAGCCCGCTGAGTCGCGCCCCGCTGAACCCACCGCACGCGAGAAGGAGCTGCTGGAGCGCATCCGCCAGCTCAAATCGCCCCGCTGGCGTGCCTTCGGGCCCTGTCGTTACGACTGGGGGGGATGGCGCCTGCTGGAGAACGGCGTGCGCACCACCGCGCTCGAATGTGGTGAGCCGGTTCAGAAGGGCATGGTGGCGGTCCATTGCGACACCCTGCGCATGAACCGGCGCTTCGGCGAAGCAGCCTGGGAGGAGTGGCGCCTGCCGCGCTCGCAGCAGGACTCCCCCCAGCAGGGAAGTGAAGACCTGATGGTGGCCAGCCTCTGCGCCAATGCGCGTCCGCTGCCGCCAGCCGCTGCAGCGCCCGCAGCTAAGCCGGCAGCTAAGCCGGCAGCGCCGGCTAAGACCAAAAACTGAGCTGGGCCTGCAACACCCGGGGCACTGGAGAGATGCCCAGCTCCATGACCCGTGTCGATTGCTTGTGTGGTGTCGTTCTCTGGATTCCCGGGCAGGGCGGAGTGCCATCTGGCCCTGCCAGATGGGGGCTACCCGGCGGCCGTCGCCAGCGGCTTTGTAGCCGCCCGCAGAGAGGCCGGCCGGCCGGCCGCTTTCCTGAAGGCCTTCTCCGCCGCCCACCTCGAGGCCCGGCTCCTTGCTCCGGAGCCCCACTGCGCTGATCCCTGCCGCGATGGCGCCGCCTACCACTACCGGGTGCGGCTGGTGGGCCGCCGCACAACACCGCTGATGGTGGATTGCTGGAGACGCTATCCGGGAGGGCTGGGCTGGCAGCGGCGCTGCGGGCCGATGGCCCTGGAGCGCTTCGTGGAGCGATTCCTGCCGGCCCAGGGACCTGGCAGTGAAGGGATCAGCTGAGCTGTTCAGCCTTCAGAACCATTCGCTCTGGGCGTCTTCGCGGGGGTTGGTGCGGTCGTTGGAGGTGGTGCGCTGGAAATGCATCGTGATCGAGCGCTTCTGCTCGCCGTCGGCGGCGATTGCCGTAATCGGATAGAGCTGCTGACCATCGCGGAAGGGCACCTGGATCCGGAAGGTGCCGTCGGCAGTGAGGGGCACCACCTCATCGCCGATCGTGAGGGTGGCGGCCGGATCGGTGGCGCCATAAACGATCAGCTCCGCATCGGCGACCAACCAGAAGGAGCGCTGGCGAGGCAGCACGCCACCCACGCCGGAGGCACTGCGGCCACTGGCCCAGGGGCCGGCACCGGAATCGCTGAGGCCAAAGCGGTCGCCCGCTCCACGCCGATCGCCTTCCTCCAGGAATACTTCCGAGCCGTGGCGCCAAACCTTCTTCAGCGATTGCTGGTAGAGGCGCTCGTGCTGGCCGGAAGGTGCGGCAACCACCGGCTGCTCGGCTACGGCCGCGGCCGGGCCCTCGATCTGGAAGGGGGTGAAGCTGTCGGCAATCACTTCACTTGGGGCATCGGATGGCATGCGGGCCACCTGGGAGAAGGCCAGGGAGAGCCAGCCGCTGCGGCTGCGGTAGCCGAGTTCAACGCGGTAGTCGCGATCGCCCACGGGAACAGGCAAAAACCATTCCACGGTCTTGCTGTCAACGACGACTTCCTGGAGAGCGTGGGGGCGGCTGTCAGCACTGATGCCTGTGACATCCGCCAGGCGCAGGCAGAGGCTGGAGGCCCCGGCTGCGGCCGCGCGATTTCGATCTGCCTGGCTGATGCTCCAGAACACATAGGCCCAGCGCGGGTCCCGGGGCAGAAACATCACCTGGGTTGGCGGCTCCTGGGCCCAGGCGGGCTGGTCTGCAACGTCGGCATCCGCAGACATGCCGCTGTCGCCGGACTCAATGGCAGCAGCGGCATCAGCTGCAGGCTCCTGTTTTGAGGAGCCGGGGCGGCGCAGGCCAAGGGATTTGGCCAGTCCCTTGAGGGGGCGCAGGGTGAGATCGGAGAGGTTGCTGAGTGCCGAGCCGATCGGATCCATGCCTGCGTTCGCGATGAAGGTGACGATATCCTTAACGATCGATCCCGTTTTGGCGATCACCTGTCAGCGGATGGGAACCCAGGCGCGGCTGTCAAGATGGCCGAGCCGAATTCGCACCTGATGGCCCGATTCCTGCTGGTGCTCAAGCCCAGGCTCCCGATGGACTCGGCGACCCTGATTGCCTGCCTGGCTCCTGTGCTGGCTGGGTTGGGGGCCGAGGTTGATCACCGCACGCCCGCCCACCTCAGCGCCTTGCTCAAGGCAGGTGTGGAGGGGCTGAATCTGCAGCTCTATGCCGACGTGCAGAACCAGTCCACTGGCCGTGCCATTGAGCTGGTCCTGATCAGCCGCGAATCGATGGGCAGTGGTGCCCCGCGGACCCGCCAGGTGTTCGATCAATTGATCGCCCTTGTGGAACAACGGCTGGAGGGGATGGATCTGCAGTTCCGCTCCGACCTGCAGGGCCCGCTGCAGACAGCCCCTTAAAAAAGGCGCTTGGTTTTGGTGATCTGGGGCCCTTGACCCAACCCCTTTACGATCTGTTACGATTGACGCAACACTTCGTAACAACCATGTCCGACTCCTCCGCCCGCTTCGGTTTTGTGGCCTTCGCTGAAACCTGGAACGGCCGCCTGGCCATGCTTGGCTTCGTGATCGGTCTGGCCACCGAACTGCTCACCGGCCAGGGCATCCTCTCCCAGATCGGCCTGGGCTGATCGCTTTTGCCCGCTCACTTTCCTTCTGCCCCAGCAACCTTCGCTCCAGTTCACGATGACCGCCGCCCTCGCTGCCCTGCTGATTGGCTTCTGGATTGCAGGGGCGCTGCTTCAGCCCGATCTCGCCGACTGAGCCGTCCAGAGCGGCCTGACCCCACCTTTCTTTCACCCCATCCCGAGGATCGATGACCAACACCCCATCCAACCAAAAATGGTTTGAAGATCGGGCCACCGAGCAGATTCACCTGGACCAGCTCAAGCGGGCCGAGCTGTTCAATGGCCGGGCCGCCATGCTGGGCATCGTGATCGGCATTCTCACTGAAGCGATCACCGGCTCTGGCATTGCCCATCAGATCGGCCTTGGCCCCCTGGTGGACGGCTACGCCGCCTGCCGTTCCCAGTTCCTGCCATTCTGTTTCTGAGTTTTCGGCCCGGCGCCAACCACTCCCGCCCCTAGGCCCTGCCTGGGGGTTTTGTTTTGGCTAGGGGGCGGGCAGCGGCGGTGCTGCCCTGCTGAAAGCGCCAGAATCGCCCCCTAAATTCAGCCATGACTCCACAAGCTGCTGACGTTCTGGTGATCGCCGCCAGCAATGGCGAGAACCTCAAGCTGGCGGAGCGCTTTGCCGCCGAGGCCCGCAGCCAGGGCCAGAGCGCCGCGGTGCTCGATCTCACCCTGCTTGAGCTGCCGCTGTTCACGCCCCAAGCCCGGGCGAGCCTGCATCCGCCGGCGCTTGCGGCCCTGGAGGCCCTGCTGCGGGGCTCGGCCCGCTGGGTGATCTGCTCGCCGGAATACAACGGCTCGATTCCGCCTGTTTTAACCAGCGCCACCGCCTGGCTTACGGTGCAGGGGAAAGACTTCCGCGCCCTGTTCAACGGCCGCCCGATCGTGATCGCCAGCCACTCCGGCAGCGGCGGCCATACCGTGATGGTGGCACTGCGGCTGCAGCTGGCCCACCTCGGAGCGGTGGTGGTGGGTCGTCAGTCGGTGAGCATCGCTGACACCCCCGCCAAGGAAGCCACGATCAGCGATCTGATCACGCGACTGATCGCCCTGCCTGCCCCCCCTGCCTGAGCATCGCCATGAAGGCAACGACGCCAACCAGCACCAGCGGCCTGCTCTTCCGCCCGGCCGCTGAGCGCTTCCACAGCCAGCTCGATTGGCTCGACAGCTGGCATAGCTTCTCTTTTTCAAACCACTACGACCCGGCCTGGATGGGTTTCGGGCCGCTGCGGGTGATCAACGACGACACCATCGCCGCCGGCCGCGGCTTCGGCATGCATCCCCACCGCGACATGGAGATCGTCACGGTGATGGTGGAAGGCCAGCTCAACCACCGTGACTCGATGGGCCATGCCGAGGTGCTTCGGGCTGGTGAGGTGCAGCGCCTGAGCGCCGGCACCGGAGTGGTGCACAGCGAAGTGAACGAGGGCGAGCACCCCTGCCGGCTGCTGCAGATCTGGATCGAGCCGAGCAGCAGCGGCATCGCCCCGGCCTACGGGCAGAAACCGTTCGCGATTGGTGCAGGCTGGACGCCCCTGCTTGATCCCAGCGGTGCGGATGGCACCATGGCGATTCATCGGCGGGCGCGGCTGTGGCGGGCCCAGCCGGCTGCCGGCGAGAGCCTGAGCCTGGAGATCGCAACTGGCAGCCAGGGCTGGCTGCAGTTCATCAGCGGTTCGGGCCAGGCCGATGGCCAACCCCTGGCCCAGGGCGATGGCCTGGGTTTTGGCGCCGGCAACCTTGGGGCCTTCACCGCAGGGTCAGCCGGGGCGGACCTGCTGCTTTTCGAACTGCGTTGAAGGTCTTCGGGGCGATTGGTTCAGGCTGTTTGTCTTGATCCTCGCCCTCAGGAAAACCTGGTCTGCGGGGTGATAGGCGAGCTCACGGGCTCAGGCTAGGCGGACTGGAGAAGCCGGCAACTCTTCAGCTGCCCATGGGCCGGCGGATGTATCCCTTGGCACCATGGACTCGGGCGGGGGCAGCCAGGATAGGCCCAATTCTCTGTGCAGATCTTTATGGCCACTTTCACGATTCAATTGGAAGATGGCAAATCTTTCAGCTGTGCCGACGATGCCTATATCCTTGATGCTGCCGAAGAGCAGGGCGTCGACCTCCCCTATTCATGCCGTGCTGGGGCCTGCAGCACCTGTGCGGGGCTTCTGCTGGAGGGCAAGGTGGATCAATCGGACCAATCATTTCTTGATGATGAACAGATGGGGAAGGGCTTCGCCTTGCTCTGTGTGAGTTATCCCATGAGTGATTGTAAA
>JAWOHV010000047.1:0-32293 GCA_046484965.1 Prochlorococcaceae cyanobacterium
TCGGGCGCCGCAATCGGCGCGAGGTTCTGGCCCTCGCCTGCCTGGCCGCTGCCGCCGTGGCCGTGCTGGCCCTGCCGCCGCGCCCCTCCTTCCAAACCCTGGCGGCCCGCCGCCCCGCCGACCAGGGCCGGGCCGATCCGCTCACCTTCGTGCTGCCGCCTGAGCAACGCAGCCTCACCGACTGGGTGCGCCTGCTGCGCAGCCAGCCCGACCCCCGCCAGCACGCTGGCGATCCGGTGCGCCTCAGCGGCTTTCTGATGCCAGTGCCCGATGACCACCCCCAGCTCAGCCGCCTGCTGGTGCGCTGCTGCCTGGCGGATGCCACCCCCGTAGGACTGCCATTGCGCTGGCGCGGGCCGCTCCCGGGCGGCAGCGGCGATCACTGGCTGGCTGTGGAAGGCCACCTGGTGAGCGAAATGCACCGGGGCGAAGCGCGGCTGGCGGTGGAACCCAGCCGCATCCGTCAGATTCCAAGGCCGGCCCGGCCGCTCGAACCATGAGCAGACAACGGCAAAGCTGGTTTCGGCCCAGCTGGTTTCGGCCAAGCCTGCCGCTGCTGCTGGGCGGCACGCTGCTGCTGGCGGCCCTGCAGGCGGAGGCCCTGCGACGCCAGCCGCCGCGGCTGCTGCAGCTGGCCGCGGCGGCTGGCGCTGGTGGCGGTGGTCTGGCCGACCTGGCAGTGCGGTTCAGCCGCACCATGGACCGCGCCAGCCTGGAGCGCCACAGCCGCCTGCAGCCACCGCTGCCAAGCCGCTGGCTGGGGGAAGGGGAGCAGCTGGTTTGGAGCCTCACGGGCCCGCAGCCCCTGCAGGCAGCCCTGACACTCACGATCGCCGGCCACGACCAGCGCGGCCAGGCCCTGCCGCCGCAGCGCTGGCAGTGGGATCCGCGGGCACGGGTTCTGGCGGCGGTGCCCCAGGCCGGCGGGGAGCAGCTGCAGCTGCGGCACCACGATGGCCGCTGGCAGCCACTGGGGCCGGTGTGGCCCGCGATTGCCGGCCTGGAGCCCCTTGGCGACGGCAGCGGTGTGGCCCTGATCAGCCGCGAGAACGATGGCCGTTTCCGGGTCTGGCGGCTGCCCCTGCAACAGCCGGCGCTCAGGGCGCTGCAGCCAACGGCGGCCCAAGGCAGGCCAGCCATCGGCGTGGGCCAGATCGAAGAGATCGGCGGCGGCCCGGTGCCCTTCGCCCACCTCAGCAGCAATCGCCTCGGCGATCTGCTGCTGCAAACCAGCAACTCGGCAGGGGAGGCCATCAATGTGCTGCTGCGGCGTCAGGGGGAACGGCATCGGCTGGCGCTTGAAGCCAGCTCCGCCGTGGCCCTGGTGCCCCAGGGCGGTGCCGCCGTGGTGCCAGGCATCAACGGACTCTCACTTGAGGCCCTGCCGCCTCGCCCGCCTCAGCGGCAGCTGCTGCCGGGGCGCCACAACCTGAGCAGCTTCTGCCCCCGCGCCGGCCGGGCCCTGCTGCTGCGCCACTGGCCCGACTACAGGCGCTCCCTGGACCTGGTGCTGCCCGGCAAGCCGCCGCGGCAGATCTGGCTCGGCCAGGAGGCGGTGGTCGCCACCGCCTGCGCCGGCGGCGGCGAACGGCTCTGGGCCCTGCTGGTGGATGGCATCCAGCGTCCGGAGCTGACCCTGCTGGCGATCGAACCCCTGGCTGATCGACCGCGCCTGCGGCGCCTCCCCCTGACGGGCTGGGAACTGGAGCCGGGCACAGGCCTCCGCTACGACCCGGCCAGTGACCAGCTGCTGCTGGCCCTGCGCCGCTTTGAGCCCCGTGCCGGTCAACCGCCGCCCGCGAGCAGGCCCACCCTCATCGATGGCCGCAGCCTGGAGCTGCGGCAGCTGGATCGTCAGGCCGCCCTGACGGCCTGGCTGCCGCCGGGCTGATCAGGCCCGCTGGCGCCAGGCGGCCCAGGGCAACAGGCCCATGCAGAGCACACCGATCAGGGGTCCGGGGGGGAGATTGACCGCCGGCTGGATCGCCAGGCTGAAGCCGAGGCCCGCCAGCAGCAGCCCCAGCAGCGCCGAGCGCAGCAGGGCCTGGCGCAGGCTCTGGGCCCCGGAGAGGGCCAGCAGGCCCGGAGCCGCCATCAGGGCGATCGCCAGCACCACCCCCACCGCCGTCATCGCACTGACCACCGTGAAGGCGGTCACCAGGGTCATCAGCAGGCGCAGCCGTCGCACCGGCAGGCCGGCGCTGGCGGCACCGAGGGGATCAACCCCCAGGAATACCAGCTGGCTGTAGCGCAGGCTCAGCAGGGCGAGCACCGCCGCCAGGGCCAGGAGCGTGCGCAGCAGATCGGCCGGCGCCGCGGCGAGCAGATCGCCGAACAGCACCGCCTCCAGATCAACCCGGATGCCCAGCAAAGGAATCAGCAGCACCCCCAGGCCCAGAAAGCCGGCCAGCACGGTATTCATCACGGCCTCATCGCCACCATCGCCGGGCCGCGTGCCGCTGCTGAGCCGCTCCGCCAGCACGGCCCCGAGCACGCCGCTGGCCACCCCGCCGAGCGCCGGATCCAGCCGCAGGGCCACCGCCACCGCCAGGCCTGGCAACACGGCATGGGAGATCAGGTTGGCCAGGAAAAGCCGTCGCTGCACCAGCAGCAGCGTGCCCGCCAGGGGGCAGAGGGCTCCCACCAGCAGGGCCAGCAGCAGGGGCAGGGCCCACCAGGGGAGGCTCATCGTGGCCGGCAGCAACGGAGCTCCATAGGATCGTCGGGCGTCTGCGGTGCTGCGGCCATGGTCCTCCAGGTTGACGCGGCCCTCAACGAGCGCCAGCGCCAGCTGCTGGAGCAACTGCGCCAGGCCAGCCGGGAACTCTCCGGCCAGGACCTGCATGCCCTGCTGCGCCAAGGGCCCGACGCGATGGGCCTGGCCACGGTGTATCGCCATCTGCGCCAGCT
Source organism: Prochlorococcaceae cyanobacterium (assembly GCA_046484965.1). Classification (GTDB taxonomy): domain Bacteria; phylum Cyanobacteriota; class Cyanobacteriia; order PCC-6307; family Cyanobiaceae; genus JAWOHV01. The sequence continues at coordinate 2,911 of JAWOHV010000047.1, forward strand.
GCAGCAACGCGGCCTGATCCGCTGCCGCCATCTGCCCAGCGGTGAGGCCCTGTTTGCCCCCACCGAGCGCGACGAGCACCACCTCACCTGCGTCGACTGCGGCAGCACCGTGGTGCTGGAGCACTGCCCGATGCACGATGTGCAGCTGCCCCGGGAGCAAACCTCGGGCTTTGAACTGCTCTTCCACACGCTCGAATTCTTTGGGCTGTGCCGGGCCTGCCGGGAGCGCCAGGCCAGCTGAGCCGGCTCAACTGCAGCTGGTCATCCGCAGCTGTTTATCCGCAGCTGTTTATCCGCAGCTGTTCATCCACAGCAGTGGTTGCCAACACGCAGGTCCCCTAGCGCCCGCCGCACCTGGTCGGGGGTGCCATCGGCCAGCAGGCGGCGATCCAGCACCAGCACCCTGTCGTAGGCATCGAGATCGCGTCCCCAATCGTGGCTGCTCACCAGCAGGGTGAGACCGGCATTGCGCAGCTGCCCCATCACCCGCAGCAATTCCGTGCGCGATGGCGGATCGATCGCCGCACAGGGCTCATCGAGCAGCAGCAGCCGCGCCGGCTGCACCAGGGTGCGGGCCAGCAGGGACCGCTGCTGCTGGCCGCCGGAGAGTTGATCGAGCCGGCGACCCGCCAGGCCCGCCAGGCCCACCCGCTGCAGGGCGGCCTCCACATCGCAGCAGCCGGGCCGCTGGGCCGCCAGCCGCCCCAGCGCCACCAGCTCGCCCACGGAAATCGGGAAATGCCAGGCGATCTCGCCGCGCTGGGGCATCAACGCCAGCTGCTGACGCAACCCGGCAGGGGAGAGCGGCGAGCCATCCAAAAGAATCGAGCCGGCCTCAATCGGCAGCTGGCCCTTGATCGCCTGCAAGAGGGTGCTCTTGCCGGCGCCATTGGGGCCCACCAGGGCCGTGAGGCTGCCAGGCTCCAGCACAAAGCTGACGCCATCGAGGGCCAGCTCGGCGCCCCGGCGCACCCGCAGCTGGCTCACCTCAAGCGACACGCAACGCCTTCAGGCCTGTCCCGACCCTAACGAGGCCCCTGCACCAGGGTCCGTGCCCCCAGCACGGCAAACACCGACACCGCCGCCGTGGCGCCGAGGTCGCCGCCAATCCCGGACAAGCGGGGCTCAAAAGCGGCATCCAGCAGGGCAAACAGCAGCCCCATGGCGAGCAGCAGTGGCAGCGGATGCGGGGCGATCCGCTCGGGCGCGGTCATGCCCACGAAACTGGCCCCCAGCCAGGCAGCACTGAGTGGCACCGACGCCGGCTTGAGCGCAGCCGGCAGAACCGCCAGCAGGATCGCCACCAGCAGGGAGGGCAGGGCCGAACCGAGCACCACCCCCAGGCCGCAGCGGTAGCTGAGGGCGTGGGTCAGCAGCGGCGAAAGCAGCGAAAGGATCAGCAGCAGACCGCGCTCCACTGGTGTGAAGGCATGCAGGCTGGCGCCCGAGCCCAAAGCGCCGGCAGCCATGGCCAGACCCATGACGCCCAGCACCGCCAGGAACGCGGTGGTGCCGAGCTTGCCGCCGATGCCGTTCCAGCTTTCGCTCAGGACAGACAACACCAGCCCCGCCAAGCCTCCTGCCAGGAGCACCCAGGCCGGATGGCCCAGCACCAGCTCGGAGGTCATGCCGGCAAAGGCTCCGCAATACACCGGGGCTGCCACCCCCTGCCAGCGCTGACTGGATCGGCCTGCGGCCTCCAGCGCTCCCCCGACCGCCCCGACCAGGGCGGTGGCCAGCACCACCGAAGCGGCGGCGCCGCGACTCAAGGCCAGCACCCCCAGGGCGGCCAGGGCCGCCAGGGCCACGGCTGACCACTGGACCCTGCCGGCGGGGCCATGGCCCGCATGCCGCAGAAAACCAACCAGCACCAGCAGGCCCAGCAGAGCCCACATCAGCAACAGTGCCGCCGGCGCCCCCAGCACAAAGCCATTGCAGTAAAAGACCAGCAGCACTCCGGCCATCAGCAAGGCGTGGGGCCTGGTCACAACAGGGAGATGCAAACGCATCGATTCTGCGGGTCGCCCCACCCCGCAAGAGCCGCAGGCAGCAAACAGCCCCCTTGAGAACCATTATCATTCAAGCAATCGCGAGCCTGGCTGCTCTGCCCCTTTGACGCACCGATCGCAGTCGCCACCCCGCCCCAGCGTCGCTCTGGCGCTGCCTCTGGCAGGAGTCCTGGCCCTGGCCGGCTGCGGAGCCACCCCCGCCGCCGAGGTGATCGCCGGCGATGGCGTGCTCTGCGACATCAGCCAGCGCCTGGCCGCAGACGACCTGACGGTGGGCTGCCTGCTGCAACCGGATGACGACCCCCACCAGTTCCGCCTCACCCCCGAGCAGAGCCGTGCCATGGGCCAGGCCAGGCTGGTGCTGATCAACGGCTATGGCCTCACCCCAGCCCTGGCACGCCAAAGCGGCGGTGAAGGTGGGGCCGTGGCCGTAGCCGAACTGGCGGTGCCGCAGAGCCCGCTGCTCGAAAACGGCCACGGCCACGGCCACGGGGACGGGGACGGGGACGGGGACGGCCACGGGGACAGCCACGACCAGAGCCACGCACAGGACGAACGCGATCCGCACGTGTGGCACGACCCCCGCCAGGCGGCGGCCATGGTTGGGCTGATCAGCGAACGCCTGCAGGCGCTGGATCCAGCTGCAGCCGGCCGCATCCAACAGCGCTCGGCAGCGATGCAGCAAGTTCTCGAGCAGCTGCACCAGTGGAACCGCCGCCAGTTCGCCAGCATCCCCGGCAGGCCGATCCTGGCAACAGGCCACCGCGCCTTCGCCAGCCTGGCCCGGGCCTACCGGCTGCAGGAGCTGCCGCTGGTGGATGGCAGCAGCAGCAGCGATGTGCTGCGCCCCCAGGAGCTGGAGGCGGTGCTGGGCCAGCTGCGTCAGCGCCAGGTGCCCAGCCTGCTGGCCGAACAACTGCCGCCCTCGAGAGCGATGGCACGCATCAGCACCCTCAGCGGCGTTCCCCTGGCCCAAGCACCGCTGGTGGCCGATGGGCTGGCGCCGGCGGAGGCCGGGATTCCTCCTAACCTGATCAGCACCCTCACCGCCAACACCTGCCTGATTGCGGCAAGCCTCCAGGGGCGCTGCGATAGCCAGGCTCAGCAGCAGCTGATCAGCCGCTGGCTGGCAATTCGCTGATCAGCGATCCCAGCGGCGAGGGTTTCAACCAGCTCGGAGCACCGATCACAACCAGCTTGAGCTTTTGAGCTGGCCGGCAACGGCGCGGATAGGCAAAGAACCAGATCAGCAAACGCTCAGAAGCGGAAGGTGAGCCCTGAGCCGATGTGATGCTGCCACCCCTGCCCCCAGCCCTCGCCGCCCTGGCTGCTGTAGATCGGCTTCCAGTGGGCAAACCACTCCACCTTGGGGCTCACCGGATAGGCCAGTGCGAGCTCACCTCCCCAATCGGTCCTGCTGGAGAGGCCGGAATAGCTGCCAGGGCTGTAAAACCGCGGCCCGGCCGAAGCCCTCACCGCCAATAGGTCGACGTTGAAGCCCAGGCCCACCCAGGCGTCGGTGTAGGTACCGAGGTAGGTGCCATCCGATTCCCAGCCTGTGCGATTGTCGAGCGAAAGGAATAGCCCTTCAACCAGGGTTTCGAGCCCATCTCCAAGGGCGAGATTGACATCGCCATCCCCCAGGGCCCACAGCACACCAACCCCGATCTCGTTCTTGATGCCGCGGCGATCCTCAGCCTGGGTTCTGGTTACCAGATAGGGATTCCATTCCGCCGTGAAGGCAAGCCGATCGTTTGGGGCATAACGCAGCTGCAGCTGCCCCTTGAGATCGCTGCGGCGGAACTGGGCACCACCGTGGTCCTCGTGCCCCTCATGCCCCTCATGCCCCTCGGCTTCGCCTTCCTCTTCCACTTCAACGCGGCCATAAAAGTGTTCGGCCTCGCCCCACACCAGGGCAGGGCCCAGCATCGCCTCGATCGAAACGCGGCCCTGGTTGGCCAGCCCCCACTGCATCACTACCCCCACCAATCCATCGATGGCGTAGTGACGAGGTTGCCCCTCCAGATTGTTTTCCAGGCCGGCATGGCCTTCGAGGGTGAGCACCGGCAACACTTGAAATTCCCCTGGAGCCAGAGCATCACCAGCTCCGGCCCCATGGGCCCACACCGCAGCCGGCTGCCAGCAGAGAACGCCAAGGCCGGCGGGAACCAGAGACGCCGCATGGAGCAGCAACTTCAGCAAGGTTGAACAACGCATCGCGTGGCAACGAAGAACAGGGGAAAGCGGATCGACACAGGGGCTTAACGGATCGCGGCCCAACGTTCAGCGAGCCGCAGGGCGCCATCCCGATCGCAACGGCCGCCCTGGCCGTTCACAAAGGTGCAGACGTTGCCCGTGGCGGTCTGCACGGTGGAGCGTCCTGAAGCCAGGCCATCGGCCACCAGGGGAGTGGGATTCACCGGCACACCACTGCTGCGACTGATTCGCTGCAGGGTTCTGGAGATCGGCCGCGATTCAGAAAACAGTTGGCGACTGCCCGACGCCCTGATCGCCTGGACCATGCCCGCGAGGCTGGCCGGCCGAAGCACACCGGCGGTGGTGAAGGAATCGAGCAGTGGCAGCTCACGGATGCCGTAACGGCGGGCGAAGCTGCCGAAGGCCCGGTGCTCACTCACCAGCACCCGGCTGGATTCCGGCACGGTTCTGATCTGAACGCTGGACCAGCGGCCAAGCTCCTCGAGCAGCGCTCGCGCGGCCTCGCTGCGCCGCCTCACCGCCTTCTTGCCAGGGGCTGGCAACACCCCGGCCAGCTGCCCTTCCAGAACCTGCACCATGGCGGCAGCGTTGCTGGGGTCGTGCCACACGTGTGGGTCGCGGCCAGGGCTGGCCGGCACGGCCTGCTCGGCCACCGCCACTCGAGCAGCGCGGCTGCTCAGCCGCTCGAGGGCGGGGCTGAGGCCATAGCCGTTGATCAGAACCAGCTGGGCCTCGAGCAGGGCCTGCCGATCGCGGGGGCGCAGCGCGGCCTGGTGCGGATCGCTGCCGGGCGGGATCAGACAAACAATTCGGGCCTGATCGGCCGCCAGGGTTCGGGTGAGGTCGCAGAGCACCCCATCAGCCGCCACCACCAGCGGAGCTGGTGCCGCCAAAGCGCCAACTCCAGCCAAAGACATGGCCAAACAGGACATTGCCAGCCCCTGGCGGACCAGGGGGTGGCACAGCAGCTTCGCCATCACACTCTCGATCACAACCACCAGGGACAGCCCTCAACCATCCGGGGATGATAACGGTTCTCATTCCATCATAGGATGACCGCCTGCGACCTTTCCCTGACCCGCCTGTGGCCACTGCCCCGCCCCTGCTGCAGGCCCGAGGCCTGGGGTTTCGCTACAGCAGCCGAACCGTGCTGGAGGCTGTCGACCTCGACCTGGCCGCAGGGACATGCACATGGATCCGAGGCGACAACGGAGCCGGTAAATCCACGCTGCTGCAGCTGCTTCAAGGCCGGCTCCAACCCTGCAGTGGCTGGGTCAAGCTGGCGGGTCGTCCGCTCCAGGGGCAGCGGCGGCGCGTCGCCCTGGTGCCCCAAACAGCATCCGTGCGCTGGCACTACCCGATCGACCTGGGCCATCTGGTGGCCCTGGCATCCGGTAAGAACCCACGCCGCACCCACTCGGCCCTGGAGGTGCTGGGTCTTGCCGCCCTAGCCAGCGTGCCGGTTGCCAACCTTTCGGGCGGCCAGCAGCAGCGAGCCTTGATCGCCCGCGCCCTGGCCCAAGACGCCGATGTGTTGCTTCTCGATGAGCCCCTGAGCCATCTCGACGGGGACAGCCGCCTGCAACTGGGAAGCCTGCTCAGTCACCTGAGCGCTACGGGCACAGCGATCGTGCTAACTGCCCACGGCGAGCTACCCGAATCGCTGGGCCAGCTGAAACAGCTACACCTTCAGCAAGGCAGGCTCAAACCCAACCCCCCGAACCCGGGAGCCTGATCACGGTGGTCTTCCCAGAACCCTTTTGGCTCATCCCCTTGCTGCTGGCGGGGTTGTGCGGGCTGTTATGCCCGCTGCTCGGCACCCTGCTGGTGCTCCAGCAACGGGTGCTTGCCACCAACCTGATGGCCTACGCCGTGCTGCCGGGGGTGGTGATCGGCCAGGCTCTGGGCCTGCCCCCCCTGCTGGCAGGACTGGTTGGGGCCCTGGGGGCGGTGATGCTGGCCGAAGGTCTGATCGCGCATCGACCTGCCGGCAGCGGCCAAACAGAAGCCGTGCTCAACGCCGTCCTGGCCGGCAGCCTGGGGATTGGCGTGCTGCTGATCCAGGCCCTCGAGCTGCCGGTCGATCTCGATGGCCTGCTGTTCGGCGACCTTTTGGTGGCTGGCCCAACCGACGTGCTGAGGTTGCTGCTGGCATTGGCCCTTCTGGGCCTGATGCTGAAACACCGCTTCAGGCAGCTTCAGTGGCTGGGGTTGGATCCCGAAGGCGCCGAAGCCCTTGAGCTGCCCTTAGGCCGCCTCCGCTTGGCCATGGCCGCCTTGACGGCGCTGGTGGTGGTGAGCGCCACCGCAGCGGTAGGGCTGGCCCTGGTGATGGCCTTGATCTGTGCCCCTTCCCTGGCCGCCCTGGCCGGGGCCGGCAGCCTGGGCCAGGCGCTGCGGCGAGCGGCGGGCCTCGGGGTCGCGGTGAGCGCCGCCGGCTGTGCCCTGGCGCTGGGCTTCAACCTGCCGCCAGGCCCCCTCATGGCCTGTTGCAGCTTGCCGCTGCTCTTGGTTCGGCCAGGGATCAAACTGGCATCACCCGTCGCGTGAGCGATAACGCCATGGCCGCAGCCACCTCAACATCAGCCGCCACCTCAGGTGCCAGCCCGGCAGCAACATCAACAGGCCAAGACCCTGGCGCCCTTGGCACAACCAAGGCCCTGCCGGTGACGATCCTCACCGGCTTCCTGGGTGCCGGCAAAACCACGTTGCTGAACCACATCCTCAGCAATCAGCAGGGCGTCAAAACCGCCGTGCTGGTGAATGAGTTCGGCGAGATCGGCATCGACAACGACCTGATCATCGCCACCGGTGAAGACATGGTGGAGCTGAGCAACGGCTGCATCTGCTGCTCGATCAACGGCGAGCTGCTGGAGGCCGTGTACCGGATCCTGGAGCGCCCCGAACCGGTGGACTACCTGGTGGTGGAAACCACGGGCCTGGCGGATCCGTTGCCGGTGGCGATGACCTTCCTCGGCAGCGACCTGCGCGAGCAGACCCGCCTCGATTCGATCATCACCTTGATCGACGCCGAGAACTTCAGCAGCACAATCCTCGAGGGTGAGGTGGCCCGCGCCCAGGTGGTGTACGGCGACATCCTGCTGCTCAACAAATGCGACCTGGTGAGCGAGCAGCAGCTGGCAAAGGTGGAGGCGCGCCTGCGGGAGATCAAGACCGACGCCCGCATCCTGCGCACGGTGAAAGGGGAGGTGAGCCTGCCGCTGCTGCTGAGCGTGGGCCTGTTCGAGAGCGACAAGGTGGCGGCCCAGCAGGACCACGAAGACTGCGACCACGACCATGGCCACTGTGTGCACGAACACGAACACGGGCACGAACACAGCCACAACCATCAACACGAGCACGATCAGGACCATCACAATCACAACGCCGACCATGCGGCGATCGAAGGCTTCACCTCCCTCTCCTTCAGCAGCGACGGCCCCTTTGCGCTGCGCAAGTTCCAGAACTTCCTCGACAACCAGCTCCCCGCGGGCGTCTTCCGCGCCAAGGGCATCCTCTGGTTCAACGAAAGCGAGAAGCGCCATGTGTTCCACCTGGCCGGCAAGCGCTTCTCGATCGACGACAGCGACTGGAGCTCCCCCAGCAGCCGCAAGAACCAGCTGGTGGTGATCGGCAAGGACCTCGACCACGCCAAATTGCGCCGCCAGCTTCAGGCCTGCGTGGCCAAGGACTCCGGCAAGGGGTTCGCCTGAGACAACCCACAACTGAGGTGAGGGAGATACTGGGAGCATCAGAGTTCTTGCGAACACGCCAGCCATGACCCTTCGCCCATCCGCCCGCCTGGCCCTGGCAGGAAGCGCAGGTTTTGCCCTGAGCCTGCTTTCAACACTTCCAGCTGCCGCCCATGGCAGCGGCGGCGATGCGGCCCTCGGCGGCGTGCTCCACCCCCTGCTCGGCCTCGATCACCTGCTGCTGCTCTGGAGCGTGGGCCTGGCAGCCCAGGCGATCGGCCCCGTGCTGCTCTGGGGGGCCCTGGCAGGAGCGTTGCTGGGCAGCGGCTTCGGACTCGCCGGCGGCCAACTGCCCCTGGCCGAACTGCTGGCCGCCCTGGCCGTTTCGGCCACTGGCCTGCTGCTGCTTCAAGCCCGCTCGCCGCGAGCCTGGCCGCCGATCGCGGCGGCCGCTCTGGTGGGCAGCGGGATGGCCGTGCATGGCCTGCTGCACGCCCAGGAAGCCAACGCCAGTACCGCCTGGTGGCTCGGCGCCCTCACCAGTTCCGCCCTCGTGGTGGGCGTTGGCCTCGCAAGCGGCCGGGTGCTTGGAGCCAACCGTCTCAAGGCAGTGGCCGCGGCCCTGGGGCTCACGGGCCTGGCGCTGGCCGCACTGCCGGCGCTGGGCTGAGCAACTGCCGTTTAGGGCACACTTTTCCAGCCCAAACCGGTTAAGGTTCACACAACCGGGGTTGGACATGGCGGAACTCGTGCTCTTCACCGCAGTTCTGGCCCTGTTCGGCTTAGCCCTCTGGATCACCACCGACTCTGACGACGACAGCGGCGGCGGCGGCCTGATGCAACCAGTTTTGGTACCCGTTCGCGTTTCTCCCCAGCGGCGCTGACCACTCGGCTAATTAGCTTAGTTTCATCATCATCCCCAACTTTTAAGCCTGGCTCGAATCATTCCGATTCAATGAGCCTTGGATCTGTGAGCAATTCGGTAACTGAAGCCAGTGCCCTGTTGCAACTTGCGTGATCGAAGAGAAACAGGCTCAAACCATTGCCTACATGGCAGCCATCGGCATCAAGACATTCATCGAGCATCAAACTCCGCAAGCCCAAAGTCTTCCAATCTCCACGACTGTCCTGCGGCGATCAGCGCGTAACATCTGATACATCCATCTGCAACCAATGGTCGGGGGCTTCGATCTCTGATGGCTAGGTTTTTGGTGCACTGAACCTGCCCCGTGAAACGGACGATCGGGTGCAAGTTCCGTTCTCAATTCGCAAGCCGCCTGCTGCGCACCATGCCCCCATTTGCCCCTCGCGTTCCAGAAAACCGCCCGAAGCAGCCTGCCCAGAGCCCCCTGGCACCCCTGGTTGCCGTTGCAGTTGCCGTTGCCTTGACAACATCCGCTGCCGGCTTGCTCGCAACCCAGGCACCCAGAGCGGCCCTGGCGCAAAGCAAGGAAGTGCGCGTTTATTCCGGGCGCCACTACAGCAGCGACAACGCGATTTACGAGCAATTCACAAAAGCGACCGGTATCCGGGTGCGGCTGCTGGAATCCAACGACAGCGCCATCCTCGAGCGCCTCAAAAAAGAGGGCACCAACAGCTCGGCCGATCTCCTGATCCTGGTGGATGCCGCCAAGCTGGCCGATGCCACCCAGGCCGGCGCCTTCCAGCCGGCGTCCTCCGCCAAGCTGATGCGCGATGTGCCCCTCAGCGTTCGCGATTCCAAGGGCCGTTGGTATGGCCTGACGCGCCGGGTGCGGGCCTTCGCCGTTAACCCGGCGATCGTCAATCCGGCCGGCCTGCGCACCTATGCCGACCTGGCCAAGCCTGCCCTCAAGGGCAAGCTCTGCCTGCGCAACCGCAGCAACGTCTACAACCAGTCGCTGGTAGCCGACCAGCTGATCCTGCGTGGCAGCGCCGCCACAACCCAATGGATCAAAGGGATGGTGGCCAACCTGGCCCAGCCCGTTTTCACCAGTGACACCAGCCTGGCCAGGGCCGTTGCCCAGGGCCAGTGCGGCGTCGGGGTGGTGAACAGCTACTACGTGGCCCGCATGCTCGACGGCCAGAACGGTGGCGCCGACAAGGCCCTGGCCCGCAAGATCCGGATCGTCTATCCCACTCCGGCCCACGTGAATGTGAGCGGTGCCGGCGTCACCCGCTACGCCAAAAACAAGGCGGAGGCAATCCAGTTGATCGAATTCCTGGCCTCCCCCCAGGGCGGCGAAGGCTTTGCCAAGGCGAGCATGGAATATCCGCTCAAGGGCTTCGGCAACAATCCAATCCTGCGGAACTTTGGCCCCTTCAAGCCCGATGGGGTCACCGCGGAACAGCTGGGCGCCAAGAACCAGCTCGCCTTCGATCTGATGGCTCGCAACGGCTGGAATTAGGACCGTGGGCGCCACCCCGGTTCCCACCGCCCTGCCGGCAGCCCATCCCCTGCCGGCAGCCCCTCTGCGGTCCCAGGGCAGGGGCAGCCTGCTGGTGCTGGTGCTGCTGGTCAGTGCCCTGGCCCTGCTGCCGCTGCTGGCCTTGTTCCACGATGCCCTCCGGAGCGGCGCAGGCGAGGGGATCGGGCTTGGCTACGACGGCGCCGAGCAGATCCGCAGCACCCTCCTCCTGGTGCTTGCCGAAGGGGTGCTGGGGGGGGTGCTCGGCACCGCCACCGGTTGGCTCACGGCGGTCTGCCGCTTCCCTGGGCGGCGCTGGCTGCGCATCGCCCAGCTGCTGCCGATGGCCTTTCCCGCCTACCTGCTGGCCGCCAGCCTGATCGACTGGGGCAGCCACATCGGCCTGCGGGTCCACGGCCTGGGCTGGGCCGTGCTGGTGCTCACCCTGGCCAACTACAGCTATGTGTTCCTGCTCAGCACCGAGAGCTTCTCGGTGAGCGGGCGCCAGCTGCTGGAGGCAAGCCGCAGCCTGGGGGTGGGGCCCTGGAGCAGTTTCTGGCGGGTGGCCCTGCCGATCGCCCTGCCCTCGATCGGGGCCGGCATGGCCCTCAGCGCCATGGAGGTGGTGAACGAACTGGGTGCCGTACGCCTGCTGGGCGTGCCAAGCCTTTCGGCCGGCATCCTCGATCGCTGGCAGGTGCAGGGCGACCCCCAGGGTGCGGCGCTGCTGGCCCTGGTGGCGCTGCTGATCGTGGTTCTGCTGCTGAGCTTCGAGCGCAGCCTGCGCCAGCGCAGTCGCCGCTGGAACCTGGGCGGCCAGGGATCGGCGCCGCACACCTGGCAGCTGCAGGGCTGGCGTGCCCGGCTGGCCCTGCTGGTCACCGCAGCCCCACCCCTGGCCGCCCTGGCCATTCCCCTGCTCTGGATCAGCCAGGGCTGGGAGGGGCTCCAGGCCGAAGCGCCCCAGGCCCTGCTGGGCCTCGCAGCCCGCAGCCTTGGGCTGGCCCTGCTGGCCACCGCGATCACCGCCGCCGGAGCCCTGTTGCTGGCGATCATCCGGCGCTGGAGTCCAAGGCCGCTTGTGCGCCAGCTCAGCTTCGTGGCCGGCATGGGCTATGCGATCCCGGGCAGCGTGCTGGCCCTCGGCCTGTTGATCTTCGGCGGCCCCCTGCTGCTCAGCCCGCTGCTGCTGCTGGTGTGGGGCTACGGCGATCGCTTCATGGCCGTGGCCAAGCAGGGGCTCGACGCCGGCCTCGAGCGACTTCCCCCCAGCATCGATGAGGCCGCCACCGGCCTCGGCTGCTCCTGGCTGGGGGTGCTGCGGCGGGTGCATCTGCCCCTGCTGCGCGGGCCGCTGCTGGTGGGGGCGCTGCTGGTGTTCGTGGATGTGGTGAAGGAGCTGCCGATCACCCTGGCGCTGCGCCCCTTCGATTTCGACACCCTGGCGGTGCGGGTGTTCCAGTACGCCAGCGATGAACGGGTGGGGGCCGCCATGGCCCCAGCCCTGCTGATCATGGTGTTCGGTCTGCTGGCCGCCCTGGCGCTGGTGCCCAGCCTCGAGCGCAGGGATCTGCCTGGAGCGGCCGACTGATCAGGGGGCTTCAGCAGCCAGCCTCAGTCGCGGCCGCAGCAGCACTTGCCGCCCTTCCACTTCGAGCATTTCTTCTTCTTGCATCCCTTCTTCTTCGCAGCCTGCAGGGGGTTGGGCAGCGGCTGGGAATCGAGGCGAGCGCCGATCTCTGGAGCCATGGGTTCTCCACCGGGGGAGAGAGCAAAGCCAAGCCTAGGAACAGCGAGGCCTGCAGCAGCCACCGATGGAGCGCCATCGGCCGCAGCCGTGCCTTTGATCACACGCCCATGTGCCCCTTGCAGGGGAGCTTGGCCGTCCCGGCTAAGTTTTAAGTATCACTTCATCGCCCAAGGGGCCAGAACTGTTCGTGCAAACCGACCTCTCCCTAGGCACCACGCCCTCGATCCGCACCGGCCCAGCCGGCCGGGCCATGGCCCAGCCGATGGATGGCGGCCTGCTGGAGGGCCTGGAACAGCACCTCACGATCGAGCGCCGGGCCAGCGCCTCCTACTGGGCGATGGCGCTCTGGTTTGCCGAGCGGGAACTGCGCGGCTTCGCCCACTACCTCAAGCAGGAGGCCGCCAACGAACAGACCCACGCCGCCCTGTTCGCCGACTACCTGATCGCCCGCGGCCAGACGGTGCAACTCGGCGATGTGCCCAGCCCCCGCCAGCAGTGGAGCTCCGCCGAGGAGATCTTCGCTGCCGTGTTCCAGATGGAGGCCGATGTGACCACCTCGCTGCAACAGCTCTATGGCATGGCCGAACGGGCCGGCGACGTGCGCAGCACCGTGTTCCTCGATCCGATCGTGCAGGCCCAGATCGAGGCCGAAAATGAGGCGGCCCATCTGCTCGGGCGGGTGCGCTTCAGCCGCAACGAACCAGCCGCCATGCTCGTGATCGATGGCGAGCTGAGTGCCGACAAGCACTCACCGGCCTCGATGGCCTGATTCAAAGCCCCCAGGGAGGTTCAGCAAGCCAGCGGGCGGCTGGTGAGCTCGCTGAGGAAGTCGAGGCCAAGCCTGTCGTTCAGGCCGCGGCTCTGCAGCTCGCGGGCCGCGGCCTGCAGCTCCAGACGGCGCTGCTGCAGCTGCAGCAGCTCAGCGGCAAGCCGCCTGCCCAGCCCCTCCTCCTGGCAGTGGGCCTGGTCGGCACGCACCTGGCGCCAGCGGCAGCGCAAGCGATCGATCTCACGGCAGAGGCTGCCGACGAGGCTGTCCGAGGGTTGCAAGGTGATGTGCATCGGAGTCTCCTCAGGCGGCCGCCAGCGGAGCCGACTCCACCAGCTCGGGGGCAAGGCGCAGGCCGGCCTCACCGGCGGGCACCTCGAGCAGCTGGGCCTGGCGAATGCGCGAGATCAGCCGGGTGGTGGTGACCCGGGTGGTGCCGATCAGTTCGCCGATGCGCTCATGGGTGAGGCGGAACGGCAGGTCGCACCAGCTGCCGCAGCGTCGGCCAAGGCGGCGCACCAACAGGGAGAAGAGGGCATGCAGCCGCTGCTCGGCGCTGCCGAGATGGCGAATCCGCAGCAGCTGCAGGGTCCACTCATTGACGGCATCGAAACCCTCCCCGTGAAGGGGCTCGGCATCGCTGCGGAAGCAGAGGGGCGTCAAGGCCTCAACGCAGACCCCTTCGCTGCAGAGGCGGTCGGTGCGCAGCTGGTCGCCGGGCTGCAGAAAGGCCAGGGTCATACCCTCGGTTTCCTCGCAGGGGCAATAGACGCGGGCCACACCTTGCAGCACCTCGATGCAGGTGCCGTTGGGGCGCAGGGTTGGATCTAGCAGCACCGTCTGTCCGGCCGGCATGCGCACGGCTGCAACGGGGTCGTCGGGAAGGAACCGGAAGCTCATTGGAACCGAAGCGCCGCCCCAGGGGGCTTATTGCGAATGACTCGCAACCTAAACAATCAACCCGCCCTTTTGCAAGCGATTCTCAATAGCAAGGACAATTGACAGGTTGCCCCTGCCCGCACCTGGGCCTGTTGCCCAGCCCGGGCCTGGTGCTGCGGCCCCCTGATCCTGCCGCCCACACCAACTTGAGATCTCTGCGAACCCGCTCAGCGAGGTTCGGCCGCCGCGCAGGCCGGGCAGAGCGCCCGCACGTTGAGCACACACTCCAGCAACCGGAAGCCGTGATCGGCCGCGGCCGTCTCACCGGCCGCCAGCACGCCTGGGTTCTCAAACTCCTCGGTGAGGCCGCAGCGCACGCAAACCAGGTGGTGATGGTCGCGATGGGCGTCGCTGGCCAGCTCGAAACGCCTGCCCTCCTCGGGCAGCTCCAGTTCCTGCAGCAGCCCCATCGAGGAGAGCAGCCGCAGGGTGCGATACACCGTGGCCAGGGATACGCGGGCCTCGGCGCCAAGCAACCGCTGGTGCACCTCCTCGGCGCTGAGATGGCTGCCCTCACCGATCCGCTCAAACAGGGCCAGCACGCGCTGGCGCTGGGGCGTCAGCCGCTGGCCGCGATCATGCAGGCTCGTGCGCAGACCATCGCTCTCGAGGGCGGATAACGGCACGGGACCAGCCAACGGGGCAACACTGCTGCGTTCTCAACAGTAGTTCCTGTTGCGAAGAATCAGGTTCTCCAAGGAGCGATCGAGCTGCACCAGAGCTACCACCAGGAGGTCGGCCAGGGTGGTGACCAGGCGATAGGAGAGAGCCACCGCCAGAAGGGGGGCCTCAGGAACCGCCGCCGCCAGGCGCAGCAGCAACATCGCCTCGAACACCCCCAGGCCGCCGGGTGCTCCTGGCACCACCAGGCCCACGGTCCAGGCCAGGGCAAAGCCCGCCAGCCAGCCCGGCCAACCGAGGGGATAGTGCAGATCAAAAGCCTGGACGCAGCAGGCGAAGCCGGCGAAGCGCACCAGCACGAACGCCAGTTCGGCGCCCAGGGGCAGCAGCGGATAGCCGCGCAGCACCGGCAGCGGCACCGCCTGCCCCGGCGCTCCGGCCAGCTCCTGCTCCAGCCCCAGCTGGCGAGAGCGTCGCTGCTCGAGACGCTGCAGCAGCGGCGCCAGCCGCGCTGGCACCAGCAGCAGCAGGGGGGTGAGGGCCAGCAGGGCCAGCCCCCGCTGCCAGCCCCCGAAGGGCACCAGCAGCAGGGCAGCAACGGCCATCAGCAGCGGGTCGAGCAGGGTGCCCAGCAGGGCCTCCCCCGCGGCCAGGGGTGCACCGAACGGCTCACCGCCCCGGCGCAACACCTGCACACGGCTGGCCAGGTGCCAGATGCCGCCGGGCAGGTATTTGCGCAGGTTGGTGCGCAGAAACAGCTCCAGCAGCGGCTGCAGCGGCAGGGCCCGCCCCAGCCAGCGCAGCACCACCCCCCAGGCCAGGCCATTCACCACCAGGCTGAGCAAGCTGATGCCCAACCCCAACGCCAACCAGAGCCAACCCTGCAGATCAAGGGAGAGGCGCAGCAACTCACGGCCATGGGCCACCAGGGCGGCAAGCACGAAGCCGAAGCTGAGCAGGCTGATCCAGAGCTTCAGGCCCCCCGGCAAGGGCGGCAGGCGGCTCGTAAGGGGAAACAGCCGGATCGCCAGGTTTTGAACGACGCCCAGCAGGCTCTGGCCAAGGGCCTGGAGGTTCTGCCGCAGGCGGGCAATCACGGTTGCCATGGCAGTTCAGGTGCATCAGCTGGTGCCCCCTGATCCTGCGCCATCGGCTCTGCAGCCTGCGCGGCCAGCCAGCGGCGCAGCTGCTGCAGCGACAGCCCGTGCCGGCGGGCCAGGGCCGCCAGGTCCTCGAATTCGGGCTTGCCACTGTGGGGATCACCTGGCCTGGGCGCCTGCTTGAAGCGCACCGGCCCGAGGGAGGTCTGCAGGATGCGGGCCTGGCGGGGCAGCCGCCAGCGCCACTCCAACTGCTCGCGCAGCCCCAGGCTGGTGCTGTGCTGCCACCAGATGCGTCGCAAGGCCGCAGCCCGCTGCGGCGGCAGCAGGGCCGTGATCAGGCTGCCCTGGCGGCCCTTCTTCATCAGCAGGGGCTGGCTGAACACCTCCAAGGCACCGGCCTCACCAAGGGCCGTGATCAGGAAGGCCAGATCCTCGGGGCTGGCATCGTCGATCTGGGCTTGCTGCACCAGCAGCGGCTGGCGCAGAGCCCCCTCAAGCTCGCCGGCAGCAAAGTCAGCAGCGTCAGGCTGGGCCAGCACCAGCCGCAGCAGGTTGGGGCGGCCTAGCTGGTGCGTGCCCAGGCCGCAGCCGATCCGCTGCGGCAGCAGCGCCGGCGGCAGCTCGAACGCCTCCGCCCAGACAGCCATCAGGGCCAGACCGGTGGGGGTGGTGAGCTCTGCGGCGGGGAAATCGGCGCTGGCGGCAAGGGGGATGGCGCAGCGGCGGGCGATTTCGAGCACGGCTGGGGCCGGTACGGGCAGCCGGCCATGGGCGCTGAGCACGCTGCCGTGGCCGGCCGGCGGCGGCGAGCAGATCAGGCGCTCCACTCCGAAATGGAGCAGCCCGGCACACACCCCCACCACATCCACCAGGGCATCGAGGGCGCCCACCTCATGAAAATGCACCTGCTCCGGCCGCTGGCCATGGACGGCAGCCTCGGCTTCGGCCAGCAGGGCGAACACCGCCAGCACCCGCTCGGCCAAGGGCGGCGCCAGCGAGGCAGAGCGGATCTGCTGTTCCAGCTCGCCCCAGCGGCGATGGCTCGGTTGGGCCTGGGCCGCCACCACCTCCAGATGGAGGCCGCGCAGGCCGGCGCTGCGCCTTTCCTCCAGCTCCAGCCGGTAGGCCCCCTCAAGCCCAAGCCGGGCCAGGGGTTCGGCCAGCACCTCCCGGGGCAGGCCGGCATCAAAAAGAGCGGCCAGCAACATGTTGCCGGCCAGGCCGGTGGGTGCATCCACCCAGGCCAGGGGAAGGGGCGAGGGCGTCAGGGCCACCCGAGGCGGGGGGCGGCGGCCAGCAACACCTCAGAGCGTTGCTCGAGCTGCTGGCGCTGCTGGCGCAGCCACTGTTCCACCTCACGCCGGGCCCGGCGCTGCTCGAGCTGGGCCGTGGAAACGTCGTAGCCGGAGAGGCCCCACAGGCGGCCCAGCAGGGCGCGGTCGTCGGCTCCGCCAAGGGCTTCGCCGCAGAGCAGCTGCTCAGCCACCATGCCGGCCTGGAGCACCTTGCTCCAGCGGCGAAGATCGGCCACCGGCAACTTGGCCTGCGGGGGGGGCTGGAGGGTGGTGCTGCCCTGGGCCGGCAAGCCGGCCCGCAGGCAGGCCAGGCTGCCAATCAGCACCTCCCCCACCGGCAGATCCACCAGGCCTGCCACCAGTTCGTGGCCGGCCTCATGCACGGCGATCCGGCGCAGCCGCCGCTGGCCTCCCGGCAGGGCCTCGGCCAGCACGTGGCCGCCCAGCCCGGAGAAGCTGGCCGCATCAAGGCTGAGGCCGCCCAGGGCGAGCACCACCGCAAGCACGATCCAGGCTGGCGAGAGGCCCAGCAGTGGGCCCACCACAGCCACCAGGGTGATCAGGGCCACAGCAAGGCCAGCAGCCAGGGGCCCCACCATCTCAGCGCTGCGGCCGGCTGATCGCCGAACGCGGCTTGGCCGCGGGCCGGCTACCGGCATTCCGCTCAGCCCCGGGACGCTCAGCCCCGGGACGCTCAGCGCCGGGACGCTCGCCGCCGGAGCGCGCCCCCGGACGGTTGCCGCGCCCCTTACCGCCCCGGTTGCCGCGCTGGGCCAGGGGACCGATCACCTCGTAGCCCTCAAGCTGCAGTAACTGGCCCTGGCGACGCAGGTCGAGGGAGATGAAGTGACGCAGATGCTCCAGGGGGATGGTGCCCTTGAGCTGCAGCTTGAAGGGGGTGGGTCGGCTGCCATCGGCCCGCGGCAGCTGACGCACCTTGATCACCAGATCCCCGGTTTCCGGGCGGGTGTAGATCAGCTCACCGCGCACCGAAAAGTAGTTATCGCCCTCCGGCAGCGCATCAGGGCTTGCCGCTGGCTCAGCAGTTTCGCCAGCAGTTGTCTCAACAGTGGCCTCAGCAGTGGCCTCAGCAGTGGTCTCAGCAGTGGCAGCCAGGGTGCTGGGCTCCCAGATCCCCATCACCTGGAGATGGAGCCGCTCCTCATCGCGGGAGCGTGGATACACCACCCACAGGTGGGGCTGCTCCAGGTTGATGTGGCGGCGCATCAAGGTGAGCACCCGACCGAGCACGACGGCCTCCAGCTCGGCGCCATCCTCGGTGCGGATCACACCGCGGGTGAGCTGCTCGGGATCCTCCGCCACGTAGACGCCACGCACCACGCCGATCGCCCGGTACTGGAGAGGTTCACTGACCGGGGGGATGGGATGGGGGCGCATGGGGAGGGAGGGCAACCGTTGGCCCGAATCCCAACTGTAGCCAGGGGTGCCAAGGGTCACCGCCAACCGGGCTGCTGGGGCAAGCTGGCTCGGGCAAGCTCACTGCGCCCCGTCGCCCCTCCATGGCTCCCCGCTCCAGCACCACCGTGTCCAGCGGCAGCAGCAGCCGTGGCTTGGGCAGGCTCTGGCTTTTCCTGGCCATCTCGGCCCTGCTCGCCGGAGCCGCCGCCGGCGGCTGGTGGCTGGGCCAGCGCAGCCAGGCGGTGCAACTGCGCGAGCGCGAGCGTTCCCGCAACAGCCTCGTGCAGCAGGTGGAGCAGCTCCGCCCCCTGGTGAGCGAAGGGGAAGCCAGCGAGCAGCAGAAGCAAAGGCTGCTCGAATTGCTGGTGGGCCTGGAGCGGCGCGAAGAGGCCACCGCCCTGCTTGAGCAGATGGCCGACCAGGAGCCCCAGCGCTGGAGCCTGCGGCTGATGCTCGCCGAGCTGCGCCGGCACCAGAGCGACCGCAGCGGCGCCGAACGGGAACTGCGCCAGGTGCTCAGCCTCCAGCCCGACCGGCTCGAGGCCCTGCAGCTGATGGCCTTGGTGCAGCTCGAACAGGGCCGCGGCAAGGAGGCCGAAACCCTGCTGCAGGCGGCCTTACAGCGGGCCAACCAGCCCCAGCCCCAGCCCAGGGCCGTGGGCATCGGCCTGCTGCTGGGCGATCTGCAGCGGCGGCTCGGCCAGGCGGCCCAGGCTGATGCCCTTTACCAGAAACTGGCCGCCGACTTCCCCAAGGATCAGCGCCCCGTGCTGGCCCGGGCCCTGCTCAAACAGGAGCAAGGCGACAGCAAGGCCGCCCTGGCACTGCTGGCGGAGGCACGCCAGCGGCAGCCCGATAAACCCGACCCACGCCTCGACGAGGTGGCAGCGGCCTGGGGCCTGGCCCCCTTGCGCCGCAGCGTTACGGCGCCTTCACCAACGACGAACCCGGCGATGAGCCCGGCGCAGCAGGAGCCGACTGCAGCTCCAGCGCCTTGAGGGCCTGATCAACGGCATCGCCTGGAGGAGTGGACTCATCCATGGCTGTACTGCGCCGGATCCGGTTCATCAGATCGATCGGGTTTGTGGCATCGAGGATCGAGCCACCCGATTTGGAGCCGCCATTGCTGCCGTAGTCGTAGATCTCGCGCTCCTGCTTCGAAGGGCCGTAGGGGGTATCGGCCTGGGCAGGAAGCGCCGCGGCCAGGGGCAGGGCCAGCAGGGCCAGGGCGCTGAACGCCAGAGCGGCCTTGGGTGCCATGACACAGGACAACGTGGGAAACGATGCTAGGCCGATCACAGAGCAATGGCCCGATGCGGATCGCCACCTGGAACGTGAACTCGGTGCGCACGCGCCTCGATCAGGTGAGGGGCTGGCTGCAGCAGGAACGGCCGGAGGTGCTCTGCCTGCAGGAAACGAAGGTGGATGATCCGCTCTTCCCCCACCAGGCCTTCGCTGAGCTCGGCTACAGCAGCGCCATCAGCGGCCAGAAGGCCTACAACGGCGTGGCGATCCTCAGTAGAAGGCCGCTCGAGGATGTGCAGATCGGCTTTGCCGCCCTGCTGCCGGGGGACGAAGCGGCCGCGGCCCTCGACGAGCAGAAGCGGCTGATCAGCGCCCTGATCGACGGGGTGCGGGTTCTGAACCTTTATGTGCCCAACGGCAGCTCCCTGAGCAGCGACAAGTACGCCTACAAACTCAACTGGCTGGCCTGCCTGCAGCGCTACCTCAGCGCCCAGGAGCGGCAGGAAGATCCGCTCGCCATGGTGGGCGACTTCAACATTGCCCCCGAGGCCCGCGACATCCACGATCCCGAGCGCCTCAGCGGCGGCATCATGGCCAGCCCCGCCGAGCGCGCAGCCCTGCAGGCCGCCCTGGGCGAGCGGCTCAGCGATGTGTTCCGGATCTTCGAACCGGCCAGCGGCCACTGGAGCTGGTGGGACTACCGCAACGGCGCCTGGGACCGCGACCAGGGCTGGCGCATCGACCACATCTACCTGTGCGAAGAGCTGCTCAACTGCGCCACCGGCTGCCTGATCCACAAGGCCAGCCGCGGCAACGAGCAACCCAGCGACCATGCGCCCGTGGTGGTGAACCTGGCCTGGCCCAGCGAAGACGAACCAGAAGACGAACCAGATGACGAAATCTGAAAGCTGAAATAGAAAGTCGAAACGCAATCAGCTCAGAACACCACAGCCTCTTCAGGCAGGGGCACACCCTGCTGTTTGAGCTCGGTGTGCCGCCGCGCCGATTCGCTGCAGCTGCGGGGCGTGGGAAAGATCTTGCCAGGGTTCGCCAGGCCGCAGGGATCGAAGGCCTTTCGCACCAGCTGCATCGTGGCCAGATCGTCGGGGCTGTACATCCAGTCGAGGTAGCAGCGCTTGTCGGCACCCACCCCGTGCTCGCCGGTGATGCTGCCGCCGGCATCCACGCACAGCCGCAGGATGGCGGCCCCGAGGGCCTGCACCCGCTCCTTGATGCCTGGTTCCTGGCCGGAATAGAGGATCAGGGGATGGAGGTTGCCGTCGCCGGCGTGGAACACGTTGGCCACCGGCATGCCATGGCTGACGCTGAGCGCCTCGATCGCAGCCAGCACCCGGGGCAGGCTGCTGCGCGGCACCACGCCGTCCTGCAGGTAGTAGTTGGGGAAGCGGCGGCCGAGGGCGGAGATGGCCGACTTGCGGCCCTTCCAGAGCAGGGCCCGCTCCTCCGGATCGGTGGCCTGCCGCACCGTGCGGGCCCCCGCCTTCTGGCAAAGGGCGGTTGCCAGCAGCACCGCTTCGCTCACCTCCCGCTCCTGGCCGTCGAGCTCGATCAACAGCACAGCCGCCGCATCGCGGGGGTATTCATCAACGCCGAAGTAGTCGTTCACCGCCTCGATCGTGAGGCGATCCATCATTTCCATGCCAGCGGGCAGCACCCCGGCCGCTGTGACCAGCCGCACCGCCTCACCTGCGGCCTCCATCGAGCTGAAATCAGCCAGCAGCACGGCCACGCTCTGGGGCGCCCGCAGCAGCCGCAGGGTGATCGCCGTGGCGATGCCGAGGGTGCCCTCACTGCCGATGAAGCTGCCGCGCAGGTCGAGCTCGGGAGTTTCCTCAAGCTCGCTGCCCAGGCTGGTCACCGTGCCGTCGGGCAGCACCACCTCCATGGCAAGAACGTGGTTGCTGGTGACGCCGTACTTGAGGCAGTGCACACCACCTGAGTTTTCGGCCACGTTGCCGCCGATGCTGCAGGCCACCTGGCTGGAGGGGTCGGGGGCGTAATAAAAGCCGTCCCCTACCACCGCCCGGGTCACCCAGCTGTTGATCACGCCGGGCTGCACGGTGATGCGCCGGTTCTCCAGATCGAGCGAGAGGATCGAGCGCATGCGACTGGTGGCGATCACCAGGGCGTCGGTTTCGGCCAGCGCTCCGCCGGAAAGCCCCGTGCCGCTGCCCCTGGCCACAAACGGCACCCCCAGCTGGTGGCAGAGGCCCACCACGGCGGCCACCTGCTCAGTGGTTTCGGGCAGCACCACCAAACGGGGCTGGTGGCGGTTCAGGGTGAGCCCATCGCAGTCGTAGGCCAACAACTCCTGACGGGCCGAAACCACGGCAGCGGCGGGCAGCAACCGCCGCAGTTGGGCCTCCAGCTCTGGCCAGTTGATGCTCACGGCACCCGTGAGAGGCGACCTGAACCTACCGGCAACGCAGGGGGTTGGGTTTTGGGTCAGGATGGGTGGCGCTTTTCATCCTCCGCGGATCCCGCCTTGACCACGGCCCCAGTGTCGGCTCCTGCCCTGAACACCACCCGTTCCCAGGAGCTCTTCAGTGCCGCCCAGAAGCTGATGCCCGGCGGCGTGAGCTCACCGGTGCGGGCGTTCAAATCTG
Organism: Prochlorococcaceae cyanobacterium; assembly: GCA_046484965.1. GTDB lineage: Bacteria > Cyanobacteriota > Cyanobacteriia > PCC-6307 > Cyanobiaceae > JAWOHV01. The sequence continues at coordinate 24,984 of JAWOHV010000047.1, forward strand.
TCGGCGGCCAGCCGATCGTGTTCGAGAGGGTCAAGGGCGCCTACGCCTGGGATGTGGATGGCAACCGCTACATCGACTACATCGGCAGCTGGGGGCCGGCCATCTGCGGCCACTCCCACCCCGAGGTGATCGCCGCCCTGCACGAGGCGCTCGACAAGGGCACCAGCTTCGGCGCACCCTGCGAGCTGGAGAACACCCTGGCCGAGATGGTGATCGAGGCGGTGCCGTCGGTGGAGATGGTGCGCTTCGTGAACAGCGGCACCGAGGCCTGTATGTCGGTGCTGCGGCTGATGCGCGCCTTCACCGGCCGCGAAAAGATCATCAAATTTGAGGGCTGCTACCACGGCCACGCCGACATGTTCCTGGTGAAGGCCGGCTCCGGGGTGGCCACCCTGGGGCTGCCGGATTCCCCAGGCGTGCCCCGCAGCACCGCCGCCAGCACCCTCACCGCCCCCTACAACGACCTCGAGGCCGTCAAGCAGCTGTTCGCCGAGAACCCCGGTGAGATCGCCGGCGTGATCCTCGAGCCGGTGGTGGGCAATGCCGGCTTCATCACCCCCGAGCCAGGCTTCCTCGAGGGTATCCGGGAGATCACCAAGGAGAACGACGCCCTGCTGGTGTTCGACGAGGTGATGACCGGCTTCCGGATCAGCTATGGCGGCGCCCAGGCCAGGTTCGGCATCACCCCCGACCTCACCACCATGGGCAAGGTGATCGGCGGCGGCCTGCCCGTAGGCGCCTACGGCGGCCGGGCCGACATCATGGCGATGGTGGCCCCGGCCGGCCCGATGTATCAGGCCGGCACCCTCAGCGGCAACCCGCTGGCGATGACCGCCGGCATCAAAACCCTGGAGCTGCTCAAGCAGCCGGGCACCTATGAGCGCCTCGAAGCCATCACCAGTCGCCTGATCAGCGGCATTCTCGAAGCCGCCCGCGGGGCTGGCCTGCCGATCAGCGGCGGCTCGATCAGCGCCATGTTCGGCTTCTTCCTCTGCGAAGGCCCCGTGCACAACTTCGAGCAAGCCAAGGCGGCCGACACGGTGCGCTTCGGCAAGTTGCACCGGGCCATGCTCGAGCGGGGCGTTTACCTGGCCCCGAGCGCCTTTGAGGCCGGCTTCACCTCCCTGGCCCACTCCGACGCCGACATCGACACCACCATCGACGCCTTCCGCGATTGCTTCGCGGCACTGGCCTGATGACCAGCGCCCTGATGCCAATCGCGCCAAGGAAGCAGCGTCTACCAGCGGCGATGGCCGCCCTGCTCGCCGCCGCCGGGCTCAGCAGCTGCGGCCCCAAGCCGGCCGAGGGGCCGATCAACCTCAGCAAAGGCGTTCCGGTGGGGGCCGTGCTGGCCCTCAGCGGCAATGCCAATGTCTATGGCCAGGACCAGAAAACGGGCATCGAGCTGGCCCTGGCGGCCCTGAATGGCGCCGGCGGCGTCAACGGCCAGCCGGTTGCCCTCAGCATCGAAGACAGCGGCAGCGATGAGCCCAGCGCCAATGCCGCCTTCAATCTGCAGATCAACCGCGGCGTGCTGGCCCTGATCGGCCCCACCCTCTCCCAGCAGGCCTTCTCCGCCGATCCGATCGCCCAGCGCCTTGGCGTGCCCGTGGTGGCCCCCTCGAACACCGCCACCGGCATCCCCGAGATCGGCTCCTTCATCAGCCGGGTTTCAGCCCAGAGCTCGGTGATCGCGCCGCTCTCGATCGCCAGGGCCCTGCAGCTCAACCCAGCCATCCGGCGGGCGGCCGTGTTCTATGCCCAGGACGACGCCTACAGCACCGCCGAAACGGAGATCTTCCAGCAGGCGCTCAGCGCCAAGGGGCTCAAGCCGGTGACGGTGCAGCGCACCCAGCTCAACGACCAGGACTTCCAGACCCAGATCACCGCCGCCCTGGCCCTGAAGCCCGATCTGATCGTGCTCAGCCTGCAGGCCGTCGATGGCGGCAACATGATCCGTCAGCTGCGGGAACTCGGCTACAGGGGCACGATCGTGGTGGGCAACGGCATGAACACGCCGAACATCTACCCGATCTGCCAGAAGTATTGCGATGGCATCCTGATCGCCCAGGCCTACAGCCCCGAGCTCAGAACGCCGGCCAACCAGCGCTTCAGCGCCGCCTTCGCCGCGGCCCAGGCCCGCAACCCCAGATCCAGCGCGATCCCGCCCCAGCTCACCGCCCAGGCCTACACCGCCCTGCAGGTGATCGGCGAAGCGCTGCAGCGGCTCGACAAGAAACAGCCCCTCAAAACCACCTCCCTGGCCCAGGCCCGCAAGGCCCTGATGGCTGAGATCCTCGCCGGCACCTACCAGACACCCCTAGGTGAGATCCGCTTCACGCCTGAGGGCGAAGTGATCCAAAAGGATTTCTTCGTGGCCCAGGTGCGCATGAATCCAGATGGCAGGAGCGGTCGCTTCGCCCTGCTGCCCTAGCCGGGGCCCGATGGAAGCCCTGCTCCAGCTGCTCTTCAATGGCCTCTCCATAGGTGCTGTATACGCACTGTTCGCCCTGGGCTACACCCTTGTGTTCTCGGTGCTGGGGGTGATCAACTTCGCCCACGGGGCCATGTTCACCCTGGGGGCCTACTTCACCTTCCTGCTGATCGGTGGCTCGGTGGGAGCCAATGGCCTACTGGCTGGGCTGCAGCTGCCCTTCGCCCTGCCCTTCTGGCTCGCCCTGCTGCTGGCTGGCCTCGGGGCGGCGGTGGTGGCGCTGGCGGTGGAGCGCATCGCCTTCCGGCCCCTGCGCGAAAGGGGATCCGACCCGCTGCTGGCCCTGATCACCAGCCTGGGTGCAGGCGTAATCCTGGTGAACCTGATCCAGTTGCTGGTGGGGGCCGAGAGCTACTCCATCCCCGTGGGCTCGCTCGGAGGCATGCCTGCGGCCCTGAGCATCGCCGGCGCCCAGGTGCGCACCGTGCAGGTGCTGCTGCTGCTGATCGCCGGGGTGCTGCTCGTTGCCCTCACGATCTGGATCGACGGCACCCGCAACGGCAAGGCGCTCCAGGCGGTTTCCGAAGACCCGCTCACCGCCCAGCTGCTCGGCATCAACAGCGGCCGCATGATCCAGGTCGCCTTCGGGATCAGTGGTTTTCTGGCGGGAGTGGCGGGCGGCCTTGTGGGCTTGAGCGTCAGCATCGCCGGCCCCTATTTCGGCATCGGCTACGGGCTCAAGGGGCTGGGGGTGCTGGTGCTGGGCGGCCTGGGCAGCGTTCCCGGCGCCGTGCTGGGCGGGCTGATCATCGGCCTGGCGGAGGCCAGTGTGCCCGCCGATCTCTCCGGCTACAAAGACGCCGTGGCCTATGGCTTCCTGTTCCTGATGCTGCTGATCCGCCCCCAGGGGCTGCTGGGCCGCCCCCAGCAAACCAAGGTGTGACAACTCCATGGAAACCTGAGCCCCGATGAACGCCGGCCTGCTGGAACAGATGCTGCTGGGCGCCCTGCTGGGGCTCTCGGTTTATCTGCCCCTGCGCTGCGGCCAGCTTTCCCTGGCCACGCCGGGGTTCTACGCCATCGGTGGCACCGTGGCCGCCCTGCTCTCCACCCGCGTGCCCGCCCTGGCCGGCAGCGGCAGCAGCTACCCGATCCCATCGCTGCTGCTGGAGATGGCTGCGGCAGCCTTGCTCACCGGCCTCCTGGCCCTGGGGCTGGGGAAGGTGGTGCTGCGCCTGCGGGGCCTCTACCTGGCCATCGCCACCATCGCGCTGGTGGAAATTCTGCGGGTGGTGACCCTCAACCTCGACTTCACCGGTGGTGCCCTCGGCATCTTCGGCATCCCCCAGCCCTTCCAGGGCCCCGAGGGCTACGCGGCCTTCACCCTGGGGCTGCTGGCCCTGGTGTGCTGGCTGTGCGATCGACTCGAAAACACCCGCCCCGGCCTGGCCATGGCCGCCATCCGCGACGACGAGCTGGCCGCCGCCAGCCAGGGCATCAACACGGCCAACACCAAGCTGCTGGCCTTCGTGCTCAGCGCCCTGGTGGCCGGCATCACCGGTGCAATAGCCGCCCATTTCCTCAATTCCTGGAACGCCAAGCTCGGCAGCTTCGACGCCAGCATCACCAGCCTGGCCTTCGTGGTGTTGGGCGGGTCCCGCACCTGGCTGGGGCCCGTGCTCGGTGGCCTGTTGCTCACAGCCCTGCCGGAACTGCTGCGCCCGGTGGGCGACCTGCGCCTGATCGTGTTCGGCGCTGTGATTCTGGTGGGGCCGCTGTTCTTCCCCCAGGGGCTGATCACACCGGAGCGGATCCAGCTCTTCTGGCGACGACGATGACCCAGCTGAAAGTGCGGGATCTGGGGGTGCGCTTCGGCGGACTGCAGGCGCTGCAGGGCGTGGACCTGGCCGTGCAGGAGGGTGAGATCTTCGGGCTGCTTGGCCCCAATGGGGCCGGCAAGACCACCCTTTTCAACGTGATTTCCGGCCTCACCGCCGCCAGCAGCGGCAGCGTGCACTGGCAACAGCGCGGCATCGCCGGGCTCAGCAGCCATCGCATCGCCCGCCTCGGCATCGCCCGCACCTTCCAGAACCTGCGCCTGTTCCACTCCCTGAGCTGCCTCGAGAACGTGCTGGTGGGCATGCACCAACACAGCCGTCAGCCGCCCCTGGCCGCCTTGCTCCAATCCCGTCGCTTCCGCCAGCGGCAGCAGCGTCTGCAGGAGCAGGCCCTCGAGCTGCTGGCCCTGTTCAACCTGGAGGCCGTGGCCCAGCAAAGAGCCGCCAGCCTCTCCTACGGCGACCGCCGCCGCCTGGAGATGGCCCGGGCCCTGGCCAGCCGGCCCCAGCTGCTGCTGCTCGATGAGCCGGCCGCCGGCATGAATCCGGCCGAAAAGGACGACCTGCGCCGCCTGATCCGCACGGTGCGGGAACGCTTCGGGCTCACCGTGCTGATCATTGAGCACCACGTGCCCTTGATGCTGGGCCTTTGCGATCGTCTGGCGGTGCTCAACTTCGGCCAGCGCATCGCCCTGGGAACTCCCGAGCAGGTGCGCCGCGACCCGGCCGTGATTGAGGCCTACCTGGGGGGGAATCCATGAGCGCCCCCCTGCTCGAGCTGCGTCAACTGGTGGTGCGCTACGGCAGCATCACCGCCCTGCATGGCATCAACATCACGGTGCAGGCAGGCGAGCTGGTGGCCCTGCTTGGTGCCAACGGCGCCGGCAAAAGCACCACCCTGCGGGCCATCTCCGCCCTGATTCCGGCTGCCGCCGGCGACGTCCTCTGGCACGGCGGCTCGATCGCCAGGCTGAGCACAGAGCGCACCGTGAAGCTGGGCATCAGCCACTGCCCGGAGGGTCGCCGCGTCCTTGCACGCCAGAGCGTGGCCGACAACCTGGCCCTGGGCGCCTGGCTGCGCCGCGACCGCGCCGGCATCGCCGCCGACCTGGAGCGCTGCTATGGGCTGTTCCCGCGGCTGGCGGAGCGACGCAGCCAGCTGGCCGGATCCCTCTCCGGCGGTGAGCAGCAGATGCTCGCCATCGCCCGCTCCCTGATGGCCAAACCCAGCTTGCTGCTGCTCGATGAGCCCAGCCTGGGGCTGGCACCGAAGCTGGTGGCTGAGGTGATGGCAACCCTGGCCCAGCTCCACCGCGAGGGGCTCACGATCCTGCTGGTGGAGCAGAACGCCCAGGCCGCCCTGGCGATCGCCAACCGGGGCTATGTGCTGGAGGCGGGCGCGATCAGCGCCAGCGGCAGCGCTGCAGACCTGTTGGCCGACAGCGGCCTGCAGGCCTCCTACCTGGGTGCTGCCTGATTAGCCCGTAAAAACCCAAGCAATATCGATTAGCTGGCGCCTTGAATTCAAATCAATGTTCAAAAAACTGCAGCGGTAGTCCATCCGCCTGCGGGAGCGGGGCCATCGAAGTCAATACAGGCAAGAATGTCGCCGGAATCTTTACGGGAGACGAGCACAGCATCCACTCCAGCAAAACGAGAAGCGCCGAAACGCTCAAGCCTTAGTTGATATTTTGAATCCGCTACAGTCACTATTTTGTATCCAGAGAAAGAACCAGGGCTGCGCAGGAAGCGGAAGCGGTCACCCTCCTGGAAGTCATCAACATACAAAAAGGTTTCGCGCTTCCTAGAAGCGTCATCATAATATGAAGACTTAGGACTTTTACCGATTATATAATCATCATCTCCCAGGCCGCCTGAAGCAGCTTCCCAGTATGCGCCAGCCCCCTTCCCTTTAACGCCGCGGCAGTAAAGATGTCGCCGCGATCGGAGCCGCGAAAATTGTCTTCAAGTTCCCTTGACCCTTTGTATCTATCGTCGAGAGGAACGACTCCAGAGCTCACGAACCTCTCCTCCGCCCTGTAGAAGAGCGGCAGTTGACTGCCAGCCACAAAAACAGAAGCTGGGCCTGCATCCGAAAGGACAGGTCGATAGACCTTAACTTCTACCCCATTCGAATATGCCTCTTCAACGATGATTCTAAACTCAGGCGAATTCAGCAATCCTTCAAATGAAACCACATACTCAGGCTTACTGAAATCATCTTCTGCCTCGATTTCATCGTCGTCAATCTCAAATGCAGAGGCAACCCTGTAAGGATCACCAGAGGCTCCGGTTCCAATGATTTTAATCGCGTAAACAGAATCAGACATTTTGACCACTTATTTCACATCATTAGACAGTGTCAAGCGCCGCCTGTCAAGCCGGCTAACCGCTTCAACAACTGACCCAATAGCAACACATACACTATTAAGCACAAAGCCATAAACCCACAAGCCCAGATCAAATCAGAAGCACTGTGAAAATCGCCGCTCCACATTTACATATTGGCCCTGGGTGCCAAAAATCAGCAGTAAAAAATAAAAACTTCGCAGCAAAGAATATCTGCGGTCTTCTTGCTTGCTTACCACGTTCATAGTGCTGTATCTGTGATCTGGGAGCTATCCGCCCGAACTGCGCCATTCACCGTAGCCGCCTCCGGCGGGGGTTTCAATCAGCAGCTCGTCGCCCGCCTCCACAGCCATCTGGGCGCAGGCAGCCAGGCATTCCAGGCGCCCATCGGCGCGCAACAGGCTGTTACGGCCGGGCTGCCCAGCCGCCCCACCGGCCAGGCCGAAGGGGGCAACGCGGCGGGAATTGGAAAGGATCGCCGCCGTCAGCGGAGCCAGGAAGCGCAGCTGCCGCACCACCCCATCGCCGCCCGGCCAGCGGCCCGCACCGCCACTGCCGCTCCGAATCGCAAAACGCACCAGCCGCACGGGAAAGCGCTCCTCGAGGATCTCCGGATCGGTGAGCCGCGAATTGGTCATGTGGCACTGCACGGCCGAGCAGCCGGCAAAGCCTTCCCCGGCGGGGCTGCG
>JAWOHV010000094.1:0-21208 GCA_046484965.1 Prochlorococcaceae cyanobacterium
CCACCACCAGTGCCACCGGGCGCAGGCCACCGCCGAGCGGCAGGGTTGAGGCCAGCAGCACGCCCACCGCCAAGGTGGCGAACCAGCCCAGGGCCCCGAGCCTGCCACTGGTTCCCTCCAGCGTGCTCCGGTTGATGTTGAGGCCGATCAGCGCAAAGATCAGGCCCAGCCCGATCTTGGCAAACAGATCAATAGCCGGGTCTGGCTGCAGCCATCCCAGCCCCTCAGGGCCCACGGCGATGCCGCCGAGCATCAACAGGGCCACCGTTGGCACGCGTGCCTTGAATAGGCGGGCGAAGAAGGGGGCCACGACCAGCAGGGCCATCACCACCAAAAAGCCCTGCAGACTCGTGCTCAATCGGGCCTCGGCGTGTGAGCCAACCCTAAAAGCCCTTGCCTAAAGGGCCTTCTGCTCGTTCAAGGGCCAGTTACTTGCCCTTCTTGGCCCAGGGGGGCAGGTCGATGAAGATGCGCGTGCCGTTCTCCAGCCCCGAGAGGATCTGGGTGTTGCGGCCACTGCTGGAGCCGAGCTCCACGGCCTGGAAGCTGGGCTGGTTCTTGGGCCCCACCAGCAGCACACCCGGGCGGCCGTCTTCGGTAACGATCGCCACCGTGGGCACCAGGGTGGCTTCCGGCAGCTCGCCGGTCTGGAAGTCGATGTCGGCGGTCATGCCGATGCGCAGCTCGCTGTGGGGATCGAGCAGCTGCAGCTTCACCTCGAAGGAGGTGACGTTATTGATTTTGATGGCGCGGGGGGCGATCTGCCTGATCCGGGCGGCGAAGCGGCGGTCGGGGAAGGAATCCACCCGCACCGAGGCCCGCTGACCAACGCGCAGGCGCCCCACATCGCTTTCGGGCACCTTGGCCACCGCCTCGAGGCCCGCGGCCAGTTCCACCACTGAGGAACTGCTGGCTCCGGCCGAGGTGCTGGCACTGGTGGTGGGGGTCACATAGGCCCCCGGATCGGCGAAGCGGGCGGTGATCACCCCCGTGAAGGGGGCCCGGATCACCAGTTCCTGGCGCTCTTCCTGGAGCTGGGCCAGCCGCTGGATGGCGGCCTCCACGGCCATGCGGCTCACCTCGTAGCCGCTGCTGAACTGCTTGAAGGCGGTGGCGCTGATCACCTGCTGCCGGAAGAGCTCCTGGTTGCTGAGGAACTCGCTGCGGCTGCGATCGAGCTCGGCCCTGGCCGATGACACCCTGGCCTGCTGCTCGTTGATGCGGTTGCGCAGGTCGCCGCTATCCATCAGGGCGATCGGCTGGCCTTGGAGCACCGTGTTGCCCTCATCCACGTAGAGCTCGGAGAGCAGCCCTTGCCGCTTGGGGCTCACGTTCACCCTGCGAACGGCGTCGAGTTCGCCGCTGGCGGTGACCACCCCGGGCAGGGTGCCCCGCTGGGCCAGCACGGTGAAGGCCTCGAGGTTGCGCTGGTTGCGGCCGCCGCGCTGCTGCTGCCAGAGGCCCAGGCCAGCGGCGGCCAGCAGGGCGATCGCCAGGCCAGCCGCCAGTCGCCGCCGGCGCAGCAGGGGCAACGCGAGTGGCCAGGAGAGGGGGCCGCGGCGGGCCAGTTTTGGCTGAGCTGCCGCCGGCAGGATGCGCTCCTGCTCGCTGCGCACGGGATCGGGCATCAGGGTGGGAATGGGTCCGGCTGCCGCTGCTTCCAGTCTTCCTGGTTGAGGCTGCCACTGTGGCTCCTCAGCGGACGGTTTGCTGCCCAGAGCCGCCACCGGCGGCCCGTAGATTTCGGTGATGCTCAAAGCCGGAATCGTCGGACTGCCCAATGTGGGCAAGTCGACCCTGTTCAACGCCCTGGTGGCCAACGCCCAGGCCGAGGCCGCCAACTACCCCTTCTGCACGATCGAGCCCAACTCGGGCATCGTGTCGGTGCCGGATCCTCGCCTCGAGCAGCTCTCGGCCCTCAGCCGCAGCAAGGAGATCATCCCCACCAAGGTGGAGTTCGTGGATATCGCCGGCCTGGTGAAGGGCGCCAGCCAGGGCGAGGGCCTGGGCAACAAGTTTCTGGCCAACATCCGCGAAGTCGACGCGATCGTGCACGTGGTGCGCTGCTTCGAGAACGACGATGTGATCCACGTGAGCGGCTCGGTGGGGCCGGCCCGCGATGCCGAGGTGATCAACCTGGAGCTGGGCCTGGCCGATCTCTCCCAGGTGGAAAAACGCCGCGAGCGGCTCAAGAAGCAGGCGCGCACCAGCAAGGAGGCCCAGGCCGAGGATGGGGCCCTCGAGCGGATCCAGGCGGAGCTGGAGCGCGGCGGCGCCGCCCGCAATGTGGCCCTCAGCGCCGAGGAGGCGCTGATGCTCAAGCCCCTGGGGCTGCTCACCGCCAAGCCGATCATCTACGCCACCAATGTGAGCGAAGACGACCTGGCCGCAGGCAACGCCTACTGCCAGGAGGTGGCGGAGCTGGCCAAGCAGGAAGGTGCTGCCACCGTGCGCATCTCAGCCCAGGTGGAGGCAGAACTGATCGAGCTGCCCGAGGAGGAGCGCGCCGAATTTCTGGCGGGCCTGGGCGTTGCCGAAGGCGGCCTGCAGAGCCTGATCCGCGCCACCTATGCGCTGCTGGGCCTGCGCACGTATTTCACCACCGGCGAGAAGGAAACCCGCGCCTGGACGATCCAGGCCGGCATGACCGCCCCCCAGGCCGCCGGCGTGATCCACACCGATTTCGAGCGCGGCTTCATCCGCGCCCAGACGATCGGCAGCCAGCAGTTGCTGGAGGCGGGCTCGCTGGCCGCAGCCCGCACCAAGGGTTGGCTGCGGGCCGAGGGCAAGGACTATGTGGTGGCCGAGGGCGATGTGATGGAGTTTCTGTTCAACGTGTGAGTGCGCAAGCGAGCCAAGCCTCGACCGCCCTGGTGCGATCGGTCAGAATCCCCCCATCGACGGCGTCATGCCATGAGCCCAACCCAGGATCCCTCCAGCCAGGGGCCTGCCGAGGAATCCCTAGACCCTGCGGCCCATCCCCACAATTTCGAGGTGCAGAAGGAATTGCATCAAAAGATCCGTAACGATCCTGATTACGACGACTGGGAGTACGGCACCGAACCCCTGCCCCACGAGGCCTGGGTTGCCCAGCAGCGGCGCCAGCAGGCGAGCTGATCAACCCTGGCTGGCCTGCAGCTCAGCTCTGCTGGTTTTGAGCCTGCCCACCAAGGCCAGGCCGCTCAGGCAGAGGATTCCCATGCCCAGCCAGAGGCCCACGCCATGCCCCTGGCCGTCGAGCAGGCGGCCGGCAGCCAGCGGCGCCACCAGGGAGCTGATCGCGAAGCACTGGGAGAACAGGGCCATCGCCAGCCCCTGGTGCTCGGCTGGGGTGAGTTCGATCACGGCCTCGGTGGCGATCGGCAGGAAGGCTGCCGCCCCCAGGGCCAGCGGCAGTTGGGCCAGCATCACCAGCAGGGCCCCCTGGCGGCTGAAGGCCGAAAGGGCCAGCAGCAGGCAGCCGCCGCCGTAGCAGAGCAGGCTGATCCTCAGCCCCAGCTGCACCGGCCGGCGGGCCAGGGCCTGCCCCACCGGCCACTGGAACAGCAGCAGCAACCCCAGCTGCAGGCCGATCAGCAGGGCACCGATGGCTTCGGGAAGGGCGGAGCGCGCCAGGCCGCCCTGCACCAGATCCAGGGGCAGGGCGCTCTGCATCAGGGCCGGGATGGCGGTGGCCAGCAGGGTGATCGCCAGCAGCGGCAGCAGCGGTGGCAGCCAGTGCCGCCAGGGGCTGCGCTGATCCGTGGCCCGGGCGGCGGCGGCCGGCAGCGGCCGCCACAGCAGCAGGGCGATCAGCAGCACCAGGCCGGCCATATCCAGGCTGTAGATGCCGCGCAACCAGCCGGCGGCGGCCAGGGCTGCCCCCACCAGGGCCCCCAGCAAAACGCCGAGGGCGTCGGCGCTGCGCACCAGGGCGTAGCCCCGGGCTGAGGGCACCGGGGCGCAGCTGAGCGGCACGGCCAGTTCCACGGCGGGCCAGTAGAGCCCCATCGCCAGCCCCATCAGCAGCTGGCCGGCCACGTAGCTGCCAACCTCGTGGGAGCTGAACAGCACGCCATCGCCCGCCAGGGCGCAGAGGGCACCGAGCAGCACCGGTGTGGAGCAGCGCCGCCCCTGATCGAGCATGACGCCGCTGAGGAAGCGCCCCACGGTGCCCAGCAGAGCCGCCAGGGCCAAGCCGGCACCCACCTGGGTGGCGCTGAAGGCAGCGTTATGGAACACGATCGGTGTGAGGTACAGCACAGCGCCGGAGCCGATGCTGGCCACCAGGCGGATGACGCTCAGTTCGCGCAGCGACGCGGGAAACTGGGAGAACCAGAATCGGGGTGTCCGTTCTGCCTGTGCGTTGCTCAAGCCGTCGGATCAGGAATGGACTGGTGTTGGCCAGTCTGCTGGCCGGCGTTCAGGCGGCCCTGCCGATGGCCCATGCCGCCGACCAGTTGCAGCTGCGCCTCGATGGCCTCAGCCTGCCGGTGGACCTCAAGCAGCTGGAGGCCTGGACCGCCAATCCTGCCGGTCGCCACGGCGATCTGAACACGTGGCTGGAGCTGCTGGAAGGGCGTAGCCGTGACGACCTGCGCCGCCTGCTGTCAGCGCCGCTGCTGCGGGATCGCAGCTTCGGCCAGCAGCTGCTCAACAGCTGGGCTGGCGAGCGCGTGCTCGATGAGGTGGGAGAGCTCCTCACCACGGGCGATGGCCGCCCCAGCGGCCCCCTGTTGCTGGCCACCCTGCGGCAGCTGATGCAGCAGCAAGCCCAGGTGACGACGATCGAGCTGCTGCGCGCCGTGCCTGCTCCCACCCTGGCCGTGCAGCTCGACGCCCTCGTGGAACTTGCCGGCCAGTGGCGCCAGCAGCTGGCCCGCCAGCAGCTGGCCCTGCAGCGCCTCCAGGAACTGCCCCTGGCCCGGCAGCGGGCATCTAGCGTCCCAGCCACCAACTCAGCCGCTTCACCCCGCAGCGTGCTGCTGCGGGTGGCTCATCGCCCCGAGCCGCTCAGCCTCTCGCTCTGGCCGGCCCGGGGGCCGGCCCACTCCAGCTGGGTGCTGCTGATGCCTGGGCTGGGGGGCAGCCCCCAGCAGCTGGCCTGGCTGGCCGACGACCTGGCCGGCAGGGGCTGGCCGGTGCTGGTGCTCTCCCATCCGGGCAGTGATGAGCAGGCCGTTCGCTACCTGCTCGATGGTCAGCGGCCGCCGCCGGGGGCCGAGGTACTGCCCGATCGCCTCGCCGATGTGCAGGCGGTGCTCGCTGCCGAGCGCCAGGGGCTCCTGCCTCCCCTGGGGGATGGGGTGGTGCTGATGGGGCATTCCCTGGGGGGGCTGACGGCCCTGCTGGCCAGTGGTGTTCGGCCGCAGCGGGGCCTGGAGCAGCGCTGCGGCCTGGCTCTGGCTGGCATCCCGCTCACCAACCTCTCCCAGGTGCTGCAGTGCCAGCTCAGCGGCGTGGCCCTGCCCCAGCACCTCCCTGGCGAGGGTGTGAAGGCTGTGGTTGCCTTCAACGTCTTTGGCAGCCTGCTCTGGCCCCAACGCAGCCTGGCCCGCTTGGAGGTGCCGGTGCTGCTGCTGGCGGGCAGCCTTGATCTGGTGACCCCACCGCTGAGCGAACAGCTGGAGCTGTTCCTGCCCCAGCGCAATCCCAACAGCCGGCTGGTGCTGGTGGAGGGGGCGAGCCATTTCTCGGTGGTGCGGCTTCCCGATACCCAGCAGGCCATCTTCCGCCTCGGCGAGGAGTTCGTGGGGGTGGCCCCTGAGCGGGCCCAGGCGCTGATCGCCGGCCTCACCGCCGATTTCCTCAGTGCCCTGGAGCGTCCTGGTGGCCTGCTGCCGCAGCGGCGCCTGCAGCAGGGCATCACCGCCCATGTGCTCGATCGGGCCGCGGCCCAGCGCTGGCGGCGGGGCCTGGGGGGTTCCCCTTGAGGGCTCAGAAGCGCAGGCGGGGATCGAGCAGGGCCACCAGCAGGTCCACCAGCACCGTTACCAGCACCACCAGTGCTGCCACCACCACCACGATCCCCTGCACCAGCGGGTAGTCGCGCTGGGCGATCGCCTCCTGCAGGCTGAAGGCGATGCCGGGCCAGGAATAGGTGACCTCGATCAGCAGCGCTCCGCCGATCAAAGAGGCCACCGTGATGCCGGTGATCGTGAGCACCGGCAGCAGGGCATTGGGCAGGGCGTGGCCGAGCACCACGCGGGTTTCGCTGAGGCCACGGCTGCGGGCCGCCTCCACGTAGTCGGAGCCCAGGGCGCGGCGCAGGTTGAGGCGCAGCGCATTGGTGAAGATGCCGCTGAGCAGCAGCCCCAGGGTGGAGGCGGGCAGGATCAGGTGGCGCACCGTCCCGGAGAACTGCTGCCAGTTGCCGCTGCGCAGGCTATCCAGCAGATAGAAACCGGTGCCGCTCGGGGGCACCAGCGGGGCCGGGAAGCGGCCGCCCACCGGCAGCCAGCCCAGCCAGACGGCGAACACCAGCTGCACCACCATCGCGGCCCAGAACGGCGGCAGGGCATAGGTGCCGATGCCGTAGAGGCGACCGGCCAGATCGATTTTTCCCTCTGGCCGGGCGATGCCGGAGAAGCCCACCGCCAGGCCCACAAGGGCCGCCAGCAGCAGGGCCGTGATGCCCAGCTCCAGGCTGGCCGGCAGGCTCTGGCCGATGATCCGCGCCACCGGTTCCTGGCTGTTGAGCGACTCGCCCAGGTCGCCGCGCAGCAGATTGCCGAGAAATTGGCCGTATTGCTCCAGCAGGCTGCGGTCGAGGCCCAGCTGGCTGCGCAGGGCGGCCCGGGCGGCCTCGGGGGCGCGGGTGCCCAGCACGGCGTCCACCGGGTCGCCCGGCGCCACTCTGAGCAGCAGGAACACCAGGCTGGCGATCAGCCAGAGCATCACCGGCACCAGGGCCAGGCGGGCCGCCAGATAGCGGACGAGGGCGCGGCGGCGGCTCATGGTTGGCGCTCCAGCTCCTGCAGCAGCAGGCGGCCATTGCCATCAAAACGGGGGCTGGCCAGCGCCGGCTGGGCCCAGGCCCGGGGGCTGACCAGCCAGAGCGGCAGGTAGGGGGCCGCCCGGGCGGTCCGCCGCTCAATCTCCAGCAGCAGCTGGCTGCGCTCGCTGCCGGCCAGGCCCTCGCTGCGCAGCAGCTGCTGCTGCAGGCCGGGTTCGGTCCAGAAGCTGCCGCTGAGGGCGCTCTCCCCCTTGAGGCAGCGGCCGCCCTCGGCCTTGGAGCAGCTGATCAGGGGGAACAGGTAGGCCTCCGGGTCGGGCACGGCGCCGCGCCAGTCGAGCATCACGGCGGCGAAGGCCCCCTCCCCCAGCTGGCGGTACACGGTGGTGGATTCCATGCCGTTGGGCTGCAGCACGATGCAGTCGCTGAGATCGCGGGCCAGCTGGGCCTGCCAGGTGAGCACCATCAGCCGGTCGGAGGGAATGTTGGAGCGGAAGGTGAGCGGCAGCTCCAGGCGGCGGCCGTTGCAATAGCCGGCCTCGCGGAACAGCTGGCGGGCGGTGGCCGGGGCATAGGCGGGCCAGAGATCCTGGCCAGTGCCGCTCACCGCCGGCGGCACCAGGTTGCGCAGGGCCGGCCGCAGACCCTGGCTCACCCGCTCGCTGATCCGGGTGCGGTCGAGGCTGTGGGCCAGGGCCCGGCGCAGCCGGGGGTCGTTGAACGGGGGCTGGTCGGTGTGCAGGGTGATGTAGCCGATCTCCAGGGCTGGCCCCTGCCCCTGGCGCAGGTCGCCCCGCCCGGCCCGCTGCGCCAGGGCCTGCTGGTGGTCTTCGTGCAGGCCTGTGGAGAGCAGCACATCCACCTCGCCGCTGCGCATGGCGCCGTAGAGGGCGGTGGAGTTGCCCAGGCTGATCAGGTCGATGCCGCGGTTGCGGGGCCGGGGGCCCCAGTAGTCGGCGAAGGGCTCCAGCCGCTGCTGCTGGTCGCTGAAGGCGGTGAGCCGGTAGGGCCCCGTGCCCACGAAGCGGTCGGGCAGGGCCTTGTCGGCATGAAGGCGGTAGGCGGTGGGCGAGACGGGGGTGAGGTTGATCGTGCTGAGCAGCTCCGGCAGCACGGTGGTGGGCCGCTTCAGGCCCAGTTCCAGCTCGTGGCTGCCGCTGGCCCGCACGCTGGCGATGCGGTCGTCGAGCAGGTAGCTGAGGGTGCCGATCGCCAGGAAGCGCTCCAGGCTGAACACCATCGCTGCGGCATCAAAGGGGGTGCCGTCGTGGAAGCGCACCCCCTGGCGCAGGGGAATGCTCACCGTGAGCCCGTCGCCGCTCACCTGGGGCAGGGCGGTGGCCAGGGCAGGCTCCAGCTGGCCCTCAGCCCCGAGTCGGTAGAGGGGGTCACCGAGGGCGCTGAGCAGCTGGGTGGCGCCGAAGGTGGAGGCCCGCACCGGATCCACGGAGCCCACCCGGGCACTGGTGGCCACCACCAGGCGGTCGCTGCGCCGTTGGAGCTGGCAACCCTGCAGCAGCAGGCCGGTGGCGAGTAGGCCTGCGGCCAGCCTGGGGATCAGGCGCAGCGGCCTAGGCAAGGGGACATCCGACGGGCAGTCGCCCGCCATTCAAGGGTGCTAAGGGCACTGGTGCTGCACATGCTGCAGGGAAATTTCAAACACCTCCGAGCCCTGGCGGGCGAGGGGCCAGCGACGCACCCAGCAGCGGTTGTGGCGCTCATCCACGCCGATCACCTGGTAGGTCTGCTCGTCGATGTCCAGCCGCACGCAGTCGCCCTGGTCGGGTAGCTGCAGGGTTGAGGTGGCACAGGAGAGGCTGGTCATGGTTGGGAGGTCGAACAGGGGTGGGGTGGGGGGGAAGGCGAACGGTGGCGTGCTGGGCTGGGGCTTCTTAAGGATTTCTTTCCATCTGCGTCCACTGTGCTCACCGGTGGGGCCGCTGCGCCAGGGGAGTGCTGATTTGGGGATTGAATTGTGTTGATCAGCGCCGGGCTCAGAGGGTGCGCAGGCAGGCCGCCACCCCCTGCACCTCAGGCAGGGCCTCAATCGCCGCCAGGGCCCGGCGGAAGTTGGCCTCCAGCACCTCGTGGGTGATCACCACGATTTCAGCGGCTTCGCTGTCGGCTTCGAACTGCACGATCGACTGAATCGACACGCCCGCCTCACCGAAGCAGGTGCCGATGTGGCCGATCACCCCCGCCTGGTCGCTGGTGCGCAGGCGCACGTAGTTGCGGTGGGTGGTCTGGGTCCCATCCACCAGGCGGCACTGGCGCCAGCTACCGGCGGCCAGCAGCGGATCCAGGCCCGCCCCCTCCACGGCGCCGCAGGCCTGGCGGATGCCGGCGATGTTAAGGATGTCGGCCACCACGGCCGAGGCGGTGGGGCCGGCTCCGGCCCCCGGCCCGAAGAACATCACCTGCCCCACGGGCTCCCCCTCCACCAGGATCGCGTTGTTGACCCCATTCACCCCCGCCAGGGGATGGCTGCGGGGCACCAGGGTGGGGTGGACCCGCACGTCCAGCCACTGAATGGCCTCGCCTGCTGGGCTGTCGCCGCTGGCCCTCTCGATCCGCTGGGCCACCGCCAGCAGCTTCACCACGAATCCGAGCTGGTCGGCGTAGGTCACATCGCGGCCATCGAGCTGGTCGATGCCCTCGGTGGGGATGGCAGCGCGGGGGATCGGGCCACCGAAGGCGAGCCCCGCCAGGATGGCGATCTTGTCGGCGGCGTCGCCGCCCTGCACATCGGCGGCCGGGTCGGCTTCGGCGTAGCCGAGGCGCTGGGCATCGGCCAGCACATCGGCGTAGGCAGCACCCTCCGCGGCCATGCGGCTGAGGATGTAGTTGGTGGTGCCGTTGATGATGCCGCTCACCCGCTGGATGCGGTTGCCGCCCAGCGACTGCTTCAGCGGCTCGATGATCGGGATGCCGCCGCCCACCGCCGCCTCGATCAGCACATAGACGCCGTGGGCAGCGGCGGCGGCGGCGATCTCCTCGCCATAGCGGGCGATCACCGCCTTGTTGGCCGTGACCACCGCCTTGCCGGCGGCGATCGCCCGCAGGATCAGGGAGCGGGCCGGCTCCAGGCCCCCCATCACCTCCACCACGATCTCCACGGCCGGGTCGTCCACCACCTCCTCCGGGTTGGTGGTGAGCAGTTCGGCGGCCAGCTGCAGCGGCCGGGGCCGGCCCAGATCGCGCACGGCCACCCGCTTGAGCGCCAGCTCAGCCACCAGCGGATGGCGCCCCTGCGGGCTGGCCAGGATGCTCGCCACACCGGCCCCCACCGTGCCCAGGCCGAGCAAGCCGATGCCGATGGTCATGCCGCAGGTGCCTTGGAAACGTGGATCCTAGAAATCAGCCGCCGCCGGCAGGCAGGGCGAGGGCGGCCGCCTGGCTCTGCATGCTCTTGAGGATGTTGAGAAAGCCGTTGGCCCGCGATGGGGTGAGGCTGGCCTGCAGGCCGGTGGCGGCGATGAAGGCCGGATCGAGGCCAACGGCCTCGGCGGGGGTGAGGCCCTCCATGGCCTCGATCAGCAGGGCCAGCAGCCCCTTGGTGATCGCCGCATCCGAATCCCCCTGCCAGTGCAGGCGGCCATCCACGAGCTGCCCCACCACATACACCTGCGACACACAGCCCTTCACCTTGAAGGCTTCGTTGCGGAACTCATCCGGAAGTGGCTGCAGTTTCTTGGCCAGCCAGAGCACGTACTCGTAGCGGCGTTTCGGCTCGCCGCTGCTGGCGAGCCGTTCCACGATGCGATCGAGGGCGGCACTGCCGGTGGCCATGGCGGGGCGTTGAACGGCTATGGCCCAGTGTGGCGCTTGGGCCTCAGCGGCGGCGAATCAGGTTGCTGCCCACCAGCCCCAGCAGCCCCGCAGCCAGCAAGGGCGCCTCGGGGCCGGCCTTGCTGGCTGCGGGGCTGTGGTCGCTGACCGGCAATTCGAGGTAGTCGCGGTGGCCGGCGCCGCCATCCACCAGCACCTCCCAGGCCTGATCCACCCCCTGGGGCAGGCTGAAGCGCAGCTGGCCGCGGCCATCGGTGCGGCCCACCAGCACCCCCTCACCGCCTCCAGGGGGGACCAGGCGCACGGCGGCACCATCAACTGGAACGCCAGTGGAGAAGCGGCTTTCCAGCTGCAGCTGCCGGTTAAGACTCTGCAGCCGCTCCAGGCTGCTCTCGATCGCATGGGCCTGGACCGGCCGCGGAGCCAACCCGCAGAAGGCCAGGGCCAGGGCTATGGCCACCGCTGGCCTCAGGCGCGGCGGGGCTTGCCCAAGGCCGGGCAGGGAGGGGCTGGCCATGGGGCGCTCCGCTTCTGTGCTGCCAAGGCTAGGCCGCCAGCCCTCAGGAGGCTTTCCAGCTGCTGTCGCTGCCCTTGCCCGCCTGCACCATCCGCAGCATCGAGCCCACCATCATCGAGAGGGCGCCGCAGCTGTCGTCGCGGCCGGCGAGTTCCGATGCCAGTACCCGCTCGGCGGCGGTGACCTGCCCTGATTCAGGGCTACGGACTGCCGCGTCGAAACGCGCTGCCGGACTGCAGCTGCTGTTGCGGCTTTTGCTGCTGCTGGCGAGGTTCGGGGTCTGCCGGCTCAAGGGAAGGGTGTTGCTGTTGGCCTCGATCCTGCCAAATTCAGGCTCTCAGTTGCGAGCAGCTGCCTCAGCGTTACGAGGTTGCAATGGAAGGCCCGGGGGGGGAGCGTGGCGGCGGCGGCTGCAGCCAGTGGAGTTCCTGCTCGTTCAGCCAGCCAGCGAAGGGGATATCCCAGGGGTCACCGGGCAGGGCGTCCACGGCACAGCCGGCGGGGGCCACCACCAGGGCGGGCACCGCTCGCCAGGCGGCGCTGGCCCGCAGTCGGTCGTACCAGCCGCCGCCGGAGCCGAGCCGCAGGCCGCGGCGGTCGTAGGCCAGGGCCGGCACCAGTAGCAGCGCCAGGGCGGCGGGCTCCAGATCGGGCCCTGTGGGGGCAGGGATGCCGCAGGCATCGGGGCTGAGGGGTTCGGCCGGATCCCAGCTCCGGTACACCAGGGCTGTTGTGCCCTGGGCCCCGACCACCGCGGCGGGTAGGGCCAGCCGGCCCGGCAGCCAGGCCACCAGGGGGCGCAGGTCCACCTCGCCGGCCAGGGGCCAGTAGATGCCGAGGCGGCCTTGGCCCAGCTGGCTGGGCAGCTGCCGCTGGGCGAGAGCCTGGATCGGGGCCTGGGCGGTCGGCAGCAGCTGGCGGCGCTGGCGGCGGAAGTGCTGGCGTAGTTCGGCTTTGTTCATCACCTGCTGATGCCTAGATCCGGTTCAGCGCTGGAACCAGCCGGTGAGGGCCACCGCCAGGGCGTCGGCGGCGTCGTCGGGGCGGGGGGGCTGCTCGAGGTTTAACTCCCGCATCACCGCCTCAAGCACCGCATCCTTATCGGCATGCCCTGAGCCGGCCAGGGCCAGCTTGATCTGCATCGGCGGAAACTCCACCGCCGGAACCTGGAAGCGGGCCAGGGTCATCATCAGCACACCGCGGGCTTGCACCACGGAAATTGTGGTGCTGGAGCGGTAGAAGAAGAATTTCTCCACGGCTGCCAGCTGCGGCCGCCAGGTGCGGATCAGCACCCGCAGGTCGCGGGCGATTTCCACCATGCGTTCGCCGTCGCTGCGGCCGGGCTCGGTTTGGATCATGCCGCAATCGAGCATGCGCTGAGCTCCGCCCTGCCGTTCTTCAACTTCGATCACCCCGAAGCCAACCCGGGCCAGTCCGGGATCGAGGCCGAGAATGCGCACCCTCAGCCCCCCGCCGCTGGGGCCGGGAGCGGCAAGCGCAACACCACCTCGGCGCCCCCCAGGCTTGAGGATCCGATCGTGAGGCTGCCGCCATGGTTGGCGACCGTGGTTTGAACCACATAGAGGCCCAGACCGGTGCCCTGGCGCTTGGTGGTCACCAGCGGCAGCTCGCTCAGATCGAGGTCGCCGAAACCGGGTCCGTTGTCCTCCAGCCGCAGCTCAATCTCCTCTGAACCGCGCTCGAGCGTCAGCCGGATGCAGGCGCTGGGCTCGGAGGGCTTGGTGGGATTGGCGGTTTCGCTGAGGGCCTCAACGCTGTTGCGAAGCAGATTGCCGATCGCCAGTTGCAGCTGAACACCATCGCCCTGGATCAGGATCGGGCCGGACGTGCCGCCGCGCTCCAGGCGAATCCGGTGGCGGCTGAGCAGGGGCTGCAGATAGAGCAGGGCATTGCTCACCACAGCGCTCAGATCCAGAGGTTGCAAGGGTGTCTGCACATTGCGCAGGAGCGTGCGCATCTTCTCGATCGTGGCCCCCACCCGCTCCGATTCGGCAACCAGGGTGGCCAGGGGCTGGCGAAGCTCCTCGGCTGCCGCGCCGATGCGCGCCGCCTCGCTCTGGGCCAGCTGCGCCTGCAGCAGGATCACGCTCAAGGGCTGGTTGATCTCGTGAGCCACCGCCGAGGCGGTGAGGCTGGTTTTGAGCTTGCGGGCCAGCTCGGCACTCTTGTGCTCGAGGGCCTCGAGGGCCTCCACCTCGGTATCCACGAGCCGCCCGGCGGCCAGCAGGCCATCGGGTTGCCCCTGCTCATTGAGAAAGAGGCTGGCCCGGGTATCGATCCAGTGCCAGCTGCCGTCCCGCGCCCGGATGCGGTTGCGGGCGGCGATCGAGCCGCCCTGGGCGAGCAGCTCCAGGTTGGCCTCATAGGAGGTGTGGCCCTCCGGCTCGAGAAAGTCGCTTCCGAGCCGGCCGATCCACTCCTTGGGCTGCCAGCCCAGCACGCGGGTCACCGACGGCGACACCCAGGTGATCACGCCGTCGCGCATGTGCAGCACCACATCGGTGGCGTTCTCCGCCAGCAGCCGGTAGCGCTGTTCCGAGGCCGCCAGCTGCAGGGCGGTGCGGTGGCGCTCGGTCACATCGCGCCAGGAGTAACTGAGCAGGTCACCCACGCGCACGGCGCGGATGTCGTAGCGGCGCTCTTCGCCCAGAAGATCGTTCGGGTAGGCGTAGTCGTCGAGCACCAGCGGTTGGCCCGATGCCATCGCCTCTCGGTAGTGCTCGAGCAGCCCCGTGGCCTGATGGGCCGGCAGCAGGGCCAGCAGCGACATTCCCACCAGCTGCTCGCGGGGGAGGCGGTTGTAGCTGCAAGCGGCTGGATTGGCGTCGTGATAAAGGAAATCGACGATCGTGCCGCTGCCATCCCGCACCGGCGCCAGCAGGATGTGGGGCTCGATCAGGGCATCGAGGGTGGCGCGCAGTTCGGCGCGCTCCTGTTCCAGGCGCTGCTGGCTGATCGCCAGGCGCTGCTGGGCCTCCCGGCGCTCGCTGATGTCCAGGCAGATGCCCACGATCCGCCGGGCCCGGCCCGCATCGTCGAGCTCAATGCCCTTGCCGTGGCCGAGAAACCAGCGGTAGGAGCCGTCCCGGTGGCGCATGCGGTACTCCAGGCTGCTCTGGCTGCCGTCCTGCACGGCCTGATATTCCGACTCGAGGATGAGTTGTTCCTCGGGGTGGAGGCGCGTGAACCACTCCTCCTGGCGTGCGCTCCAATCGCCAGGCTCATAGCCGAGGTTGCGCTGAAAGCCGGCCGAGAAGAAGACGGCGCCACTGGCCAGGTCGGCGTCATAGATCCCCAGGCCCACCGATTCGCAGGCCAGATCCAGCCGCTCCGCCAGTTGGCGGTACTCCTGCTCCTTGGCCGTCAGGGCCGCCTGGACCTTCACCGCTTCGCTCACATCCACGATCTGGGCCACGAACAGCTGCACGCTGCCGTCGCTGTGGCGCACGCAGCCCATGTGCAGATCGCCCCAGAGGATCGTTCCGTCCGCGCGAAGAAAGCGTTTGCGCTGGCAGTAGCTCTGGCGTCGGTTCGCCTTCAGCTCCTCGATCAGATTCAGATCGGTGGCCAGGTCCTCGGGGTGGGTGATGTCCTGCCAGCCCATTCCCTTGAGCTCCTCCTGCGGCCGTTGCAGCAGGGTGCACAGGGCCTGGTTCACCTCCACAATCCTGCCGCCGATCGCCTCGGTGAGGCAGAGGCCGATGCCGGAGTTCTCCATCGCGATCCGGCACAGGTCGTGGTCCTGGGTCCCGGAGCCGGGGGCGGTGGTGGTGGCGGTGGTAGAAGCGGCGTCCACGGGCTGGCGGATCAGCTCGCCAGGGCCAGCTCGAAGGCCCCGCGGTCGCTGGTTTCAGGTCGCTCGAACACCTTGCAGAACATCTTCACCACCCGATCGCCGGTGTCGATCTGCTCGAGTGGATCCTTGCGCAGCCGGTGGCGCAGGCAGCAGGCCACCACCCGCGCCACGTCGTTTTCGTCCACCTCGGTGCGGCCCTCGAAGGCCGCCAGCGCCCGGGCCGCCCGGTTGGTCACGATGTCGCCCCGCAGGCCATCCACATCCAGCTCACCGCAGATGGCGCTGATCCGCAGCCGCAGGTCGTCGTCGATCTGCACCTGATTGAGCAGCTGTTGGGCCGCCACCACCCGCTCCTGCAGGGCGTCCTGGCTGGTTTGCACGGCGTTGCTGAAGCCGTCGGGGTCGCTGTCGAAGGCGGTGCGCTGGTCCACCACCTGCACCCGCAGCTCTGGATCGCGCACGGTGCGCACCTCCACGCTCATGCCGAAGCGATCGAGCAGTTGCGGCCGCAGCTCGCCCTCCTCAGGGTTGCCGGAGCCGATCAGCACGAAGCGGGCCGGGTGGCGCACACTCACGCCTTCGCGCTCCACCGTGTTCCAGCCGGAGGCCGCCGAATCCAGCAGCACGTCCACCAGGTGGTCGTCGAGCAGGTTCACCTCATCCACATAGAGCAGGCCGCGGTTGGCCTTAGCCAGCAGGCCAGGCTCAAAGGCGCGCACCCCCTCGCTGAGGGCCTTCTCGATGTCGATGGTGCCGCAGAGGCGATCTTCCGTGGCGCCCAGGGGCAGGTCGACCATCGGCACCTGGCGGGGCTCCACAGGCAGCTGCTCGCCTTGCTCAGCGCGGGCGCGCACCTCAGCGCTTTGCAGGTCGGGATCCACCGGTGAGCTGTTGTAGGGGTCGCCGGCCACCACGTCGATCTCGGGCAGCAGATCGGCAAGGGCGCGGATCGTGGTGGATTTACCCGTGCCCCGGTCGCCCATGATCATCACGCCGCCGATGCGTGGGTCGATCACGTTGAGCAGCAGGGCCAGCTTCATCTCCTCCTGGCCCACAACCTGGGTGAAGGGGAAGACCCGGCGCTTCCGGAGTTGAGTCACGGGGGGATGCTGGCGTTGGGGAAGGGCGGGCTGCGGCTAGCAGGCCTCAATGAGCGGATTGTTTCACAGGCCCCCGGTTGTAGGAGCGCCCATGGGCCGGCCGCAGGCCGGGGCAGGGATCAGCCCCGCGCCTCGCTGGCCCGGCAACGAAGCGCGGCCAGCCTGACGGGCGAGCCACCACAGGTCTCCGGATCAGCGACACCCCCAGGCTTCGGGTGAGGGGCTTCGGCCTCAGACGGCCGTGGAGCTCCACCGGGAGAATCCTCCGCCGATCGAAGCGACGGGAAACACCTGCCGCTGGGGTCCATGCTCCGATCCGGACCTGGCATGGAGCAGCCTTAACGCTCACCCCTAGCGTTGGCCGGCAGCCCCTCCCGGATCGATCCCCATGGCGCGAACCCTGGCTGAGCTGCTGCACGGCGGCCCCGTCACCGCGGCGGAGGTGGAGCGCATCAGCGACACCCTGATCTTCGAGCCGGGGCGGCCGGGGCCGAAGTTCCTGAAGTTCGCGATCCTCCTGGTGCTGGCGTCCGCCATCGCCAGCTTCGGCCTGCTGGGTGATTCGGTGGCGGCCGTGATCGGCGCCATGATCGTGGCGCCGCTGATGCTGCCGATCATGGGATTGGCGTTCAGCATCAGCCTCGGCGATCGGCCGCGGATCCTCAACTCGCTGCTGGTCAGCCTGGCCGGCATCGCCATCGCCGTGGCCGTGGGCTTTCTGCTGACCCTGCCGGTGATCGGGCTGCTGCATCCCCAGACCATCCAACAGATCATGGTGCGCACGGCGCCGCATCTGCTCGATCTGATGGCCGCCCTCGCCACCGGTGTGGCCGGTGCCTTCGCGCTGTCACGCCGCGATGTCTCCGACACCCTGCCGGGGGTGGCGATCGCCGTCTCGCTGGTGCCGCCGCTGGCCAATGTCGGCATCCTGCTGGCCTTTGGTGAGCCGACGCTGGCGACCGGCAGCCT
This sequence comes from Prochlorococcaceae cyanobacterium, assembly GCA_046484965.1. Lineage (GTDB taxonomy): Bacteria > Cyanobacteriota > Cyanobacteriia > PCC-6307 > Cyanobiaceae > JAWOHV01. The sequence goes on from JAWOHV010000094.1 coordinate 17,127, forward strand.
GCTGCTGTTCGTTACCAACTACTTCGCCATCCTGATCACCGGCGCCCTGGTGTTCGCCCTGATGGGCTTCCGGCAGGCCGCCACCGTGCCGTTCGACGGGCGCACCAGGCGCCAGGCGCTGACGCTCGCCCTGGGGGGCCTGCTGATCATCACGATTCCGCTGGCCGTCACCAGCGAACGCCTGATCCTCACCAACAGGATCACGTTGCGCACCGCGGCCCTGGCCCGCGAGTGGCTGCGCGGGTCGGCCTACACCCTGGAGTCGGTGGACGGCGAGACCGCCGACGGCAGCGTCCGCCTGCTGCTGGCGGGCAGCGGCCCCCTCCCGCCCGTGGACGGGCTGGAGCGGCAGACCAGCGGCGTCCTGTCGGGCCGTCCCCTGAAGGTCAAGGTGCTGCAGGGCAGCAGCTTCTCGCTCAGTCCACAGCGACCCTGACCATCGAGCGGCAGCCGGTCCGCCAGGCTCAGGGACGGCTGGTGGTAGCCCGGGGCGGCGGCGTCCCCGCCGCGGGGACGGGAACGGCGGCCGCCGGTGCCGCAACGGGCAGCAGGCTGAGCACCTGGGGCGGTGTGGCATCAGCCGGATAGATCAGCCGCACCCGCAGCTGGCGCTGGGCACCGGCCGCCAGGCTCACCCGGCCGAGGGCGTCGCCCTGCTGGCCGGCGCGTTGCACCAGATGGAAAGCCTGGCGACCCGCAGGCCGGCCCTCGGGGCCCTCGCTGCCATCGAGGCCGCTCACCTCCACCGTGCCGCGGAACATCACCGCCTTGGCGGGCTCGCTGTTGAAGCGGAGGCCGCCGATCTGCTGATCCTGTTTGAGCGGTGATTCCAGGGTCAGCTCCAGCACCAGCGGTTGGGCGGTGTCGTTGCGCAGCGGAATCGTGAGGTCGTATTCGACGCCGTAATTGCCATGGGCTGCCCAGGCGGTGCCGGGATAGAAGGCCTGCAGTTCGGCGGTCTGCACCTGGCCGCTGCCGAGGCTGCCCCGCTCCAGGGAGCTGATCGGCCAGGAGATCGGCGCCCGGCTGGCGCTCAGCCAGCTCTTGCCGGGGTCGGTGATCGCCGTGCGCCAGAGGCTGCCCAGCTGCACCCCACTGACGCGTGAATAAATCATCCCCCCCTTGGCTCCCCGCGGCGTGGGGCTGTGCTCCTTGGCACTCAGGGGCCCATCCAGAAGGGCTTGCCAGCTGGCTGGGTCGGGGGGTTGGTCGCCGCGGCCCAGGCCCGCCAGCGTGGCCAGGCTCAGCGGGCCGTTGCTCTGCAGCCGCAGCTGCAGGTTGCGGCCATTGAGGAGCGGATCGAGCCCCTTCACCGGCAGGGGCAGCACCAGCAAGGTGGTGGGGCTGCCGGGTTGCAGGGTCCATTGATCCGGTAGCAGAGCTCCGCGCTGGCGCGCCAGCAGTTCGGTGGCCACCCGGCTGCCGGGGCCTGCGAAGGTGTTGCCGTCCTGGCTCAGCAGGGACGGCAGGGGCAGGAACGGGGCGGCTGGCTGGATGCGGTCGGTGGCCTGCGAGAGGGCCGTTGAGCCGGCCAGCAGCTTCAGGGTCACCGGCGTGTTGCCGCGGGGCGCGGCCAGCACCGCCAGCCAGAGGGTGGAATCGAGGCTCTCGGGCGTGCCGGCATACACGTGGTGGCTGAACAGATCGAAGCGCCCCTCGAGGGCCACATCGAGGTGGGCCTCCGGGTGGGGCCGGCCGGCGGCGCTGAAGGTGGAGAGCAGCACGCCGGGGCTGCGGATCAGCTCCGGGTTGTTGTCGTTGACCATCAGCACGCCATCGAGGCCCCCGGGCAGGGGGGCCCCGGTCTGGCGGCGGAGCAGGGGCTGCTGGGGCTGGGGCTGGGGCTGGGGCTGGGTTGGGGCTTGGGCCAGGGCGGCGGGGGGGGAGGCTTGCGCGGTGGCCTGCAGCGCCAGGGCCAGCAGCAGCGGCAGGCGCAGGGGTTGGTTGAACATCAGCGGGCTGGGGCTGTTGGGCTGGCTGTTGGGCTGGCTGTTTGGCCGGAGGCTTGGCCGGCGGGTTTGCTGGCGGTGCTGCTGCGGCCCACCAGGTTGCGGGAAACCTCGGCGGCCATGGCCCGGATCAGGTCGGCGGAGCGGGGGTCGTTGAACGGGCCCTTGACCATGAAGGCGGCCACGGCCCGCTGGCCGCTGGGCAGCTGGATCAGGCCCGCATCGGCATAGGCGATACCGATGTCGCCGGTCTTGTTGTAAACGGTGATGCCAAGGGCCAGCAGGTCGCTGTCGGGATCGCTTGAATCGCCGCCGAGGCCCTGGAGCAGGCCCAGGGGCAGCAGAGTATTGGTGCGGGAGGTGCCCATCACTTCGCGAAACAGGTCGCGGGCGCGGGGGCTGAGTTTCTCGCCGGTATCCACCAGGGCGATGGCGCGGGCGAGGTCGCGGCTGCTGGTGGTGTTGGTGCCCTCCAGATCAGGCAGCCAGTTGTTCACCACCGTGGCGCTCAGGCCGAGCTCCTGGAAGCGGCCGTTGATCGACTCCTTGCCGCCCAGGCGCTTGATCAACAGGTTGGTGGCGCTGTTGTCGCTGACGCGGATCATCTCGGTGGCCGCCTCAAAGAACGGGAAGCGGGTGCCCACCGGTTTGTTGGCCATCCAGCCGGCACCGCCTCCGATCACCTCCTTGGTGAGGGGCAGCGGTTCGTTCCAGCGCAGCTTGCCGGTGTCGAAATCCTCCAGGCCCGCCAGCAGGATCGGCGTTTTGATCGAACTGGCGGCCGGCAGGGGCAGATCGGGCTGCAGCTGGGCGTAGCGGCCGTCGTCGAGCACCAGCAGGAAACCGGAGGCCTTGAGGTCTTTCTGGGCGCCGGCCAGCTGGGCCCAGCGGTTGCTGATCGCCGTCAGTTCCTGGCGGGGCTCGAAGCGCCCCATTGGGATGCCCGACTGCAGCCGCGGCAGGAAGCCTCCCCCTGGGGCATCAGGGGAGGGGGCCTGGGCGGCCCCCTGGGCCAGGCGCGGGGCCAGCAGCTTGAGGGTGGTGCCGCTGATCACCCCGAGGCCGATGCCCATCACCAGCAACCGCAGCAGCAGCCGCAGCGGGCGGCCCCAACCGGCGGAGCTGGAACGGGAGTCGGAACCGGGGGGCACGTGGGCGTTCGCAGATGGGGCGAACTTAGGTGGTTTTGTGCTGACTGGCCCAGCGCAGTTGCCGCACCATGCCCCGGATCAGGGCCACGTCCTGCCGGCGCGCCTGGGCCCGCTGCAGCAGCCCCCGCAGCTTGGCCATGCGGGCGTGGGCGGTGTGGGGGTAGAGAAAGCCCGCTTCCAGCAGCAGGGCCTCAGCATCCGCCAGGGCGGCCTCCAGATCCCCCCGCGGGCAAGGATCCTGTTCGTCGTTCGGCGCGGCTGCGGCCGCTGGTTTGGGCCCGGAATTGGGCCCGGAATTGGGCTCGGAATTGGCCTGGGAGGTGGCCGCCCGGGCCCGCTGCAGCTCGTGCAGCAGCACCGCCACGGCGTGGGAGAGGTTGAGCGAGGGATAGGCCGCTTCCGTGCCGATACGCACCAGGCGGCCGGCCTGGAGCAGTTCGTCATTGCTGAGGCCCCGGTCTTCACGGCCGCACACCAGCGCCGCTGGTGCCGTGGGGTCGGCCGCCAGCAGCCAGCCCAGCCCCTGTTCTGGCGTTTGCAGCGGCGGGATGGTGGCCATGCCGGCGATGGTGGCCTCTGCGCGGCCCGTGCTGGCCACCACCCGCCGGCAATCGGCGATCGCCTCGGCCAGGCTGCCGTACAGGCTGGCCTGCTCGAGGATCCAGCGGCCATGCACGGCCATGCGCAGGGCTTCCTCGCCCAGGTGGTTGCAGCGGGGGGCCACCAGCCGCAGCTCCTGAATGCCGAAGTTGGCGGCCAGCCTGGCCACGCTGCCCACGTTGAGGGGGCCGGCCGGTTCCACCAGCACCAGCACCAGCGGTGAGCGCAGCCCACTCACGGCAGGCTGTGCAGGTAGGCCAGCAGATCGGCCATCGCCTGGGGTTCGGGCTGGAAGCGCGGCATCGGCGGCGTGCGGCCGCTCACCACCTGGAGGATCAGCTGCCGGTCGTTCTTGCGCTGTCTAACGCCATGGAGGTTTGGC
>JAWOHV010000182.1:0-5285 GCA_046484965.1 Prochlorococcaceae cyanobacterium
GCATGGCATCCACCAGCAGGATGCGCCCCAGCCCCTGGCCCTGATGCCTCCGGTCGACAGCGAGGTGGCTCACAAAAACACCTGGGATCAGATTCGAGCGCGGTGCCCGCGGGGCAGCATCGGCAGGCACATCGGCCACGCCAATGGCATGGGCATTGATGGCGTAGAAGCCCAGGCAGGCCCGAGGTTCACCTGTCTGGGCGGCGTCAGTGGCGACGTAGAGCCGGGTGTACCCATCACGCTGCTGGCGCTTGGCGGTGCGGCGCAGAAAGTTGTCCTGGCTGTCGCTGCCGCAGCTGAAGTCCTTGGTGACGTGCAAGCCAGGGTCAAAGGCTTCGATCCGAACCGCCACCGGATCAGGAGCGCACGACCTGGTCCTGGTGCAGCTGCCAAGCCTCCAGCAGGGCGGGCGTTGGCATGGTCTCTTCGTCGAGGGCGGCGAGCAGGGCCTGGTGATCGCCCTGGCTGAGCAGGGTCTGCTGCCTACCACTGAGCAGCTCCTGGGCTCGTGCATACGCCGACATCACCACGAAGGCGGAGGCCTCGATGCCCATCAGGTCTGCTGCCGCCTCAATACTGGCCTTCACCGAGGGCTTGGTGCGCTGGTCCATCCGAGCGGAGCGGGGCTCGTCGATCGCTTCGATCGCCGCATGGAGCGTGGTCTCGACCGGCGACATGGCACACCAGGAAGCAGCTCCACCATTGTACGGGGTATGGCCGTACATGGCCGCCGCCTGATGGGAGCTGCTGAGTCAATAAAAGCCTGAACAGGGCCATCGGTTCGGAACAGGACCTCAGCAGGCACAGGGCACGCGAGCCCATCTCTCTTGCAGATGCTGCGATTATTTCGATTACAGTTCGAGTGGCATCTCCCCCCGTTGCCCATGGCCGTCGCTCTCCCCGGCTCCATGGAGCCTGTGATCCCAACGGCTGAGGCGGCTGAGGCCGCAGGAGCAAGCCTGCGCGACCTCGCTGGCTTCCGTGCCAGCCATGGCTTGCGTCAAGCCAGCCTCTCGCTTGAGCTGGAAGGCGGCCAGCGCGCATGCTTTCCCATACCGGCCGCAGTGGTGGACTTGGTGCAGGGAATCCTGGTTCAGATGGCCCAGGGCAAGGCCGTCACGCTGGTGCCGGTGCATGCCGAGCTCACGACCCAGCAGGCCGCTGATCTGCTGAACGTGTCTCGCCCCTTCCTGATCAAGCGCCTAGAGCAAGGTCAGATCCCCTTCCGCAAGGTCGGCACCCATCGGCGCATCCGCCTGTCCGATCTGATGGCCTACAAGCACACCATCGACCAGCAGCGCGGAGCGGCACTGGATGAGCTGGCGGCCCAGGCCCAGGAGCTGAGCATGGGCTACTGAGGTAAATCGCTTCACTGTCGTCTCAGACGCTTGAACCTGGATGCCGAACGGGTCTGCACGGCGATGCGGCAGCACCGAGCCAGCCTCAGGAAACCACCCAAGACAGTTGAGGAGTACCTGGTCACCCTGGAGGGACAAGGGTTGAGCAGGTTCTCGCAAGCCGTGCGGCACTACACCGCTGAGCTCTGAGCACGTAGCCCCTGGCCCAGCCTTTGCTCCGCTTTGACAAACGCGTCGTCCACCACGTCATCCCCGCACCAGCGGCTGTAGGCCGCCAGGTGGGTCTGAACGCTGTGACCCATCGCCGCGGCCACCACCTTGGGCGGCAAGTCGCAGATCACGTGGGCCCGGTGGGCGTAGGCGTGGCGGCAGGAGTAGAGCACCAGCTTTTCCCCCTGGGCTTCGTAGTCGCGCTTGAGCTCCATCCAGAGAGAACGACGCCGCAGATACTGGCTGACGTCCTGTGCTCCGTGCCCCGGTCGCATGGGTGGAAGCAGGTCTGCTGCGTAGGTCTCTTCCAGATTCCAGGCAGCAGCCCACTTGTCACAGGGAAGCAGCCTCAGGGGCCGAGGCTTGGTCTTTCCGCGAGCAGCCACCTTTTCGTAGAGGCACCATAGGCGACCCTGCCTGAGCTCAAGGTGCTGGATCTCCTCCGGCCGAAGCCCATAGGCAGCAATCAGTTGGAAACAGAGACGCCAACGCGCGTTCGGAATGGCCCGCACCATCGCCTGGATGTGCTCCACAGGCATCGGAGTGGTGACCGTCCGCTGCTGGCGGGAACGACCGATGAACGGCCCGAGATCCCGAGGGGGATCCCAGGCCTGCCCCAGGCGACCCTGCTGGACCAGCCACCGCAGCAGTGCGGCGGTGTTCTGCACCTGCAACTGCCGTGTCCGACAGCCAGGGCGCTCTGCCCACTGTCCGGCCGTCAAACGCAGCAATGCATCGGCATCCTCTGGTCCACCGCTAAAGCCAGCCGCCAACAGGTCGAGCATGAGGTTCATCCGAGGCCGATACATCCGCTCCCAGGTGGCGGTCTTCACCTCACCGCTGCAGAGCTTGTGATCGCAGTAGAGCTCCACCAAGGCAGGCCACGCAAGGGCTGCGCCTGTGTCCCGAGCGAACTGCTTGGACGGTTCCTTGCTGACCGATGCCGGCTCCGGATCGCCTGGAAAGAGCTGGACCAAGGCCTGATCAAGATCCACGCCGTCCCAGGGAATCGGGAGCAGCAGCTGGCGACGCCTACCGCCACCGGCATGAGCCGTGATGTTGAGACGGACCAGACCGCGATGGTTGGTGACACTCCAACCCCGGCGGCAACCGCGACGAGTCAGGGAGTGAGACACCCCCGCACGCAGCACCGTCTCCCAGGCAAGGGCGGCAGCCATGTGAGAAGGAACGTGAGAAGGCATGTGAGAAGGTTGGCCACAAAGCATGGCCTGCCCGTGCAGAACCCAACACGCGCTGGAACAACAAAATCCTGTGCAGAAGCGGCTTTCAGCTGATTTTCAAAGCTCTGTCTGCAATGCGCGATGCCGGGTTCGAACCAGCGACATCCTGCTTGTAAGGCAGGCGCTCTACCGCTGAGCTAATCGCGCGGCGTAGTCATTCTGCCTTGGCGACCACCTGCTTGGCTGCCGTGCTGGCCAGGCCCCTGCAGCATCATTTGAGAGACTCAGAGGCAAGCGGAGAGATTGGGCGAACAGATTTCACTGCGGCCCTGAGGACTCCTCAATCACCTCTTCGAGTTGGCCCCTGAAGCTGCGGCTATGCATAGGGCTTCCGACTCCAGGCAGATGGCTTACCTCGCTCAGCGCCCCCGCAAGGGCGCCAGCCAAGCCCGGCTGAGCAATGCTTCTTCGCAGCTGCCTTCGATCCTGCAGGTTGCAGCGAGGATTCCGCTGTCGGCATGGTTGCTGCTGCTCTGCCTCGCTGCGGCGATGCCGCTCACAAGCAACTGGGCCAACCAGATGGACAGCAACCTGTTTACAGCCAGGAACAACCGCCAGACCGTTTACCTCTGCCAGACCGGGGACCTTGAGCGCTGCAGCCTTCTGAGCAAAGTTAAAAGTCCCTAGCTGAGGCACAAACAGCAGCGACCTCGCCAGACTCGGATCAACGTGCCCCGTGGGGACGATGGCCTCCGGCCGCCAGCACGATCGCGCCACCTGGCTGCTCGCCCTGCCTTTTGGTTTGCTCTGGGGGCCGGCCCTGGGGCCCGTGGGGGTAGCGGTGGCGGGGCTGGCCTTCCTCGCCGGCGGGCTGCTGCTCTCCCCCGACCTCGACACCCGCTCCAATGCCATGCGGCGCTGGGGGCCGCTGCAACCGCTCTGGTGGCCCTACCGGCGCCTGCTCAGCCACCGCTCCCTGTTCAGCCATAGCCCCCTGCTGGGGATGGGGCTGCGGCTCGCCTACCTGGCGGCTGCCCTACTGGCCGCAGCCAGCCTGCTCCAGCCCCTTGGACTGCCTGCCGCCGCGCAATGGATCGCCGTTGGGCGCAGGCTCTGGCAGCAGCAACCCTCCCTGGTGCTAGCCGCCCTGGTGGCCCTGGAGGCCAGCAGCTGGCTGCACCTGATCCAGGACGGCGACCCCATACCGCGGCTGCCGCGGCCGCTGCGGGCCCTGGGACGCTGGCGCCGCGGTCGCCGCTGAGCCTGGCCAGCCAGGGCGTTCAGAGCAGGGTCACCCGGGCGCTGCCGATGTCCAGGTAGGCCGGCTGGATTCGCAGGCTGCCAGCGGCCACCGCCTCCGCCAGCAGGGCGCTGCGCTCCCCCAGGGCGGCGGCAGCGGCGCGGGCATTGGCCTGCACGGCAGCGGCCAGGTCGCCCCGGCGGGGCAGGGCAGCCCGGATCGGCTGCACCAGCTCCTCGAGCAGGGGGGTGAGCGGGGCATCGGAGCGGGCCGCCTTCACCGCACCGCAGCCGCTGTGGCCCAGCACCAGGATCAAGGGCACAGCCAGCTCAGCCACGGCGTACTCGAGCGAGGCGATGCCGGCATCGAAGGCGGTGTTGCCGGCACTGCGCACCTCGAAAAGTTCGCCGGAACCGGCAGCGAAGATCCACTCCGGCGCCACCCGCGAATCGGCACAACAGAGCACCGCCGCCCAGGGCCGCTGACCTTCGGCCAGGGCATCGGGGCGCACCTGGCACTGCAGCGGCAGGTGCGCATGCAGCAGTTCGGCCCGCTCGATCGGATCACCGCTGGCCTCAGCCTCCTGCCACACAGCCGCGAAGGCGCGGTTGCGGCGCAGCAGCTCCTGTAGCGGATCCCCCTCCGGCCGGCACACCTCCAGGCGCCGCTGCAGCCGCGCCAGCGCATCCTCGCCAGGGTCGGGCTCCAGGGCGGCGGCCGCAGCCGGCCCGGCGCTGGCCCCCAGGCCGAGGGCAGCAGCCAAAAGGCCCGCTGAGCGGAGCAGTTCGCGACGGGCGAGGGCCATCGGAGCGCACGGCGACTAGGCAGCGAGATCTAGCGCAACTCGAGGCTCCCTGGGCCAAACCAGTGAGAAGGTGGTGATCCCAGCCGGCCATGCTCGCCGGCACGCGCCCGCAGCCATGAGCCCCCAACCCCAGTCCAGCCTCGAGGCCCTGGCGGAGCTGCTGGCGGTGGTGGCCCAGCTGCGCGATCCCGAGGGCGGCTGCCCCTGGGACCTTGAGCAGACCCACGCCTCCCTGGTGCCCTATGTGCTCGAGGAGGCCCACGAGGTGGCCGATGCGATCCGCCACGGCAACGACGCCCACCTGGCCGAGGAGCTGGGCGACCTGCTGCTGCAGGTGCTGCTGCACGCCCAGATCGCCGGCGAGGAGGGGCGCTTTGATCTGGCGCAGATCGTCCGAGGCCTCAGCACCAAGCTGGTGCGCCGCCACCCGCACGTGTTCGCCGGCGCCGCAGCGGCCGACAGCGCAGCGGTGCGGGCCCACTGGGAAGCAA
>JAWOHV010000204.1:0-28615 GCA_046484965.1 Prochlorococcaceae cyanobacterium
GATGCCTTTTTAAATGGCTATGGCATGGACCTCGATACGGCCCCCAGAATCACCAGCACCCAGATCGAGATGAACACCGCCACCGTCACCTCGCGGGTGAGGGCGGCGCTGGCCAGCAGGGTTTCGTTGGGATTCACCCCCAGGGCCAGCACCCCGAGGTAACGGTCCTGGCTCACCAGCGGCACGAACACGTCGGTCACCAGCCCGTCGGGGGTGAGGTGCTGCCGGATCAGCGGATTGTCGGGGCGCCGTTGCAGGTCGGCAGGCAGCTCGAGCCGGCGGCTGAGCAGCAGATCGCTGCTGCCGCTGGCGTTGCCCATCGGAATGCCGAGATAGATCACCCCGTCGGGGTCGGCGAAAAAGATGTAGCGGAGGCTGCGGCTGGATCGCCAGAAGCGATCGGCCAGCTCGGCCAGGTCGCGGTCTTGGCCCTGGGCCACCAGCGGGGTCACGTTGGCGGAGAGCAACAGGCCCAGATCGCGGGCAAAGCGCGTGTCGCTCATGCGGGCATCCATGCGGATGCTGTTGAGGGCGAAGAAGGTGATCCCCGTCATCATCAGGCTCACCACCAGGGTGGCCACCGCCAGCAGCTTGGTCTGCAGGCTGAACTCGGCCCACCAGCGCTGCAGGCGCTGGAGCCAGGTGGTCTCCTGCTGCAACTGGGCGGTCACGGCAACTGGGCGCTCAAGCTGGGATCACGGAGGCTGCACCCTAAGCGCTGCGCACCTGGTGGCCGATGTCACGCCGGAAGGTGATGCCTTCAAAGTGAATGTGCTCCAGCCCCGCGTAGGCGGCGGCGAAGGCCTGATCGAAATCGTTGGCCTGGGCCACCACCGCCAGCACCCGTCCGCCAGCACTCACGCAACGGCCATCCTCCAGCAGGCGGCTGCCGGCGTGGAAGAGCTGCAGGTCGTTGCTGGCAATCAGGGTGCTCTGGATCGGATCCCCCTGGCGCACGTCGCCGGGGTAGCCCGCGGCGGCGGCGATCACGCAGGCGCTGCAGCGCGGGCTGATCGTGAGCTCGGGGGCGGCCTCCAGGTTGCCGCTGGCGCAGGCCAGCAGCACCCGGGCCAGCTCAGGCCCCAGCAGCGGCATCAGCGTTTCGCATTCCGGATCGCCGAAGCGGCAGTTGAACTCGATCACCTGGATGCCCTCGGCGGTGAGCATCAATCCGGCATAAATGACGCCGCGGTAGTTGATGCCGCGCCCCTGCAGGGCCTTCAGGGTGGGTTCAAGCACCCGCAGGCGCACCTCCTCGAGACCCGCCGCATCCAGCAGCGGTGCGGGCGCGTAGGCCCCCATGCCGCCGGTGTTGGGGCCGCTGTCGCCTTCGCCGATGCGCTTGTGGTCCTGGGCGGCGGGCAGCAGCACCAGGCGGCGGCCATCGCTGAGCGCAAACACCGACAGCTCCGGCCCGCTCAGGCACTCCTCCAGCACCAGGGAGGCCCCGGCCTGGCCGAAGCGGCCGGCGAACACCTCCTCAATGGCGGCGCGGCTTTCGGCCACGCTGCTGGCCACCGTGACCCCCTTGCCGGCGGCCAGGCCATCGGCCTTGACCACCAGGGGCCGCCCCTGGCTCTCCAGCACCGCCAGGGCGTCCTCGAGCCGATCGCAGGCCCAGTAGCCGGCGGTGGGCACCCCCGCCTCCAGCATCAGGGCCTTGGCCCATTGCTTGCTGGCCTCGAGCTGGGCCCCATCGGCGCCAGGGCCGAACACAAGCAGCCCCGCCGAGCGCAGATCATCGGCCAGGCCCGCCGCCAGCGGGGTTTCCGGGCCGATCACCACCAGCTTGATGCCGTGGCGCCGGCAGTGGGCGATCAGGCTGGCCGGGTCGCTGGCCTCGATCGCCACGGGGCGGCATCCCGGCAGCTCGGCGCTGCCGCCGTTGCCGGGGGCGATCCACACCTGCTCCACCTCCGGCCAGCGGGCCAGGGCCCAGCCCAGGGCATTTTCCCGGCCCCCCGAGCCCACCACCAGGATCTGACCGAGCGCGGCCGGAGGGTTAGGGGCCTGCAGCGGGGTGGACGACATGGCCGGCTTGGGGCGATGGGACTGGGGTCGCGTGGGCCAGCTCCACTAGGTTTGCCCCGATGGGCCGCTGGGCACGACGTTCTCTTCTTACATGCCGGTGCGAACCCTGCCGCTTCTGGCCTGCTGGCTGCTGGGGCCCTGGGCCCTTGCCCTTGACCTGGCCCAGCAGCCTGCCAAGGCCCAGCAGCCTGCCCTGCCGCTGCCGGTCATTGAGGCGGCACCGGCAGGACCTGCCGCGCCCACTGCCGCGCCCACTGCCGCGCCCACTGCCGCGCCCACTGCCGCGCCGCCAGCCGCGCCGCCAGCTGCGCCGGCTTCGCCAGAGCGCTTCGCCCAGCTGCTGGAGCAGGGCTCCCTCGATCAGCTGCAACTGGCCTGCCTTGAGGCCATCCAGTTTGATCAGCTGCAGCGGCTGCGGCAGTTGCGCCTGCGCCTGCAGAGCCTGCACCCGGCCCCCCAGCCCTTGCCCGTGGTGCTGGCCAATGCCGATGTGTTGCTCAGCTGCCAGGCGCCTGCGACCGCGCGCGAGGTGCTGGATCGCTACGGCCCGGCGCCGGGAGCAGAACGGTTGCAGTGGTTGCTGCTGCAGTGGCGAGCTGCTGCTGCGGGCCTCGACCACCGCCGCGCGGTGATTGCCCTGGGCCGGCTGCAGCAGCTGGAGGGGGCCAACTTGGAGCTCCTCCCCCTGCCGGTGGGCCGCCGCAACGATGGTGCCGTGATCAGCAGGCCCGCCATCGATCAGCTGATCGCGCATTGGGTGGCCCTGGGAAGGCCGCTCGAGGCCTCCCAACTGGCCAGCAGCAGCAGCGCCAGCGGTGAGGCCTCGGCCAGGCGACTGCAGCAGGCTGCGGCGCTGCGGCCGGAGCTGCCCCTGGCGGAGCGAAACCAGCTGCTGGAGTTGGCCCTGGAGCAGGCGGCCGCCGCTGGGGCCTGGGGCCTGGTGGCCGACCTGCTCGATGACCAGGTGGCCCTGCAGCAGCAGGGCGGTGGCGATCCCCGCCAGGCTGTTGAACGTCGGCTGCGGCTGAGTCCGGCGATGGATGATGCCTATGGCGAATGGGTGTTGCGCCGCCAGCAGCCGGCGGCCGCCGGCGGCGATCAGGATCCCCGGATCCGGGCGCTGGAGAGGCAGCTCCGCTCTCCCCGCTCGCCGGGGGGCCATGCCGACCCCTCCCGCCCCCTGCCCGATCCCCAGCCATGACCGCCTTCAGCACCGCAGCCCTGCTTTATGAGGGCAAGGCCAAACGGGTGTTTCAAACCGATCGAGATGACGTGGTTGCGGTGGAGTTCAAGGACGACGCCACCGCCTTCAACGCCCTCAAAAAGGCCAGCTTGGCCGGCAAGGGTGAGCTCAATTGCCGCATTTCCTGCCTGATCTTCGAGCGGCTGATCGCCGCCGGCATCCCCACCCACTACCTCGGGATGGAGGGCAGCCACTGGATGCTGGTGAGGCCGGTGCGGATCATCCCGGTGGAAGTGGTGATCCGCAATCTGGCGGCCGGATCGCTGTGCAAGCAGCTGCCGATCGAGCTGGGCACCCGCCTCGATCCACCCCTGCTCGACCTCTATTACAAGGACGATGCCCTTTCTGATCCCTTCCTCAGCGAGGCCAGGCTCGAGCGCCTCGGCCTGCTCAGCGCTGATCAGCGTCGGGAACTCGAGGCTCTGGCCCGCCGCATCAATGCGGCTCTGCTGGAGCTGTTCGCGGAGGTTGATCTGGAACTGGTGGATTTCAAGATCGAGCTCGGCTTCAGCCGCGATGGCCAGATGCTGCTGGCCGATGAGATCAGCCCCGACACCTGCCGCCTCTGGGACCGGCGGGTGAGCGACAGCCGCGAGCGGATTCTCGACAAGGATCGCTTCCGTCAGGATCTCGGCGGTGTGGTGGAGGCCTACGGGGAGGTGCTCAAACGGGTCCAAGGGGTCTGTCCGACTCCGCGCTCCTACGGGTAAGGTCACCGCATTTGCGGCTTTGCCGCATCCGAGACGCCCTTCCATGGCTGGTGCCCGCGCCCGATTGAGCCGATTGCCCCGGATCGCCGTTCCCCTGGCTGTTGCCGCGGTGCTCTGGCCTGCTGCCGGCATGACCCAGGCGGAAACACCGGTGCAAGCGGCGCCCCCTGCCGAGGCAGCACCGATTCCTGCCGATGCGCTGGAGGGCCCGGCGGCCCCTGCCGTTCCTGAGAGTGCCGCTCCGGCCACTCCAGGGAGCCCGGCCCCTGCCGCCCCAGAGAGCGCGGCACCCGCGCCGCCCGCTGGGCCGCGGGTGCTGATCAGTGAGGTTGTGGTCAAGGGGTTGGAGAGCCACCCAGAGCGCGAACGGCTGGAGCTGGCCGTCTACGACGCCATGGCCACCCGCCCCGGCAGCCGCGTCACCCGCAGCGAGCTGCAGACAGATCTTTCGGCCGTGTATGCCACCGGCTGGTTCTCCGATGTGCGCATCCAACCCAGCGACAGCCCGCTTGGGGTGCAGGTGGTTGTCAGCGTGGTGCCCAATCCGGTGCTGCAGAACGTGAGCCTCGACCCGGGCGACGCCAAGCTGCCGGCCCAGGTGGTTCAGGAGACCTTTGCCCCCGATCTGGGCAAAACCCTCAACCTCAACACCCTGCAGACCCGCATGCAGGAGCTGCAGAAGTGGTATGCCGACCAGGGGTTTTCCCTGGCCCGGGTGAGCGGGCCGAGCCGGGTGAGCCCGGAGGGCAACGTTGAGCTGCTGGTGCGCGAAGGCACGGTGGCCGGGGTGGAGGTGCAGTTCCTCAGCAAGGAGGGATCGACCACCAACGACAAGGGCCAGACGATCAAGGGCAAGACCAAGCCCTGGGTTGTCAGCCGCGAGGTGTCGATGAAGCCTGGCGACACTTTCAATCGCCGCCAGCTCGAAGATGACATCAAACGCCTCTACGGCACCGGCCTGTTTGGCGATGTGAAGGTCACCCTGCGGCCCGAGCCCGCCACACCAGGGGCGGTGACGGTGGTGCTGGGAATTGTGGAGCAGTCGAGTGGTTCCCTATCCGGTGGCCTCGGTTACAGCCAGAGCCAGGGTGTGTTCGGCCAGATCCAGGTTCAGGACAGTAATTTTCTTGGTAAAGCCTGGGATTTGGCCACGAATTTCACCTATGGCCAGTATGGGGCCCTGGGTGATATCTCATTCACCGATCCCTGGATCAAGGGCGATCGCTTCCGCACTGCATTCCGGGGTCGCGTGTTCCTGAGCCGCGAAGTTCCGCAGATTTTCCAGAGCGAGAATAACGGCAATATCAAAACCGTTTCCGACTTCTATGAAGCACCTTCGTCCAAGGTGAAAAATGGAGATAAAGCTTACAATATCAATTCCAACAACAACCCATTCAAGCGAAGGTTCGATACCGTCGAAGATGCAGAAAGCTTCGACAAGAATGGTAAATCCGGCGAGGATTATAATTGGTTCGATTACGAAGGTAATACTGTCGCGGTTCAGCGCTTTGGCGGCAGTTTGCAATTTGTACGTCCTCTGAATGGAGGCAATCCCTTCAAGCGTGCTCCCTGGAGTGTGGTGCTCGGGGTCAATGCCCAGGAAGTAACTCCGATGGACTTCTCGGGAGAGGCCAAGGCCTACGGGGTTGCTCCCTTCAGTAACGGTAAGGCCAATGTTGATGATGTGATCTGCATCGCCTACAACTGCGCCACCCGCAACCAGCTTCTCGCAGTGCGGCTGGCCGCCACGATGAACAAGCTGAACGATCCAAGGAATCCCACGTCAGGAAACTTCCTTAGCCTCGGCACCGAACAGTTCATCTCCGTGGGTGAAGACTCACCCACCTTTAACCGTATGCGGGCCAGCTTCAGCCACTACATCCCCGTCAACTGGCTGAAGATCTACAAGGGTTGCCGCCCCAAGCCCGGCGAATCGGCCGATTGCAAACAGGCTCTGGCCTTCCAGGTCACTGCCGGCACCAGCGTTGGCGATCTGCCTCCCTATGAGGCCTTTTGCCTGGGTGGCTCCAATTCAGTGCGCGGTTATTTCGATTGCGACCTGGCGGTGGGCCGCAGTTATGGAGAAGCCACGATCGAATACCGCTTCCCGCTGTTCAGCATCGTTAGCGGTGAGGTGTTCATCGACGGGGGCACGGCCTTCGGAACCCAGGCCAATGTGCCCGGTAAGCCCGGCGAGCTGCTCAAAAAGCCAGGCGAGGGCTTCTCGGTGGGCACGGGGCTGATCGTGACCACACCGGTGGGCCCGCTGCGGCTCGAGGTGGCCAGCCAGGATTTCACTGGCGACTGGCGCTTTAACCTGGGTGTGGGCTGGAAGTTCTAGGCATGATCTGGCCCGACGACTATCGCCAGGCCTGGACCCTGGGCGCTCCGGTACAGATCCGTGGCGTTGGGCTCCACAGCGGCCAGCCGGCCACGGTGCGGCTGCAACCCGCCCAGGCCGGTGGCCTGCAGGTGGGCTGGCTGCAGCACCCTGAGCGCGGGCTGACGTGCCTAGGGCCCGAGCAGGTGTGTGAAACCCAGCTCTGCACGGCCCTGCGGATCGGCCAGGAGCGCCTGGCCACGGTGGAGCACCTGCTGGCGGCCCTGGCGGGGCTGGGGATCACGGCCCTGGAGATCTGGGTGGAGGGCCATGAGATCCCGCTGCTTGATGGCTCCGCCCTGCCCTGGGTGGAGGCGATCGCCGCAGTGGGGCTGGCTCCCCTCGGCGACCGTTCTGCCCTGCCCACCCTGGCGGCCCCGCTGACGCTCCATCAGGGCAGGGGCTTCATCACGGCGCTGCCCGCCGATCGGCCCCGGATTGCCGCGGCGATCGAGTTCCCCCAGCCGGCCATTGGGCGCCAGTTGTTTTCCCTGGAGCTCAGTCCACGGGCCTTCGCCGAGGAGCTCGCTCCGGCGCGCACCTTCGGGTTCCGCGAGCAGGTGGAGCAATTGCTGGCCGCTGGCTTGATCAAGGGCGGCGCCCTCGACAACGCCCTGGTCTGTGATGGTGCCCAGTGGCTCAATCCGCCGCTGCGCTACCCAGACGAACCTGTGCGCCATAAGCTTCTGGACCTGCTTGGAGATCTGGCGCTGGTGGGTTTGCCCCAGGCCCAGGTGTTCGCCTACCGCGGCTCCCATGGGCTCCACACCGCTCTGGCTGCCGCCCTGGGCGCTGCCCTCAGCAATGCTGTTCCCTGCAACGCTGTTCCCAGCAGCCATGGCGTCCCCAACGGTGTGGGCGTTCCAGTTCCTTCCACCCCCGCCTGAGCTCTCCCTTGGCTGCCCCCCCCTTCGCTTCCGCGCCCCTAGCGGTGCTCACCAGCGAGCAGATTCTCAATCTGTTGCCGCACCGCTACCCATTCGCCCTGGTGGATCGGGTGATTGATTACGAACCCGGTAAGCGGGCCGTGGCCATCAAGAACGTGACCTTGAACGAGCCGCAGTTCCAGGGCCATTTCCCTGGCAGGCCCTTGATGCCGGGGGTGTTGATCGTGGAGGCGATGGCCCAGGTGGGTGGCCTTATCGTGACCCAGATGCCCGACCTGCCAAAGGGTTTGTTCGTGTTCGCCGGCATCGATGGTGTGCGTTTCCGTCGCCCCGTTGTGCCGGGTGATCAGTTGCGCATCAGCTGCGAGCTGCTTGCTCTCAAGCGCAAGCGGTTCGGCAAAGTCAAGGCCGAAGCCAGTGTGGATGGAGAGCTTGTCTGTTCGGGGGAGCTGATGTTCTCCCTAGTTGATTGAGCCGTTGAGCAGCACAGCCATGGCGACATCGGTGCACCCCACGGCCGTGGTCGATCCACGGGCCAAGCTCGCCGAAGGCGTGGAAGTAGGCCCCTTCGCGGTGATTGGTTCTGAGGTGGAGATCGGCGCTGGCAGCCGCATTGGCCCCCATGTGGTGATGGATGGCCGCGTACGCCTAGGCCGCGATAACCGGGTTTTCCCAGGGGCCTGCATTGGCCTTGAACCCCAGGATCTCAAGTACAACGGCGACCCCACCGAAGTGGTGATCGGCGATGGCAACACGATTCGCGAATGTGTCACGATCAACCGGGCCACCGCCGCTGGTGAGCAGACACGGTTGGGCAATGGCAATCTGTTGATGGCATACAGCCACATCGGCCACAATTGCGCCCTCGGCGATGGAATTGTGATCGCCAACAGCGTGGCGGTGGCCGGCCATGTGGTGATCGGCGATCGGGCTGTCATCGGTGGTGTGCTGGGCATCCACCAGTTTGTGCATGTGGGCACGCTGGCGATGGTGGGCGGCATGAGCCGCATTGATCGCGATGTCCCTCCTTTCATGATGGTGGAAGGCCATCCGGGGCGGGTGCGGGGCTTGAATCGAATCGGCCTGCGCCGCAGCGGCCTGGCCGAGCTCCAGGGTGGCTTAGAGATGCGCCAGCTCCAGGATCTCTGGACGCTGCTCTACCGCAGTGATCGGGTGCTGGCCGACGCCCTGCGCCTGGCACGTCAGCAAACCCTGCTCAGCTCTGGGGCGTTGTTGTGCGATTTCCTCGAAGCGTCCATGGGAGCCGGTCGCCGCGGACCGTTGCCGGCCCAACGCTGATGGTGCGTCTCCTGATCAGCACAGGCGAGGTGTCCGGCGATCTGCAAGGCAGCCTGCTGGTGGCGGCATTGCATCGCCAGGCGAGCCGCCGTTCTCTGGAGCTGGAGATCGTGGCGCTGGGGGGTGAGCGGATGGAACGGGCCGGAGCCACCCTGCTGGCTAACACCGCGCCGATGGGGGCGATTGGTCTTTGGGAGGCCCTGCCCCTGGTGCTCCCCACCCTGCGGCTGCAGCGAAGGCTTGGGCGCTGGCTGCGCCAGCACCCCCTCGATGGACTGGTGCTGATCGATTACATGGGCGCCAACATCACCCTGGGCAGCCGCATTCGCCGCGAGCAGCCCGCTGTGCCGATCACTTACTACATCGCTCCCCAGGAATGGGCCTTCCGGCTCGGCGAGGGCGGTACCACCCGCCTGATCGGCTTCACCAACAAGATCCTGGCCATTTTCCCTGAGGAGGCCCGCTTCTATGCCAGCCGTGGCGCCGATGTGACCTGGGTGGGCCATCCGCTGATCGATACCCTGGCGCCAGCAACGGGCCCTGAGCAGGCTCGCGTTGCCCTGGGCCTCGATCCCACCGCACCGGTGCTGCTGCTGATGCCCGCCTCGCGCCGGCAGGAGCTGCGCTATCTGCTGCCCCCCCTGGCGGCTGCCGCCCGGGCCCTGCAGCAGCGGCTGCCGGCCCTGCAGGTGGTGGTGCCAGCTGGGCAGAGCTCCTTTGAGCCAGAGCTCGCCGCCGCGCTGGCGGCCCTCGATCTGCGCGCCACCGTGGTGCCAGCCGCCGAAGCTGATGCCAAGCGGGATCTGCTCTGTGCCGCCGCCGATCTGGCCCTCACCAAATCCGGCACGGTCAATCTCGAGCTGGCCCTGCGCGGCGTCCCCCAGGTGGTGGGCTACGGGGTGAGTGGCATCACGGCGTTCGTGGCCCGCCACCTGCTCCGCTTCAATGTGGCGCACATCTCTCCGGTGAACCTGGTGCTCGGCGAGCGGCTCGTTCCCGAGCTGCTGCAGAACAACCTCACCTGCGAGGCGCTCGTGGCGGAGGCCTGGCCATTGCTGCAGTCTTCCGGGGCCCGGCAGGCGATGCTCGCGGGCTACGGGAGGCTGCGCCAGGCCCTGGGCGAATCCGGCGTCACCGACCGGGCCGCCGCGGTGATTCTCGATCAGATCACGGCAGGGGCCGGGCAGGCAACGTCGCTTGAGGTCACCCCCCGATGAACCGCATCTGGGGCCGTTGGCTGGGGCTGCTGCTGGTTGTGGTGCTCACCCTGGTGGGCCCGCCCACGGCTGCCGCCGCAACGCCTGGCGGCAGCCCGCAGGCAGAAGCGGTGTTGGCGGGTGGCTGCTTCTGGTGCCTGGAGCATGATCTCGAGAAGCTGCCAGGGGTGCTCGAGGTGGTGAGCGGCTACAGCGGCGGCAAGCTGCGGAATCCCACCTATCGCCAGGTTTCGGCCGGCGGCAGCGGTCACCAGGAGGTGGTGCGGGTGCGCTTTGATCCGGCCCGCATCAGCTACGCCAGCCTGCTGCGCGCCTACTGGCGCAACGTGGATCCCCTCGATGGCGGCGGCCAGTTCTGCGATCGCGGCAGCTCCTATCTGCCTGTGATCTTCACCGCTGAGGCCCAGGCCGAGCAGGCCAGAGCCAGCCTGGCCGCCGCCGCTCGAGAACTGGGCCGTGAGCCGCGCAGCCTGAAGGTGGCGATCCGGCCGCTTGAGCGCTTCTGGCCCGCTGAGGCCTATCACCAGAACTATGCCGAGCGCAACCCGCTTCAATACCGCTACTACCGCTTCGCCTGTGGGCGTGATCGCCGCTTGGATGCTGTGTGGGGCGCCCGGGCCCGTCGAAGCAACCCCTGGGCCGGCGGTTGAGCCCAGTTTCTCAAGGGTTTGGGCGATGCCGGCCCTGTTTTGAGCGCGGCCGGCCCGATCTTGGGCGCGGCCGGCCCGATCACACCCCTTTCATTTTCAGGGAGTGCCCTTAGCGTGATGGCGAGTAAAACGCAGGCTTGTGTATGTATGTGCTGACGATTCGCGACGGTTTGCATACCCGCCACATTGGCCCCTATGGGACTGCCAAGCAGGCGGCCGATGACTTGGAGCGGTTGCTAGCTGCCTCTGATGAGCGGGCCCGCTGGCAGATCCATGCCCTCGAGGCCCCGGGAAGCCTGGAGATGGTGGCGGCCTGAGCAGAAGCTCACTGTTGGCGTGGGTAGCCCCGTAGCAGGCCGCTTTCAACCATCAGCCCCACGCCGGCATTGATCAGGATCAGGCTGAGGGTTCCAATCCAGAACCACGGCCTCGGCTCTGCGGCTGCCTTGCGGGCAACAGCCTCGCCGAAGAAGCAGAGCCCGGCGGGCAGCAGCAGCACTCCCAGCTGGGCTTTGACGTACCAGCGGATCTTGCGTGCGGCCATCTGGGTGGGCTGGTGCATGCTTGCCAACCTAGGCGGGGCCTCCCTGGCGGATCCAGTTCACCAAGGTGCGCACCCCATAGCCCGTGGCGCCGGCGGGGTCGGCCCCACGGCCCTTGTCGCTCCACACCGTGCCGGCGATGTCGAGGTGGGCCCAGGGCAGCCCCTTGGTCACGAAGTCCTGCAGGAAAAGGGCAGCGGTGATCGATCCGCCTGGCCGGGGCCCTGTGTTTTTCATGTCGGCCACCGGACTCTTGAGCCCTTCGCGGTAGGAGTTCTGCAGCGGCATCCGCCAGAGGGCCTCGCCGCCGGCCTGGCCGGCGGCCAGGAGGGCATCGGCCAGCTGATCGCTGCTCGACCACAGCCCGGCGATCTCCTCTCCCAGGGCGATCAGGCAGGCGCCGGTGAGGGTGGCCAGGTCGACAACGGCGTCGGGCTCCAGGCCACAGGCGTAGACCAGCGCATCGGCCAGGGTGAGGCGGCCTTCGGCATCGGTGTTGTTGATTTCGATCGTTTTGCCGTTGGAGGCCGTGAGGATGTCGCCGGGGTGAACGGCACCACCGCTGATCATGTTTTCGCAGCTGGCCACGATCACGTGCACCTCCACGCCTTCGGGCTGCAGCTCGCCGATCGCCCGGGCTGCACCCAGCACCGCCGCGCTGCCGCCCATGTCGTATTTCATCATCTCGATCTGGGAGCCCGCCACCTTGAGGTTGTAGCCGCCGGAATCGAACGTGAGCCCCTTGCCCACCAGGGCCAGCCTTCGGCGCACCTCCCCCTTGGGGCGGTAGGTGAGATGGATGAACTTGGGGGGCAGGTCGGAGCCCTGGGCGACGCCCAGGTAGGCACCCATCCCCAGCCGTTCGCAGTCGGAGCGCTCCAGCACCTTGAGTTCGAGACCGAAATCGGTGGCGATCGACCTGGCGACCTCCGCCAGGTGTGCCGGGGTGGCCTTGTTGGGCGGAGCGGCCACCAGCTCGCGGGCCAGCTCCACACCGGCGCAGGTGGCGGCGCTGGCCTGCACCGTGGCGTTGCAGGCCTCGGGCAGCCCCAGCAGCTCGATCCGCTCGGGCCGTGGTCGCGGTTCCGGTTCGCTTTTGAAGCGCTGGTCGCTGAAAAGGCTGAGGCGGCTGGCCTCAGCCATGGCCATGGCTGCGGCGGCGGGTTCCAGCCCCTCCAGTGGCAGGGCCAGTCGCAGCTGCCGACTGCCCGCGGCGGCGGCGGCCTTGCTGGCGCTGGCGGTGGCGCTGCGCAGGGCCGAGAGGTTGAAGCTTTCCGGCTCCCCCAGCCCCAGCAGCAGCAGGGTCTGCAGGTCCGGGCCCAGCAGCTCGAAGCTGAGACATTCGCCGGCCTTGGCCTTGAAGCGCCTGGCCTGCAGCCGCTGGTCCAGCTCAACGCCGAAGTGGCGGATCAGGAGGGCGCGGCTGGCCTCGCCACCACTGCTAAACAATCCAACGGCGAGGCAGTCGGCCCCCCCGTTGTCCAAAACGGCATCCAGGGGGGCTGGATTGCAGCGTATGTCCATCGCAGCGGCGGCTCAGCGGGGTGATCGTAGCCAGAGGCTCAGTCGGCCAGGGCCGTGAATGGGGTGGCCCAGCGCCCCCTGGTTTCCTTGTTGAAGGGTGGCTGCCAGCGACGAATCAGGGCCTGCTCGAGGGCTCGGCGCGGCCGGATCGCCGCCGGCACATCCGACCAGAAACGGATGCTGAGCTGGCAGTTGAGGCCGGCGCCGTGGAGGGCTTCGCTGTAGGCCGCCAGGTAGCCCTTGCAGTCATGCTCCCCCTTCCAGCGGCGATCGGCCTGGCCCGTTTCGCCCACATAGAGCAGCAGGGGGTGGCTCAGCCGTGCCTGTCGATCCAGCACCAGGTAGAGAGCCGCACCATGCTGGGGCGGGTTGGGCCAGCGCCAGAACTGCAGGTGCTGGTCGCGCAGGCTGTGGGGATTGAAGCGGATCGCCTCCTGCTCAGGGTCGGCCTGGGCTGAGGCTTGCCATGCCGGCGCCGCAGTGGCTGGTGCGCCGGAGGTGGCGGCTGTGCCGAACAGGCCGAGCTGGGCGGCGGCACCAGTCGCGCCACCCAAGTGGGCCTGGGCTGCGGCCTCGAACAGGGGGGCCTGGTGGCCGCTGAGGCGCTCCTGCCAGGCCTGGAGCTGGTGGGCCTGCAGCTGCAGCGGCTCGGTTGCGGGAGGCCCAGCCCATGGGAGGCCACCCTCGGGGCCGCTGCCCTGGAACAGGTTGCCCTGGCGGCTGGCAGGCGGAGCCGGGGCCACGGCTCAGCGCTGCCCGGAGTCGCGGGGCGGCTGGGGCGGCAGGTGAGGCGGCAGGCTGGGGCCGCCGGGCTCCGTTCCGAAGCGCACCAGGCCGATCAAGCCTTCCACCACGGCGGCCGGCAGCTGCAACCGCTGCTGCAGCTCGGCCAGGTCGCGGAATGGTCGGCGCTGGCGTTCGCGCACAAGCCGTTGGCTGCGCTCCGGGCTGAGGCCGGGGAGGCCTTGCAGCAGGGCTACGGGGGCCTGGTTGAGATCAACCGGCTCGGCAATGCCGCCGGCTGGGATTTCGCCGTACCAGCGGAACTCGAGCAGCGGCTGCCAGCAGCGCAGCTGCTCTTCGCTGAGGTTCAGTAGGCGCGCCAGATCCTCGGGCCCACTGAGCTGCACCCCCCCGGCCTGCAGCCGCAGCAGCAGGTCCACCTGGGCGGGCTCACAGCCCGGCAGGCGCAACCAGTCTGCGGCGCCGGCCCGGTTCACATCCAGCCGCCAGCCGAGGGCGGCGGCATGGCGCACCTCCGCGGCGCTGCCCAGTTTCAGCGCCGGGTTCTGGCGCAATTTCAGGGCCAGCAGATCGGCCTCTATTGCGTCATCGTTCGCGCTTTCAACTGGGCTTTCAACCGCACTTCTGGCGGCACTCCTGACTGGGCCCGCCACTTGGCTGCTGGCCCGGGGCAGCTGGCCGGTGGCCTCCAGCAGGCTGCGGGCCAAAGGGTCGAGCCAGTGTCCCTTGGATTGCCCCTTGGCCATGGAAGGGCCGTGTGCCACGCAACAGGGCTGAAGTTAGCGGTGGCGATACGGCTCGGGCCAGTCCACCAGACCCAGCCAGAGCCCGATCACCGCGGCATGGGTGCGGTCGCGGGCGTGCAGCTTGAGCACGATGTTGCGGATGTGGCTTTTCACCGTGTCGGCGCTGATGAACAGGCGTTCGCCGATGGCCTGGTTGGTGAAACCGTTGAGCAGTTGCTGCAGCACCTCCAGTTCCCGCTGGCTGAGCGGATCGCTGTGGGGAGCACTGCCTTCAGCGCAGCGGCGCAGCTGCGTCGCCAGGTCACGGTCGAGGTAGAGGGCGCCGGCGGCCACGGTGCGCATGGCGTCGATGAATGTGCCCTGGCCGATGCGGGATTCGCGGCAGATTCCATCGCAGTTGGCCTCGATGGCCGCCCGCAGGCGCTGGATGCGTTGCTCCTGGGTGATCAGCAGCAGGGTGCGGGTCTCGGGCCAGAGGGCCTTGACCTGCACCACCAGATCCACGCCGCAGCCCTCTTCGAGCAGGTCGCTGGTGATCAGAAAGCGCGGCCGGTGCTCCTCAACCCGCTGCAGCGCTTCGGGGGCGGAGGTGACGGCCGCCACCACCAGGGGGTTTTCACTGACCTGGCAAGCCAGCAGGGTCAGCAGGGCCCGGCTGCCCAGGCAGGCCACGGCGTTGTCGCCTTTCATCAGCTGCAGCAGTTCGGCCATGTCCCGGCGCATGGCGCCCAGGCGGGGTGTGTAGTCCAAGACTCAGGTGACGCATTGCAAAACAATGGCCGCTCTGGCGCTGAATTGCCGTTCCTGTGTGTAGAAGCATGAACCCGTGCCCCGGCGTTGTTACGTGGATCCGCACTGGTGGCTTCTCGCTGGCGTGCCCAGAATCATCAGCACTGCCTTCCCCTCGCCATCGCCATGGCCTTTTTCGAATCCGAAATCGTTCAGGAGGAAGCCAAGCGGCTGTTCGTTGACTACCAGGAGCTGATGCAGCTGGGGGGCGACTACGGCAAATTCGATCGCGAGGGCAAAAAGCTCTACATCGATCGGATGGAGGCCCTGATGGATCGCTATCGGGTGTTCATGAAGCGCTTCGAGCTCTCGGAAGACTTCCAGGCCAAGCTCACGATCGAGCAGTTGCGCACCCAGCTCGGTCAGTTCGGCCTCACCCCCGAGCAGATGTTTGAGCAGATGGGCCGCACGCTCGAGCGCATGAAGCACCAGCTCGAGGCGGCCGGCTGAGCGCTCCAGCCGGCCGCCCCCCGGCCGCTGTCTACGATCCGGCCCATCTGTGGCGCAGCGGGCACAACGCGATGGGCACTGGCCTCGATTCCCTGCCGGCCTGGCTGGCGCGCGGCCTGGCCGATCTGTTCCCAGCCGGGGAGGCCGCCGATCCCGATCAGCAGCTGGCGGCTCGGCTGGCGCAGGCCGACCGCGTCGGCCGCCCGTTGCGGGTGAAGCTCGGCATCGACCCCACCGGCTCCGACATCCACCTGGGCCATTCGATCCTGTTCCGCAAGCTGCGGGCCTTCCAGGATGCGGGCCACACCGCGGTGCTGATCATCGGCGACTTCACCGCCCGCATCGGCGATCCCACCGGCAAGAGCGCCACCCGGGTGCAGCTCAGCGCCGCCGAGGTGGAGGCCAACGCCGACACCTATCTGGTGCAGCTGGGCCTCGGTCAGGCCCCCGAGCGGGCCCTGCTCGATTTCCACACGCCGGGCCGGCTGGAGGTGCGCCGCAACAGTGAATGGCTCTCGGGGCTGGATCTGCCCGAGGTGATCGAGCTGTTGGGCACCAGCACCGTGGGCCAGATGCTGGCCAAGGAGGACTTCGCCAACCGCTACGGCTCCGGCACGCCGATTTCGCTGCACGAGTTCCTCTACCCGCTGCTGCAGGGCTACGACTCGGTACAGGTGCAAGCGGATGTGGAGCTGGGCGGCACCGACCAGAAGTTCAATGTGGCGATGGGCCGCGATCTGCAGCGCCACTTCGGCCAGCGGCCCCAATTCGGCCTGCTGCTGCCGATCCTACCGGGGCTCGATGGCGTGCAGAAGATGAGCAAGAGCCTGGGCAACACCGTGGGCCTGAGCGAAGACCCGCTCTCGATGTATTCGAAACTTGAGAAGGTGCCGGATGGCGTGGTGGAGGACTACCTCACCTTGCTCACCGACCTGGATATGGAGGCGCTGCCGGCCAACCCGCGCGAGCGCCAGAAGGCGATGGCCCTGGAGATCACCCTGGCCCGCCATGGCGACGCGGCGGCCGCGGCGGCCCAGGCCGATGCGGCGACGCTGGTGGGCGGTGCCGCCGGCGCCAGTGCCGCTGATGCCGAGGTGCCGGAGGCGTCATTGGCGGCGGTGAATTTCCCTGCCAAGGCCTTCTACCTGCTCAGCGCCGTGGGGCTCTGCGCCAGCAGCAGCGAGGCCCGCCGTAAGATCCAGGGTGGCGGCGTCAAGCTCGATGGCGAGAAGCTGGCCGATCCCAACCAGGAGTTCGCTGGCCCCGAGGCCCTCGCTGGCAAGGTGCTGCAGCTGGGCAAGAAGACCTTCCGGCGGCTGGTATTGGGTTGATCGGCCAGCGATTTCATCGGGGGCTTAGTGGCTCAAAGGATCGCCAGATCATTGAGGTTTCCTGTGTACCCCGTGATTTCAATCAAGCCGTCACTGCCGGCCTGATAGCCGGCCGTGGCGTCATTAAGAGCAAGGAAGGTGCGCTGTGTGGCGCCGGTGCCCAAGGAGAAGGCCGCAGCAGTATTGGCGGTAAAGGCGCTGCTGGAGAGGACAGCGGATATGCCAGCGGCGGTGAGGGCCGATGCGGTGCCTTGATTAGTGATCGTGCCAGCTGCAGCTGAGAAGGCGGTGGTGTGTGTGATGGTGTCGGTGCCGATGGCCAGATCGGTGATGCGGTCGTAACCAGGAGCCGTGGCGGTGCCCAGAACGGATGTCGTCATTAGATGCTCCACCGCCTGGAGTGGGGTAGTAGTAGTTCTGAGCCGGTTCCTCCTTCCCGCCGTAAAGCGCATCATTGCCGCTTCCGGAGCTAAGGGTGTCATTGCCAAGCCCTCCGTAGAGGGTGTCGTTGCCCGAGCCAGAAGAAAGGGCATCATCCCCCTGTTGGCCATTCAGTAGATTGTCACCGTCAGCTGCATTAAGGATGTCGTTGCCACCACCACCGATAATCCATCCATAGGCTTGATTGTCTCCAAGGGTGACGGTATCATCTCCCTCGCCGGCATCAACGGTTCCAAATCCATATGTCTCGTAGCTATATCCACGAGAGTAATTAGATTCGATGCTCTCAGCATAGTAAGTGTATTCGTACTCGTATTCGGAATAGGACCCGCCGGCATCGTAGGCATTCGGCGGACTGCGCCAGTTCAAACTGCGCGGCCAGGACAAAGTCAGTGCCGTGTTTGGCCTGTTAGGCAACTCCTGCGGAGAAGGCTTCGCCAACAGTGGGAACCCTCTCAGGGGTGTGACCCCGCAGCACAGGTTAACGATGGGCCCCGTCCAGAAGATTCAGGCGACCCCAATCAGCCATGGTTCCCAGTCCACCATCGGGGCCATCATCCGTCGCCGGCTGTTCACGGTTATGGCCACCCTGCGGCGACAGGATCAGGATGTGTGGATTGACCTGGTACAGGTTTGGATCGCCCATCGCCTCGATGGCGTGATGGCAGCACTGTTGCCGGATTTTCGAGGGATGCGGTCTTCCACGGCCGATCAGACTGCCCCTCGATAAGTAACGATCGCAGGACGACGCTCGCCAACTGCCCTCACAGGGTGTCAGCAGCGTTCTCCCTGCTTCGGCAGCCGACGCCCTGGCAAATCAGAAGTGATACCCTTTACATAGTGAGCATCCAATCAACCCAAGTATGACCAGAACTGGTGTCGGTTTTGGACTTCTGCTTGCCTTCGCAGTCTTGCCGCTTGCGGCCTGGTCGAATTCATTCAAGCCTGCTGTGGAATCTGATTTCTGGAAGCAGACGAGAGGAGGACTTCTCTCCGCAGGAAAATTGACGACAGCGCAATGGATCTTTGTGGAAGGAATGACCAGCCCAGAGCTTGATGCAGCCGAATATCTGGCTGACGCGGTACGGCAAGGCCAAGCGGTTAAGTTCCAGGGCGCCGTACTCGTTCGCAGAGGAGGAGTCGAGACAGACTGGAGGGTACGAGAGTTGTCGATGCGTGCCCTCTGCACGGATGGGCGACTGGA
Source organism: Prochlorococcaceae cyanobacterium (assembly GCA_046484965.1). Classification (GTDB taxonomy): domain Bacteria; phylum Cyanobacteriota; class Cyanobacteriia; order PCC-6307; family Cyanobiaceae; genus JAWOHV01. The sequence continues at coordinate 18,189 of JAWOHV010000204.1, forward strand.
ACGTCAGGGCTCCGATGGCAGCTGGCAGGCCTATCAAGGACGTGGTGCCCAGGACAAGAAAGTGGCTTGGATCTGCAGTCTTTCCCCTTGAGACACTTCATCGAGCTGACGCTTAGGAAATTCGCCGACTGCCGTCACCGTTCGATCACAGTCTGATCCGCCTTGGTCGTCGTGGAATGCCCCCAATCCAACGAGGGAACGACGTATGCCGTGAGCCCCCCCGCTCATCTGTTGCTCTGCACCATCGGCAATCAGCCCTGCTGCCGCGTTCTGTCGTCGCTCCAACCCTGGCAGCGGCGGGTGAGGTGATCGCCCTGGCCAAGCAGCCCCTGGCGCGGCTGACAGGTGAGCAGCGGGATGAAGTTCGCCCCGGCGTGGTGCCTGGACCAGTGGCAGGTCATGCAGACCTTGCGGCTGCGGGTCTTCGCCAGCGCGTCGGTGTCGAGGTAGGGCCAGTCCTCGATCGAGGCCTCCTGCCCAGCAGGGTTTGCCCCTCGGCGGGATCCATTGGAGCGAGCGGGGGGAGCAGGCACGAGCATCCACATGGGGAAGTACGCCCGTACTAGTAGGAGCGGGCCTGGCTTGGCCGGCGCGGGCGCGACACTCAGCCGCCTGCATGGCGCGATCGCCACGGCCCCTGATCGGTTGCAGCCGTTGACGAACGCGGCTGGCGGGAGCAAGGAGGAACAATCCTTTTCACGTCTCCAGCAGGTTTTCGAGCCCATCCCCGCCGGGCAGTCGATAGACGCCGAAATCGTGTCGATCCAGCGTCGCAATGCGGCGCAGCCCATGCTCATGGGCCAACCAGAGCAGCGAGGCATCGGCCAGATCCATCGGCAGATCGCCGTACTGCCGCATCCAGCTGGCCATCAACTCCAGGGCGGATCCACTCACCTCCGCCACGCTCAGGCCACCAAGTGAGACCCACCCGAGAAAGCTTGGTGCCAGATCCGCCGGGATCAGGTGGCAGACCTCGGTGAGAACCGGCCAGGTGGACACGAAAGCTCCGCTGTGCTCCAGGAAAAAAGCAGCACAGGCCTCGTGGTCCTGGTCACTGCGATCGAACCAGGCAACAAGAGGGCCGGTATCGAGGAGGGTGGCACCACGAAAGCCGGGGCTGTTCACGCTTTCGGCTCGCTCAGTCGTTGCTGCACGTGTTGCCGGCCCAGCTTCTGGCGGAGTTGGGCCGAATGGTCCCGTCCCCGGCTGGTGCTGGCGCTGCCTGGGGGGCCGCTGGAGAAGCTGCCGATCAGACCAAGGCGCTCGGCCAGGGCCGCAGGGCTGGCAGATTGCCGCTGCAGTAGCTCAAGACCGGCCTTCACGACCTCGGTCTGGCTGAGACCAAGGGTCTGGCAAAGGTACTTAAGCCTGGCTTCGCTGCCGTCATCCAGGCGTACGGAGATCGTCCGCATCGATGCGCCTCGCTTGTAATACATTGATAATACAAGGGATTGAATTGGATCGACGCTCAGTGTCTCGATCCAGATCCAGGCGTCACCCAGCACGGCTTGAGATGGTTCAGTCCTGGCCCCGTTGAGACGCACCCGAAGGCCGCGCTGAGCGATCGGGTTCCTCACCTCAAGACCATGGCCTCACAGCAAGCCCCCGGCTGCGAAATCCGCCGCGTCATCGTCCACTTCTATCCCGAGGGGGTCAAGGGGCGCGGCAATCCCGTTGAGCTCCAGTTCTTCGGCAGGCGCGGCAAGCCCGTCAAGAAGATGCGCTTCGTGCTGGCCCAGCTGGCTCACCGGATCGCCCGCAAGCTGCAGGGCAGCAAGGGCTGCACCGTCTGCCAGGAGAGCTCAAATGGTCATGGCTCAGCCAGAGCTGTGATCGCACGAAGCGTTTCCAGCAAGTCCGGCAGTCGTTGCTGACTCGCTTGATCAGGTGGGAGGAACGCAGGAAGTGCCTCGATGAAAGCAGGAGTCGCCAACAGCTCGTTGAACTGTGCAGCGAGCTCGTTCCGCAGCTCAGGCAGGCTCAGCCGACACTCCTCGAGCAGCGGCTCGCGACCGTCGACCACCGCCATCAGGTCCTCCAGATCGTGGCTGAAAAGAAAATCTCCCTGGCCGCGGCCGTGAAACGCCTCCAGCTTGGTGGCCAGGAACACCGGTGCGGTCACCATCTGAATCGAGCGGCCGCTCGGCAACACCTGAAGCTGGGCAGACTCCACGGCCAGGGGATACCAGCGATTAGAGAAGTCCAGAATTTCGCCCTGGGTTGGCATCAGATCGAGGATGATCTCCTCGATGCACCAGCGGCAGATGGGTGCGCCGGGCCTGGTGTCTTCCTGGAAGCCCCGCCCCCTCAGCTGCATCCCCAGCTGGTAGTAGTCGGCTCTGGTGATCACGCTGCAGATCACATCCAAATCCTGGGTGGGCCGAATGTCCGGCATGGCGGGATCTGTGATCAACAAGCCGGCCACCGCCCCGCCGACAAACACCAGTTGCTCGAGCAGGGCATCGCCCAGATGCTCAGCCGCCCGTTCAAGCAGGGTGACGTTGGGATCGTTGGGGTTCATGGCTGCAGCCGCTTCTCGAGCAGGGCCACAGCCAGGACCTGTTCACGGGTGCTGCCGCCACGCACCGCATCGAACAGAGCCAGCAGCTCCCCCAGCGCGGGGTTGCGCGCCGCTGCCTCGGGGACACTCGGGTAGAGCGGATAGAAGGCGATGCCACGGGCCGTGCCCTTTTTCCACGGCCAGACCGGTGGTGGGTCGCTGCCCGGCCGGATCTGCTCCTTGAGGGGGGAGGCGGCATAGCCGGTGGGCACGCCGCGGGTCAAGCCGCCCTGGCATGCCGGGAAGCTGTAGCGGGCACCGTGCTGGACAAAGGATTTCAGGGCGGCACGCAGCACCGACGGCTTGCCATCGACACCCTTGATCGCCAGCTTGGCGCCCACGGCACGCTCCACCGCCGCATGCGTCTCAGAGGCCGTCATGCCCAGCTCGGCGCCAAGGGCCGCATAGGTGGGCGCCGGTCCTTGATCAAGGGCCAGGCGCAGCAACACCACCAGATCCTGAGGGCGAAGGACGGGCTGGGGGTTGGAGGGGAAGCGGGCCAACGTCGGAGACGGCTATTCGCCATTCGCGAATAGCAAATATAGAGTGCTGAAGACGGTTTGCCCCCACCTTCCCCCTCAGGGGGAAGGTGGGGCGGAAGGCAGCAGCCCATGAACTGCATAGCAACAGTGAACAACCGCTGACCTTTTGCCTGCTTCGATCGCCGGCTCAAGCAGGCTGCGGCGCTGCTGCAGATGGAGGTTTTTTCCTGAGCAGCGACGCTCCGACCCGTTGACAGCAGATTGGCTCAGGGATGGGCGGGACCGTGCTGTTGGGCAGCTGGCAGGGGCTGAGCGTCATCGTCGAGCAGCTCCACGCTTTCCTGCTCGTTGGGGTCGGAGCGGGTGACGATCGCGATCGCTGGCTCCGTGGCGCTGAGATTCACCGGTTGATGGGGAAGATCGGCGGGAATGAAGATGAAATCGCCGGCGCGGTTCACCACCCGCTGGCGCAGACCGGCGCCATAGCGGGTTTCCACTGTTCCCTGAAGCAGGTAGATCGCCGTCTCGTAGTTGCGGTGTCGATGAGCTCGTGCCTTGCCACCGGGCGGGATGACGAGGCGGTTGAGCGAGAGCGTGCGGGCCCCGCTGTTGGCACCGGAGATGCCCACGAATCGCCCCAGACCCTGTCTGCTGCCTTGTTGCGTGGCCGGCCGCACCGTGATGACCCCACCGTCGCCAGGACGGCCGATCACCTCGTCCGTGCGAGCAGGCGACGCCTGCGCCAGCAGCCCCAGTCCAAAGACCAGAGCGAGTGCACGGCCATCAGTCAGCACACCCACCTCCGCAATCGCTCCACTCTGTTCCAGATCAGGCGGAGACGACCCATTGGGTGGTGGTAAACCACGAAGCCAGCTCCGCCTGTTGATCCGCTCTGGCAAGAGGTGGGCAGAGATAAGAGTTTCGATGGCTGGAGCACGAGACGAGCTGGCGGCCCTGCTGGGGGAGGCGCCGGCGGGGCCTGCTGAACCCGGCCCCTGGCGCGTCACCGCCTCCATCACCGGCGGGTTGTTGCTGAACACCGAGCGCTACGAAGAAGAGGTGGCGTAGGGGTTGGATGGCAACTGTGGGACAGCCGCAAGCCCAGCGGCCTCGGGTTGTAAGCGCCTGGGCCGCCCTGCCATGACCATGGATCCCGCCGATACTGAGCAGATCGCCCTGGCGCTGTGACCAGCTCAACTGCTACCACCATCCGCCAGCGGCTGGAGGCGCTGAAGCCTCAGGTGCTGGCCGTTGCTACCCGCCATGGCGCTTCCAACTTGAGGCTCTACGGATCGATCGCCACCGGCGATGAGCACCCCTCCAGCGATCTCGACCTGCTTGTCGACCTGCCGGAAGAGCAGTCACTGCTGGGGCTGATCGGCCTGCGCCAGGACCTGGAGGACCTACTGGGCTGCTCAGTGGATGTGACAGAAGCGGATACATTGCATCCACTCATTCGCACACAGATCCTGGAGCAGGCCCGGGCGCTGTGAACAAGGACCGCCACTACCTCGAAAGCATCAGCGATTGCCTGGAGGTGATTGGTGAAGCCACCAAAAACCTCAGCCGCGAGCTTCGGGAGGCGAACCCAGGGATTCCCTGGCGACAGATCGCGGGCATGCGCGATGTGCTCATCCACGACTACCTCAAGGTGAATCTTGCCCGGGTCCCATGAGGCTTGCCCTCCTCCAGCCCCAGCTCGACGCCAGCCGCCGCCGACTGCACGCGGCGACATGTTCTACGCGTGCATCACTATGGCTCCGTGCTCCGTCCAGCCTCCTGCTCAACCGATGACGAGCTGAATGAGGTTTCCTGTGTACCCCGTGATTTCAATCAAGCCGTCGGTATTGGCTTGATAGCCGGCAGTGGCGTCATTGAGAGCGAGGAAGGTGCGCTGTGTGGCGCCGCTCCACGGTGCACCTGAAGCAGGAACTGGGGGAGCTGCTGCAACGGCTCGTCGATCTGGTGCGGCTCGATGGCCAGAAGCTGGCCGACCCCAATCAGGAGTTCAGCGATGCCGCTCAGCTGCAGGGCAAGGTGCTGCAGCTGGGCAAGAAGACTTTCCGGCGGCTGGTATTGGGGTGAGGGACCCGCCCAGATCATCCTCAGGTGATCCAGGCCTTGAAGATAACGGCGGTTTCAGTGTTCGGTGCTACGGGGCCTTCAGGGAAGGGGGATACGGAGTGAAAATCCAGGTAGGTCGGTGGGGAGAGAAAGCTGGCAAAGAACACATTTGAGTAATCGCCATTTTTGAGCGCAAACTGAAATCCGCCTGTGGTCAACTGTTCGCCCTGGGAAGCCCTGTTTCTGCGGACTACATTGTCGCCTTCGTAGGGGCTGTTGCCGGGGATCGAGGTGCCAGCAGGAACCAGGCCGGTGATCCGGTCGCCATTGCGGCGACCCTTGATGCGCAGGATCTGGTACGAGCCATCGGCATCGGGATCTCGGTCTGTCACGAACTTCCCGTGGGCTCTGATGGTGGGGCCGGCGGCCTCGCTTGGCGTGCGATAGCGCCATCTCCATTTCAGGGTGTCGGAATGGGAGCGGTTCGCTTTGATGCGCTGCATGGTCTGACCGGTTTGAAGACCCATCCTGGGCTTCAGCGGGCTGCTCAGCCTCAGCTGCTTTCACATTGAGCAGCAGTTCGGCTACTGCCAGCTTGCGGCCCTCTCCCGGCTCAGAGTCCGCCGTTTCCTAGCCTCAGCGCCTTCTCTCTGCCGCAGCCGCGTGTTGCCTTCCCCCGCCGATCGGATCGCCGATCGGGTCATTGTTGCCCTCGATGGCATGGACCCCGAGCGGGCCCTCGCCTTTGCCGCGGCGGTGCCGCAGCTGCGCTGGGTGAAGGTGGGGCTGGAGCTGTTCGTGGCCGGCGGGCCGCTGGTGGTGCAACAGCTGCGCGATCAGGGGAAGCGGTTGTTCCTCGATCTCAAGTTCCACGACATCCCCGCCACCATGGCCGGCGCCTGCCGCAGCGCGGCGCAGCTGGGGGCCGAGCTGATCACCGTGCATGCCTGCGCCGGGGGCGAGGCCCTGGCGGCTGCCCAGGCGGCGGCGCAGGAAGCGGCCGCGGCGGCGGGCCTGCCGCCCCCCACGCTGCTGGCGGTGACGGTGCTCACCAGCTGGGATCAGGCCCGCTTCGCCGCTGAGCTGGCGATCGAAGAGCTGCTGCAGGATTACGTGCCGCGCCTGGCCGAGCTGGCGGCGCAGGCCGGCATCGGCGGCTGCGTCTGCTCACCCCTGGAGGTGGCGGCCCTGCGGGCGTCCCACCCTGAGCCGTTTGCCCTGGTGACCCCCGGCATCCGGCCGGCGGGGGCGGAGCGCGGCGATCAGCGGCGGGTGATGACTCCGGCTGAGGCCATCGCTGCCGGTGCCTCGCAGCTGGTGATCGGCCGGCCGATCACCGCGGCGCCCGATCCGGCAGCCGCCTTCGCCGCCTGTTGTGCCCAGCTGAACTGATCACCATGCGCCCCACCACCCGCTTTCGTCAGCTGCTGGCCGACCCGGTCATCCTGCAGATGCCCTGCTGCCATGACGCCCTCTCGGCCCGGATCCTCGAGCAGGCCGGCTTCGAGGCGATCGCGGCGGCCGGCTACGGCCTCTCCGGCAGCCTGCTGGGGGCGCCAGACATCGGCGTGCTCTCGGCCGCCGAGATGCTGCAGCAGTACGGCCGTATCTGCCAGGCGGTGGCGCTGCCGGTGTTTGTGGACCTCGACACGGGCTTCGGCGATGCCAACAACGTGATCAGGGCGGTGCGCGAGGCCGAGCAGGCCGGGGTGGCCGCTCTCTTCCTGGAGGACCAGACCTACCCAAAGCGCTGCGGCCACATGGCCGGCAAGCAGGTGGTGCCGGTGGAGGAGTTTCTGCCCAAGTTGCGGGCGGCCCTCTGGGCGCGCAGCGATCCCGACCTGGTGATCACCGCGCGCACCGATGCGGCCGGCGTGCTTGGGCTGGAGGAGGCCCTGCGCCGGGCCCGCCTCTACGCCGAAGCCGGCGCCGACCTGGTGTTCGTGGAGGCCCTCGAGAGCGTCGAGTCGATGCGGGCGGCCAATGCGGTGCTGGCGCAGGCCGGCACCTGGAGCATGGCCAACCTGATCGAAGGGGGGCGCACCCCCCTGCTCAGCGCTGCTGCCCTGCAGGAGCTGGGCTATGCGGTGGTGGCCCATCCCTGCGGCTCGGTGTTCAGTGCGGCGCGGGCCCTGCAGCGGTGGGCGGCCCACCTGCGCGCCCATGGCGGCAGCCAGGGATTCGAAGACCAGATGCTCAACTTCGAGAGCTATGCCGCGGTGGTGGGGCTGGAGGTGATCCGCGAGCGCCAACGGGCCCTCGAGCAGCCGACGGCGGCCGCCCAGACGCCCTCAGCGCACCCTTGAGCCCTGGGGCACCAACTCGCCATAGAGGTTCTCGAGGCTGTCGATGCTGCGCACCAGGGTGTAGCGCTCCAGCGCCCGGGTGCGGGCGCGGCGGCCCAGTTCGGCGGTGAGCACCGGCTGATCGCGCAGCACCGGCAGCAGCGTGCGCAGCTGGGTGGTGACGCCCTGGGTGCTGATCACGATGCCGGCGCCGCCGGCGAGCACCTCCCCATCGGCACCGGCGTCGGTGGCCACGCAGGCCGTGCCGCTGGCCATCGCCTCCAGCAGCGCCAGTGAAAGCCCCTCCACCAGCGAGGGCAGCAGGAACACCTCGGCCAGCTGCAGCAGGGCCACCCGCCGCTCCAGGTTGGGCTCGTAGCCCCACCACACCACATCCTGCTCATCGCTGGCGGCCTGCAGGGGGCTGCGCAGGGGGCCGTCGCCCACAATCACCAGCACGCAGCCGCTGGGGCGCACCAGGCGCCAGGCCCGTAGCAGGGCCTCCACGTTCTTCTCGGTGGCCACTCGGCCCATGTAGAGGAACACCCGCCGGCCTGCAAAGCGCTGCCGCAGTTCGTTCAGGGCTTCGTTGGCTGGGCAGCCACTTCCTGCATCGCTGCCTGCCGTCTCGGCCGGACACCAGAGGTCCGTGTCAACGCCGTTGGGGATCACCGCCAGCCGCTGCTCCTGCACCCCCAGCCGGGCCAGCACCTCGGCCTGCAGGCTTGAGAACACGATCACGCGGTGGTAGCGGGCCAGGGAGGAGGCGTAGAGCTGGTAGGTGAGCTGCTGGGTGCCGGCGGTGAGGTTGCGCAGGCCTGCATCGAAGGGCGGGTGGAAGGTGGCCACCAGAGGCACGCCCAGCTGCTGGCAAAGGTCGGGCAGGCGGAAATCGAGCGGTGAGAGGGTGAGGCTGGCGTGCACCAGATCGGGGCGCAGCCGCTCCAGCGACTCCCGCAGCTCCCGCTGTGCACCGGGCGATGGGATGGTGTAAACCTGCGATTTGACCAGGTAGGGAAGGGCAACCTCAGGGGATTCCGGCCCAGCTCCCCTGTCTTCGCCTCCGCCTGGAGAATCAGACCAGCCCAGGGTGGTGGGGGTGTCGAAGTGGATGAAGCTGATCCGGTGCCCGCGTTGGCGCAGGGCTTCGGTGGTGCTCAGGCCGTAGGTGACATTGCCGCAGAACGGCGATTTCTTGCCCAGCCAGGCAATGTGAACCACCAGTGACGGCTCCGCTGATCCCCAACAGTAGCGGCGCCCTTCAGCGGATCTCCCAGGGGCGCTCGAGCAGGGCCGCCAGCAGGGCCAGGCTGGCCAGGGCCCAGAGCACCGGCATCAACCCATAGCGGCTCACGATCGTGCCAGCCAGCACCAGCGGCAGGCTCAGGGCGATGTTGATCAGGTTGTTCTGCAGGCCGAACACCTTGCCGCGCATGGCTTCGGGGGTGTCTTCCTGGATGGTGGTCTGGGCGGGGATGGCCAGCATCGCTGCCCCTGCTCCCAGCAGACCGCAGAGCAGCAGGGTCATCACCAGCTGGCCCTGCAACTGGCCGAGCAGCACCAGGGCGAAGGCAATCGTGCCAAGGCCGGTGGAGGCCAGTGCGCGGCGGTTGAGGCCATGGCCCAGCTGGGCCACCGCCAGGGCGCCAAGGGCCAGGCCGATGCCGCTCATCGCCAGCAGGGTGCCGAACTGGGTGGGCCCCAGGGCCGGGATCGCGGAGGCAAGGCTGATCGCCATCACGTAGAGGGCGGCCAGCAGGCTGTAGAGCAGCACCAGATGCAGCAGGGCGCTGCGCACACTTGAACGCTCCCGCAGCACCTGCAGCCCCTCGCCGATCTCGCTCCAGACGCTGGTGTGGCTGGGCTCGCGGTTGCGTTCCGGCAGGCTTAGACCCGCCAGGGAAAGGGCGGCCATGCCGTAGCAGAACGGCAGCAGCACGAATTCACCACCGCCGATGCCGGCCTCGGCGAACAGCCGATGCAGCAGCCGCAGAATTGGATCGCCGAGGGCGAAGCCCACGATCGTGGCGGCCATGCTGGTGGCCTGGTACACCGAATTGGCCGCCAGCAGCTGACGCGGAGCCACCAGCAGCGGCATGGCCGCCTGCTCCGCCGGGGCGAAGAACTGGGTGAGCACCGATTCCAGAAAGGTGATCGCCAGCAAGGCCCAGTAGCCCCAGCTGAGGCCGAGCCACTCGGGACCCTCCAGCAGGCAGAGCGGCACGAGCAGGGCCAGCAGGGCCCGCAGGCCGTTGGAAGCCACCATTACCTCGCGCTTCGGCCAGCGGTCGGCCCAGACCCCGGCCACCGTGCCCAGCACCATCGCCGGGATCGTGTTGGCTACGTAGATGCCGGTGGCCAGCAGGGTGATCACCTGGCCGCGGCTCTGCAGGTCGACCCGGATGGCGGCGGCGGCTTCGGCCAGGGCTCCCCCCTCCGGTGGCGCATCGATCACCCAGTAGCGGGCGATCAGAAACACCATCAACACAATGTAAAACTTGTCGGCCAGCTGGGAGAAGATCTGGCCCAGCCACAGCCGCCTGAAGCCGCTGATGGCCAGAACGGCCTGCAGACCCGTGGATTCAGCGGAGCTCTCGCTTGCCTTCACGATGACTGTTCCGGCGCCTTGCTCTCGCCGGGCAATGATGACGCAGCGCTGCGGAGCAGCCGGAAGGAGCGGCAGGTGCGCCCCAGGTGCTCCTGCTGCCAGAGCTCGAGCAGCTGCAGCAGCCGCAGCCACACCGGCAGGGGACCCATCAGGGCGCTGTTGCGGCGGCGCGGCAGCGCCGGCCGCAACAGCCGCTGCAGCAGGGCCAGCTCGGAGGCGTTGAGCAGCAGCCGCGCCCCGGCCACCGCCCCGATCACGAAGCCTTCGCTGGGGATCAGGCTGCAGCGCCAGTCCCAGTTGCCCAGAGGGGGCTCGAGCGGCGAGCCGCTGCGGGCGCAGTGCTGCAGCGGCAGGGCATAGCCCCCCAGCGCCAGCAGGTGCACGCTGCCCTGCACGGCAACCGCCAGGGCCTCGAGGCTGTCCTGGCG
>JAWOHV010000035.1:0-5232 GCA_046484965.1 Prochlorococcaceae cyanobacterium
GCTCACATCGGAGTAGAGGATCTGATACACGATGATGCCGCCCACCACCAGGCCCACCAGCACCCCGAGGCCGAAGATCAGGCCGAAGGAGGTGTTGCGCCGCCAGTAACTCACCTCGGTGGCCTGCAGCTCCTTCAGGGTGAGCACCTTCACGGTCGGCCCCAGAAACCCCTTCAAGGTGGCCTGCACCCGCAGCGGGTCCACCCCCGGCTGCAGCTGGATCACACCCATCTGGATGTCGTCGGCGCTCTGGTTGGGGAAGTAGTTCTTGAAGTTGGTGCTTGATGTCACCAGGTTGATGTCGGCGGCGAAGGTGAGCCCCATCGTGAACAGCCCGCTCACCACCGCGCGCACGCCGCCCAGCTCGGTTTCGTAGCGCCCCTCGCGGCGCACCGTGTCGGCCACGGGGCCGGCATTTTTCTTGGAGCGGGTGTCGAAGAGCAGCGCATCGCTGCGCTGCAGCAGGAACGGCTGCGCCGCCAGCTCGGGAATGCGCAGGCCTGGGTTCTCCGGGGCGATGCCGAAGATCAGCGCCTGCTTCTGCTGGCGGCTGTCGCGGTTGAGCCATTCGCTGATGCCGATGTAGAGCGGCGTCACCGCCTGCACCCCCTCCACCCCCAGCGCCTGGGTGAGCCGGGCGCGCGGAAAGTTGAGCTGCTCCCCCAGGTAGAGGTAGCGGCTGCTCACCATCACCAGCTCGCCGTTGATCCGCTGCAGCGGCCGCTTCTGGCTGTCGTAGAGGCCGCCGGAAAGCCCCATCTGGAAGAACACCAGCACGTTGGCGAAGGTGACCCCGGCGATGGCGGCGGCCAGGCGCATCGGCCGGTGGATCGCCTGGCGCCAGGCCAGGGGGGTGCGACGCAGCACGGGGGGCAGGGTCATCGCGGGCTCGGGCGCGACAGGCCGCTCTGCTCGCGGCGCTGCTCCTGCACCAGCTGCTCGAGCCGCTGTTTCTGCTCCCGCAGCTGTTCGGGGCTGAGCGGATCGAAGAGCACGTTCACCTGCAGGTAGTTGATCGCGCTGGCCATCGCGGCGGCCTCCGGGCCCAGGCCGATCTTCACCTCGAACACGCGCCGGTCGAGGTTCTCGCCGGCTTCGCCGCTGAACACCGTCTGCCGGCTCACCTGGCGGGAGATCTCCACCACCTGCCCTTCGATCTGCTTGCCGGGGAAGCCATCGGCCGTGATCACCGCCCGCTGGCCGAGGGTGATGCCGCCGCGGTCGGTCTGATACACCTCGGCGATCACGCCCATGCGGCTGCTGTCGCCCATCTCCAGCAGGCCGTCGTCGTCCACCTTGTCGCCGGGGTAGGCGTTGATCTTGAACACGGTGCCGGCAAAGGGGGCCCGGATCGTGGCCTTGGCCAGCTCGGAGCGCCCCTGGGCCAGGGCGGCCCCCTTCTGCTCCAGCTCGGCCCGCAGGGTCTCCTGATCCTGCAGGGCCTGCTCGAGGTTGGCGCGGCTGGTGCTTTCGATCGTGATCCTGCGGTCGCGCGTTTCGGCGCTGCTGGCGCCTTGCTCATAGAGCTGGCTGTAACGGCGCAGCTCCACCACCGCCTGGGCCAGCTCGGCGCGGTAGCGGCTGATCACGCTGGCCTGGGCGCTGAGTTTGCGCTCGGCCACCGCCACTGCGGCGGCTTCTTCGCGCACCGTGCGATCGAGGCTCTCGAAGCTGTCCATGATCGCCAGGGTCTGGCCCTGGCTCACCGCCTGGCCTTCCTTCACCAGCAGCTGGCGCACGGCGTCGTTGTTGAGGCTTGCCGGCACCGAGAGTTTCACCACCCGATCGAGGGGCTCCACCCGGCCGAGGGCGGCGACCCGGCGCGGCAGGGGCTGCTGCTGGCGGGCCTGTTCGGCTAGGCGCTGCTGCCGCTGCTTCTGGGCCATGCCGATGGCAACGCCCGCCAGCAGCAGCAGCCCCAGACCGGGCGCCAGCCAGCGGCGCCAGCGCCCGGCGGGAGATGGAGGAGGAGGGGGCAGCGGCACTGCGGTGGGCTCTGCGCCGGTCATCGCCTGGCCTGAAAGTGCCCTTGCTTTCTAAAGCCAGCCCTAGCCTCATGGCCATGCCCTCCACCGATCCCGCCTGGCTCGATGCCGTGCTGCCGGCCCTGCGCTCACCCCTGGGGGCGGCGGCCTTCGTGCCCCTCTATGCCCTCTGGGTCACGCTGCTGCTGCCGGGGGTGTGGGCCTCGATGCTGGCCGGCGCCCTCTATGGCCCCTGGTGGGGCAGCCTGATCGTGTTCGTGGGGGCCTGCCTGGGGGCGGAGGCGGCCTTCCTGCTGGGCCGCACCTGGTTGCGGCAGTGGGCGCGCCGGCGCCTCAGCGCGGTGCCCAAGCTGCAGGCGGTGGAGCAGGCCGTGAGCCGCGAAGGCCTCAAGCTGGTGCTGCTCACCAGGCTCTCGCCGGCTTTCCCCTTCTCCCTGCTCAACTTCGCCTATGGGCTGAGTGAGGTGAGCTGGCGCGACTACTCGATCGGTCTGATCGCAATCCTGCCGGGCACGATCCTGTTCTGCGGCCTGGGTGCCTTGGCCGGCGATGTGGCCCGCTTTGGCGAAGTGCTCAGCGGCCAAGCCGATGCCGGCACCTGGGCCCTGCGGATTGTGGGTCTGCTGGCCACCGTGGCCTCGGTGTGGGTGGCGGGAAGGGCGGCGCAGCGGGCGCTTCAGGGGGCGGAGCCCTGAGGCTCAGCCTGGTTGCCCGATCCGGGCGGCCTGGCCAGGATGCGGCCTGAACATCCCGCCTTGCCGCCATGACCCAGGAGTTGAACCAGCCATGGGATTGGTTTGGGGGAGAGGGTCTGCAGTTGCCCACGCGGCTGGATCAGGAGGATCTGGGCACCTACCTCGCCGCGGTGGATGAGCGGCTGCATCGCCTGGCCCTGGTGCTGGAGGCGATGCGGGAGCTGCTGGAGGAGGCGGGCCTGTTCCGTCAGGAGCAGTTGCGGGCCCGGGTGGAGGCCATCGATCTGCGCGATGGGGTGGCCGATGGCCGGCGGGGGGGCGGACCCCGGCAGCAGAGCTGCGGCAACTGCGGCCGAACCCTCAACAGCCGCCTGCAGCGTTGCCTCTATTGCGGCAGTCGCGACCTGCATCCGCTGGGCTGATCGCCGCTCAGGGGTTGTGCGGCAGCCGCCGGTCGCGGACCGCCGCGATCAGCACGAACCACAGCAGCCGTAGGCGGGCCCATGGGCCTGGCCGGGCGGCCAGCTCGCTGTATTTGGCGCGGCCGCACTCGGTTTTGATCCAGCGGTAGGCGGCGGGGCTGGGGTGATCCATGGCCCCATCCTGGCCCGGCCTGGGGCCGCTGGTTCCCGATCGCCAGGCCAGAATCCAGCCGTTCCCTCGCCGCTGCCGGCCTTGCTGCCAGAAGGTCTGGCCACGCGGATCGCCGAACACCTGGCGCTGGTGGGCCTGGCCCTGGCAATCGGCCTGCTGCTGGCCATCCCGATCGGGATCCTGGCGGCCCGCAGGCCAAAGCTGGGGCGGCTGGTGTTGGGCGGTGCCAGTGCGATACAAACGATCCCGGCCCTGGCCCTGTTCGGCATCCTGCTCACCGTGCCCCTGCTGGGCGGCATCGGTCCGGCGCCGGCGGTGCTGGCCCTCAGTCTCTACGCCCTGCTGCCGCTGCTGCGCACCACCGTCACCGGCCTGCAGGCGGTGCCGGCCGGCCTGGTGGAGGCCGGCCTGGCCCTGGGGCTCAGCCGCCGCCAGGTGCTCTGGGCGATCGAGCTGCCCCTGGCCTGGCCCGTGATCCTCACCGGCATCCGCCTCGCCACCGTGGGCAGTGTGGGCCTGGCCACGGTGGCGGCGGCGATCGGCGCCGGCGGGCTGGGGGTGTTCATCTACCGCGGTATCGCCACGGTGGATAACGGCCTGATCCTGGCGGGGGCCTTGCCTGCAGCGGCGCTGGCACTGCTGCTGGACGGGCTGCTTGGTCGCCTGCCGAGCTGGCGGCGCCGCCAGCTCGGCAGGCGGCAGGCGGCCCTGGCCCTGGTCCTGGCCGGTTTCAGCCTGATGGCCGTGCTGCTCTGGCCCCATCAGGTCGGGGAGGTGGTCACGATCGGCTCCAAGAACTTCACCGAGCAGGTGATCCTCGGGGAGCTGCTGGCCCAGCAGATCGAGCGCAGCACGCCCCTGAAGGTGAGCCGCAAATTCGACCTGGGCGGCACCGTGCTGCTGCACGAGGCCCTGCGCCGCGGCCAGGTGGATGGCTACGTGGAATACACCGGCACGGCCTGGACGGCCATCTTGAAGAAAGATCCGATCAGCGATGCGGAGCGGGTCTGGAGGGAAACGGCGCGGCTCTATCAACGCCAGTTCGGCCTCACGGTGTTTCGATCCCTGGGTTTCGACAACACCTTCGCGATCCTGGTGCGCAGCGCCGATGCCCAGCGCCACCAGTTGCGCACGATCAGCGACCTGCTGCCCCTGGCCCCCAGCTGGCGGGCGGGCTTCGGCTTCGAATTTCTCAACCGCAAGGATGGCTATCCGGGCCTGTCGCGTCGCTATGGGCTGCTGTTTGCCACGCCGCCCCGGGAGATGGATCTCGGGCTCACCTACCGGGCCCTGGCGGATGGCCAGGTGGATGTGATCGCCGGCAATGCCACCGATGGTCAGATTGCCGCCCTGGGGCTCAGCCAGCTGGCTGACGATCGCCATTACTTCCCGCCCTACCAGGCGGTGCCGGTGTTCAACAGCGCTAGCCTGCGCCGCCATCCGCAGCTGCTGGCGGCGATGCGGGCCCTGGCCGGCAGCCTTGATGCCGCCAGCATGCAGGAGCTGAACCGCCAGGTGGATCTGGAGCACCAGCCTCCGGCAGAGGTGGTGCGGAGCTATTTGCTCAAGGCCGGTGCCTGAGCGGCAGCGGATCAGCCCGCCAGCAGCGCCCGCAGCCCCGCCTCATCGAGCACCGCCACCCCCAGGGCCTCGGCCTTGGCCAGCTTGCTGCCGGCCTCGGCGCCGGCCACCACATAGCTGGTTTTCTTGCTCACCGAGCTGCCCACCTTGCCGCCGGCCGCTTCGATCAGGGCCTGGGCGGCGCTGCGGCTCAGCGTTGGCAGGGTGCCGGTGAGCACGAAGGTCTGGCCGGCCAGGGGGGCTGTGGCCGCCGAAGCGGCCGCCGCGCTGGCAGCCGCCAGATGTTGCAGAAGACGGATCGTGACGAGTTCATCCGCTTCAAGATCAATGAAGAGCACTTCCAGCCTCCTTACTTCCGGCAGATGGAAAAATATAAC
>JAWOHV010000050.1:0-3450 GCA_046484965.1 Prochlorococcaceae cyanobacterium
ACACCGACCGCGTGGACCTACCGGGTGTTCCAGAGCGCCCGGACGGCGTGCTCTGGCCGGCTTGGTGGGGCCGAGGCTGATCCACTTGCGGGTGCTTCTGAAGAAACCGACAGCTCTGCGCCGCCAGGAGCACCACCGGGCCAGAGCACGCCGTCCGGGCGCTCTGGAACACCCGGTAGGTCCACGCGGTCGATGTTCACTGGTTGCGGGTGATGGAGCGGCGGGCGCTCGTTGGCAAAAAGGGTGCCGCGGCTTGGGGTTGGGGCTGCAGGTCGTGAGGGGGTTTGTTCCGGCTGGACAGCTTGGCGGCTCAGGGGGAAGCCAGCTGCCATGACAATTTGGGCGCCTCTCTGAATCTGTACGGCCTGTACAGACTCCTGCACAGTTGCAACTATGGATTGGTCGTTGCCCTCATTTTTTCCAGACCCCGCATGCGGCCCTTGGAGCTGGGGGTTCATGAAGGAAACGTTCAGGGGAGCACCCGCGCAGCCAGCTGCTGCAGGCGCTGATCGGCGGTGACCAGCACGGCTGCTTCGCGGCGGGCCAGGGCCAGATAGAGGCAGTCGACAACGGGGTGATCCAGATGGCAGGCCAACGCCAGCGCCTCTGCCTGCAGGTGACGGTCAGGCTCAATCACATCCACCAGCTCCACAGCCCGGCTCAAGCGCCGTTGCAGCCCATCCACCTCCAGCTGGCCAGCACGCTGCAGCCGCCATAGGGCATTGGCCACCTCGGTGAGCATCAGCTCTGGAGCGAGCACCAGATCGGCCTTCAGCACAGCCTCCTGGAAAGGCGCCGCTGCCTCAGCCCCCTCAATGATCCGCACCACAGCCGAGGCATCGAGAACAAGGCTGGCCATCTCAGCGGGTTCGGTCCTGACGGATCAGCTCCTCAGGCGCCGGATCGAAGCACTGCCTGCCCCGCTCATCGGCCAGACCCTGAAGATCGGCGAGGGCCTGACGGCGCCGCTCGCGGGGATCTCCCCCGCAGGCCTGCTGCAGATCGCTGAGTGCCTGCTGGCTCAAGCTGCGGTGGTGACGCCGAGCCCGCAGTTGCAACAGCTGGTGCAGGGGATCGGGGAGGTCGCGGATCTGCAATGTGGCCATCGGATCCTTGCCCAGACTGGCTGCACTTTACATGCATTCCGCAGGCATGCCTGGCCTAGCAGGCCTTGCTCACACCGGTGCTCATCCACTCGGAGCAGGGTCTGGTGCTTCCCGAGCGCTTGGCTGGCTTGGTAGCTGCAGGCCCCGCTGCACTGCAAGTTCCACCTGAAACGACGTTTGCTCGCGCTGAATCACCTTGCCTGTCGGCAGCTGATGCGTCATGACCCGTGCGGGGCTTGTTGCGTGTGGAGCCTCGTTGGCGGCTCAGGGGGGAGCACTTACAGGAGGCTTAAAAATTCGGGAGCTGGAGACACCAGATGTGGTGTGGTGGTGCCAGAGATGAAAGGGTGCGCAGCAGGGGACCCCTGTGGCTTCGGAAGAGACACCTGTTCTGCAATCGGCAGCGCGGCAGGCGGGAGCAGAGCTCACCACCACAACCGGTGCTGCCATTCAATCTGGCATGGGAGGCTGCAGCAACTGCGGCTCAGAGACATCAGATGTGGCGCCCTGCCGCGAGCAGGTGAAAAGGCGGCCCGGCGCTTCGTTCGGGCTGGGGTGCCTGGCGGCTCAGGGGGGAGTCCCGCCCCGGCCTGCCTCAGGACGCGCCGTAGCTAATTCTGTACAACCTGTACGGAATCCTGGAGGGTGCCGCTCACATGCTCTCCGGTCGCCGGCTGCACGGTGGCGTCAGGCCGGGTTGTTGGAGTTGGCGGCCAGCCAGGCGGCCAGGTCGGCTGGGCCCTGGAAGTCGAGCAGGGCTTCCAGTTTCTCCAGGGGGAAGGTCTGCGCGTCATCCCGGATCACCCAGCGCAGCAAGAAAATCCGCTACAGGCTGGATCAACAGCCCATCGCCCAGCTCAGGGGCATTCATCAGAAACCCGAAGTCGCGGTGATCGCCGGTCAGCAACACATTGGCTTCGCATCTGCTGGGCAGGGGATGCAGGGGTTGTCTGCCACCAGCCGAATCTTGCTCAGCTGTCGACTGAACTCAGGCAAACGATCGGGAGCTTTGCGTGCGAGGTTACGCCGAGCTTCTTCCTTGGCGTAGGCGCTGGTCGCGAGCTGGAACAGTCCCTCTGAACCCAGCGTGATCACCAACGCGGCCTTGCCATTGGGGTTATGGGCAGCGGTGAAGAGCACATTGGCATCCAGAAAA
Organism: Prochlorococcaceae cyanobacterium; assembly: GCA_046484965.1. Taxonomy (GTDB): domain Bacteria; phylum Cyanobacteriota; class Cyanobacteriia; order PCC-6307; family Cyanobiaceae; genus JAWOHV01. Next base: position 2,263 of record JAWOHV010000050.1, read on the forward strand.
ACACGCATCCAGAAACATACGCATCAGTGGGTTTTGAGACGCTCAAGGATCTGCTGGCGTTCCTGGTCTGAAAGTGCATCGGCCTGATCCCATTCGGCGATGTCCTCATCGCTGTACAGCTCCACCTCCAGCACGGCTGCCGGCTTGAGTCGCAGCTCACCGCCGCAGTCTTCCACGATCACCGCGAAACGCGGCTCGACACCGTGAGCACCTCGCGCAGGGGTACACGCTGGGGTCCTGGCATCGCTCTGAAATGCGGAATTTCAGCTTAGCGACATTGCCAGATCTGCCCCTGCTCCGGTTGCGCCTGCAGCACGCTCAGGCGTTGGCGGCCAGCCAGGCGGCCAGGTCGGCTGGGCCCTGGAAGTCGAGCAGGGCCACTCCTGCGGAGAAGGCTTCGCCTACGGCCAGGGCTTCCAGTTGCTCCAGGGGCATCGCCTGGATCTGGGCGGTGGTGTTGTCGCTCAAGGGGCCGCAGCGGCGGTTGAGTTGGCGGAGGGTGACGGAAGCAGCCTCATCTCGGCGGCCTTCCTGGCGGCCTTCGGCCAGCCAGTCCTGAACTGCCCTGGTATGGCGGATCTCTTCTCGGGGGATGCCGGCGATCACCATGATTTGCTCCTCTCTAGATCAGGGCGCATGGCCAGGATCTGCTGGCTGCTGGCTCAGCTCCTCCAGGCTGATCCAGTGCACCTCGTTCAGGAGCACCTGCAGAAGTCTGGGCAGCTTGGTGGGGCCGAGGCTGATCCACCTGCGGGTGCATCTGCACCTCCAGCAGCACCACCGGGCCAGAGCACGCCGTCCAGGCGGTGGCTCAGCTCTTTGATCTCGAGGGCTGCAAAGCGATAGAGGCGATCGCCAGGAGCTGAGGGGTCGAGGCTCAGCTCGTTTTTGGCGGCGCTTGAGCCGGGCAGCAGCGCGCGGATCAGGTCGGGGGCGCTCTGGAACACCCGGTAGTACCAGCGGTCGGTGTATGGCCTCCGGCCGACTTCGTCTACAACGGAGGCAGCGCTGGCTGGCGAAAAAGTAGCTGCGGCTTGGTGTTGGGGCTGCAGCCTGTGAGGGGCTTGTTGCGTGTGGAGCCTCGTTGGCGGGTGGCGGCTGAGCAGTTCGTTCGGGCTGGGGCGCCTGACGGCTCAGGGGGAAGCCTTGCCAATTTGGGCGCCTCCCTGAATCTGTACAGGCTGTACA